>JAHHOT010000164.1 GCA_018677555.1 Gammaproteobacteria bacterium | reverse complement strand
TTCCAGATCTGGATTGGCACGGATGCGTCTGCAGGAGGAAACACCATCCACTACACTTACGCAAGGCTTGACAATACAACGTCCGGCGCTACTGTTGGAGCAGAAAATGCAACAGGCACGGATGGTGATTCTTACTTTTTCAACGGAGTAGGAACAGCGCCTGTGGTAGGTACCGATCTTGAGGTCTTAGTTCTGGCAGGGGGCACCGCGACCTTGGGCTTCGATGTCGAAGCAAATTGCTCGGTCGATACCATCATCAACCGCGCGTCACTGAGTGGCGCAACCGATCAGAAAGCGATCGCGGTGACGAGCTGCGAATGACCTGAGGCTTCTACAACCGGTTAATCGATACTTGAATTGACCGGTGCCTCGATTGGAGCAAGACAACTCGGGGGTGGCGTTGCCACCCCCTTTTTTTGTCTGGCTGCCGGGGGTATCTCAGAGCCGGATGCGGTCGGCCGCTGCACAAACTGTTCGCACAGGACGTTCTCGAGCTCGTCCTTGTCTCTGGATGTCGAACTGCAGCTGCTCGTCGATCAGGTACCGACGATCCACCGTAAACGCTTCGCCTGTCTTCAGGGCGCTGCCCGGCGCTCTGCCATGCTGCGCTCGAAGTGGGCGAAAGCCCGGCGAAAAAAGACGGCGGACAGCAGGTAGCCAACCGGTGTGGTCACGGCGAGCGAGTAGCGGATCCCGGTATCGCCGGTGAACACGTAATCCGAGCACAGGGCGACAAGGGTTGCCCCGAGTCCGAGCCCGATCAGGTTGATGACGAACAGAAACAGCGCTGATAGCTGCGCGCGCATCTGGTTCGGTGCGAGCTCGTTCAGCGCGGCGATGGAACTCGGCAGATTGCCGGCGGCGCACATGTAAATGACGCCGAGCAGTACCACTGTCACGTACGGGTTCGGTTGCAAGGAGTAGACGACGGTTGCCGGCAGCGCGAGGAGTGCGACGATCAACCCGACCTGTAGCCTGCCCACCGTAGCGCGTCGCCGGGCGAGCACGTCGCCGAGCCAGCCCCCGCCGATGAATCCGAGAACGCCGCCGATTATCAGTGCGAGCCCCATGCCCATGCCGATGCTCTCGGCGGGCCACTGGTGTACGCGAACCAGCAAAACCGGCGTCCACGAGATGGCGCCGAATGCCGCCATGTGCGAGACGGCGACGCCGAGATGATGGTATGCGAGTGACTTTCTGTGTCGCTTGACGAATTCGATGACCTCGTTCAGCGGGATCGATACGAGGCCTTTGGAGTCCGCGGTGCGCACGCGCCCATGTCGCGGTGGCTCGCGCAACCAGGCTACCAGCAGCGCGACAACAATGCCCGGCGGGCCGATGACCAGGAAGGTCATTTGCCACGCGTGGATCTGGCCCACGATCGGCAAGACGACGTCGTCCATCGCGGCCACCGCCTGGACCACGTAGCCGCCGATGATCATCGCAAGTCCGCCGCCGACCGCTGCGCCCACGTTGTAGACACCGAGTGCGAGGCCCAGTCGCTGCGGCCTGAAGCTGTCGGCAAATATGGAATACGCGGCCGGTGAGAGAGTTGCCTCGCCCACCCCGACGCCGACGCGGGCGAGGAACAGCTGCCAGTAGCTGGACACCATGCCGCAGACAGTCGTCATCAGGCTCCAGAATGCGACCCCCAGCGCAATCACCCGCACGCGACTTGTCCGGTCGATCAATCGTCCCATGGGCAACCCGGCGAAGGTATAAAGGATTGCAAAGGCGAATCCCTGCAGGAGACTGAACTGTGTGTCGGTGAGCGACAGGTCGCGCTTCATCGGCTCGACCAGCAGGCTCAGGATCATGCGATCGATAAAGGAAAAGATATAGGCAACGAACAGGATCGCGACTGTGAGCCAGGCATACCAGGGCGCTGGATAGTCTTCGCGCTGCACTTCGACTTGGCGCACTCGGTGATTCCCCTTTATTGTGAACGGCTACTGCGCGATCGGTAGTAGATCGTTGGTCGGCGTGTTCCAATGTGGCGCTGACGAAGATGTTTTTGCAAAGTAACTGCCACCGCGTACACGGTATCATTCGAATTCAAATTTCGCCAAGGACAGGAACATGACGTCGGCCGACCGCAATCTTGGCATGGACCGGGCGATCTCACGCAGAGATCTCCTGCTGGGCATGGGTGCCACGGCTGCGAGCGCATTCGTGCCCGGCCGGGCGTTCGCGGACGAGATGCAGAAGCTTGAAGGGAGCGGCAGGCCTTACTATCCGCCCGCGCTGACCGGGATGCGGGGGAGCCATGCCGGCTCCTTCGAGGTCGCCCATCAGCTCGCGCGGGAGGGCCGGCGCGACTGGGGTTCCGTGCGGGAGCCCGATGCCGGTCGTTACGACCTGGTGGTGGTGGGCGGCGGCGTCAGCGGACTCTCGGCCGCGTTTTTCTATCGCCAGGCGCACCCGGACGCGCGAATTCTCATCCTCGACAATCACGACGACTTTGGCGGCCACGCCAAACGCAACGAGTTCCAGGTTGCGGGACGCACGCTCATTACGCACGGCGGTAGCGAGTTACTCGAAGGGCCCGATGTGTACAGTGATATCGCAAAGCGGCTGTTTCACGATCTGGGCATTGAGCCGCAGCGCCTGGGAGAGGCCTACGACTTCGATTTCTACCAACGCAACGATCTGACGGCCGGCCTTTATTTCGATCGCGAAACTTTCGGGGTCGATCGAACGCTCGCCTATCCACTGGTGAACGGGTGGCATTACCAGGGCTGGATATCCGTCGCTGAGTCAAAGCTCTCGCTTGACGAAGCAGTGCGGCAAATGCCGATTTCGGACGCGGCCAAACGCGAGATGATGCGACTGATAAGCACGCGCGAGAACGCGATTCCAGATCACTCCTATCCGACGGACGCCGCGTATCTGAACAGCATCAGCTACCGGGAATTTCTGAAGCGGCACCTGAAAATCGAAGAACCGGAGATCTACACGATCCTCGAGAATCTGACGACGGATTGGTGCGTGGGCATTGAAGCGGTGCCGGCGATAGAGGCCTTCTACTGGGGACTGCCAGGAGTCAATGCCACTCCTCTCGAGGGCCCGGGCGGCTGGTTCGGCTCCGGCGGCGAAAAGACGCCCACCTATCATTTCCCGGATGGCAATGCCTCGGTGGCTCGCATGCTGGTGCGCAGCCTGATTCCCGACGTGGCGCCGGGCAGCACGATAGCGGAGGTGGTGCTGGCCCCCTTTGACTACGGCAAACTGGACCTGGCGGATTCGAAGGTTCGGGTCCGCCGTCAGAGCACGGTCGTACACGTCGAACACGACGGCAGCCCGAAGTCGGCGGGTCGCGTCGGCATCACCTATGTGCATGGCGCGCAGGCGAACCGGGTATGGGCCCGGCACTGCATTCTTGCCTGTTACAACCAGATCATTCCGCAGCTGTGTCCGGAGCTGCCCGAAACCCAGCAACAGGCGCTGCGTACCATGGTGAAATCGCCCATTCTTTATTCCAACGTTGCGCTGCGAAACTGGCAGCCGTGGAAAAAACTGGGTGTCGGCGCTCTACTGAACCCGGGCAGCTACTGTGCTATGAGCCATCTCGATTACCCGGTCGATTTCGGCGGCTACCGTTACCCGCGAGACCCCGACGAACCGGCCGTCGTTCACATGGTGCGGTTTCCGCACCGATCGAATGCCGGCTTGACGCCGAGCGAACAGAAGCGCGCTGCTCGCCACGAACTGTTTGCAACCTCGTTTGAAACCATCGAGCGCAACCTCCGCCGCCAACTTGCCGGCAGCCTGTCCGCAGGAGGTTTCGATCCGGCCCGGGACATCGAAGGCATCACTGTCAACCGCTGGGCGCACGCCTACATCAACCGGGCCAATCCACTCTATGACGAGATATACGAGGACGATGAGGACGAGCGGTATCCTTTCATACGCGGCCGTAAACCATTCGGCCGAGTTGCCATCGCGAACTCGGACGCGGGGTCCATGTCTTTGCTCAACGTTGCTATCGACCAGGCCCATCGCGCGGTGAGCGAGCTGGCATGACGCTCGTTCGGTCGATTACAGCCCTTGTCTGCCTGCTTGTCATTCAAACCAGTGTTGCACCTCTTGCAGACGAACGCCCGATGACCGCGATTGACCTCCTGGCAGCGTTTTCCGGTGAGAGCGCAAAGCAATACGCGCCGTACTTCCAATTTTCGGAGAAAGCGAGAATCGTCGGCGTCGAAATCCATGCTGTCGGTATGTACAACACAACTGCGCGGTATTCCGGCCGGGAGGACGCCTGGTTCGAGGTCAACAATATTCTGCGTATCACGACTGCCGACGGATTCGAGGGCATATCCGGTGTGGATGCTTATTACCAGGTCAATTTCAGCGATGCGCACCTGGTCGAGTTACAGGGTGTCGCCGACGATCTCGTCGCGTTGCGGTCACTGGACCCGGTCACCGTTGCATCGATGCTTGAAAAAACACGACCGGATCTGAGCGACGAAGTGCGCGCGAGCATCGACATCGCACTGTGGGACCTCGCGGCACGCAAGGCCAGGCTACCGCTTTACGAAATACTGGGGGCGACGCGCGATACGATCGCCGCCTACGCGAGCCTGCCGTTCTACGATTCGCTGCCCGAGTACGTCGCGGCGGTTAATGAATATGCGAAGCTCGGTTTCACGGACTTCAAATTCCACGTTTGGGGTTCGATCGACCAGGACCTCGCTCTGGTGAAACTGATTCAACAGACCTTTGCAGGTTCCGAATATCGTTTCATGATCGATCTCGAGGGAGCCTACGACCTCGAGGACGCGCTCAGGCTGGGTCGGCAAATGGACAGTGGCCTCTTCGACTGGTTCGAGGCCCCCATTGACGATGCGCTCCTTGCGCAATACGCAGCGCTCAGGAGCCAGCTCGCTACACTCATCATTCCGGCTGGCTATAACATCTACAGTCCCGAATACATCAGGCAGGCGATCGATGCCGGTGCGTGGGACGCGGGCCGCTTCGACGCCACGGTTGTGGGTGGCATCTCGACGGCACTCGAGTTGCTGGTGATTGCCAACCAGGCCGATCTGCCGATCGATATTCAAAGCTGGGGTCACTCGCTGGGACAGGTGGCCAACCTGCACCTGATGCTCGCCAACGAGCGGACCCGCTACTTCGAGGCGCCGATGCCCAAAGAGGTTTTTGAATTCGGTATGACGAACGGCAACCTGCTCGCGCACGGGCGGGCGTTTGCGCCGAAGGGACCGGGCCTGGGCATCGAGGTGGACTGGGACGAACTGCCTACGGCGGATTTTTATATCTCGTCGGAGTAGGGCCGGGAACTGCGCACGTCAGTCCGCACTACTGATCGTATTGTTCTCTCTGCCGCATCGGCATGGCATCGATCAGCGCGTAGATCTCTGCCATCGATGTCGCAGTCTCGGCAGCTTGCTTCACCGCGCCGTCCTTTCCAATGAGCCGAAGGGCAAACGACCCGGGACGAATGCCGAGCGCCTTGCGAGCCGCAGTAACTTCCGCGTTCGTCAGCTCGCGTGTGCCGGCGGTTGAGACCCCGTCGTCCAGCAGGGTCACGAGGACCATGTCGCGCTCCGCAAACTCATCCGGTGTTGAACCGAGGCTGGCCTGCTGTCTATTCAGGTTCTCATCATCGTCGTTCGGCGCACTGGCGACCAGCACGCGCTTCTTCCATTGGTATTGCTTAACAGTAAACGGCGCAGGCTCCGGATAGGCGCGCACGCTCGCAAGTTGCATGTCGAAAGGGCCATCCTGTTTGTCGTAAATCATTAGTCCCATGCCGGTGATTCTTGCCGGGTCGAGCGGCGGGCCGTCCAGCCGAGAACCCCGGAACCGCGGAATGAAGCGGGAGAACGGGATGTCGACCACCTTCCATCCGCCGGGCTGCGTGTCGAATTCGGCCCAGTAACCGATCTGTCGCCCGCGCCAGCGTGCCGTGGTTGCCAATCGCCAGGTATAGCGACGGCCATCCCCGTTGACGTGCAGGCGGATGCCGTCGTGATTCGACAAATTGAGCTGCATGGACCGGGTGCGAATGGAGCTGAACCCACCACCGTCGGTTTTGGTATTACCTGTGAAACGCAGCTTTCCTTGTTCTTGCTCGAAATCTCCGTCGCTTCGGCCCCCCATCACGTTATCTTTCACCACGTACCAGCCGAGGTCGGTGCCGTCCGTGGTGAAGTCGGTGATCAGAATCTCGCCATCAATAGTCTCGATGGCTCCGAGCGGATGAACGATAAGAGTCATTGCCAGCAGTCCAAGTAATCGCGCAACGGTAATGAGGTACAAAATCTCGCCTTCTTGCTCCTGTGTCACGCTACCTTACCAGCCCTCACGCTGCCGGGCAGCGGGTGAGCGAGCGTCGATACACACCGTTACAAAGGGATTCGGCAACGCCCTTGCGCCGGCCGGGTGCAGCGGCCAGACTAAAACATCACTTGTTGTGGATGCGCGCGATGGAACTGGTTGTTTTCGACCTCGATGGCACGCTGCTGAACCGTGAGTCGGCAATCTCAGACTACACGAGCGAGACGCTGCAGCGACTGACCGAGCGCGGTATCGCCTACACGGTGGCTACCGGGCGCACGCTTCACGGTGCGCGGGCGATTCTCGACGGCCATCGGTTCCGACTGCCGCAGGCCTTCAAGAACGGGGTAATGATCTGGCACCCGGAAACGGAACGTTTCTCGAGCAGCGCCACGCTCACGCCGAGCGAGCTGGACAACGTCGTTCGCGCCTGCGTTTCTGAGCGGCTGACGCCTTTCATCTTTACGCTGGACGAGGACAACGGGAGCACCGTTTACCATCCGCGGCTAATGACGGAGGTCGAGCGCGAACTCGTGCGTAACATCAGCGTCGGGGAATACCAGCGGGTCCTTCCGCTCGATGCGTTGCCCGCGAATGCCACGGTGACGCACATCAACGCTATCGGCGACGGTGATGCCATCAAGCGGGTTCTGCGCGGCGTGAATGAGGAAGCGCATCTCGTCGCTTACTCGGGCGTTGCCCTGGAGGGCGAGCAATGGCGCTGGCTCGACGTCCACCACTGCGATGCCAGCAAGGGCGGCGCCATCGACACGATGAAACGTCTGCTCGGCCTTGAACGCGTCATTTGCTTCGGCGATAGCGACAACGATCTCAGCATGTTCGAGGCGGCCGATGAGAGCTACGCGCCCGCCAACGCCAACGATCGAATAAAGTCGGCCGCCACGGCCGTGATCGGGCACCACGACGATGAGGGCATCGCGCGCTTCCTGCGCGAGCGCTTTGCACTTGATACGCCGTGACCCGGCGACGTGGCAGAAATAACTTGTTACAGTAAATGTCTAGATATAACCTAGACAAAACCATCCAGGCTGGTAACCTGTCTCGTGGTCGGCGGCATCGCCGCCCGAAGTAACAGCGAACAGGCCACCAAGGAGGACAAACGATGGAAACTGTAATGCTCGCGGTGATGGCTGTGATGGCCGTGAGAATCGCAAAGTCGAGCGCATCGCAGGCTATGCCCGGGCGCGGTCAGTCGGACTCTACCTACCGCCAAACCGACGTTGCGGACGACCGCTGTTAGCGGCGGGTGCCCAGCGGGCCATGCCGGCTTCGCCCAGGTGCATAAATGTGTCACGCGTCTGTTGAGAACCTAGACCTGTGTCCGCCACGGGCACGGCACCGAATTCGTTGAGCGTCAATAGGTCAGCTACCTCGTGAAGCGTTGGATGTGACGACACACACTGCGGGTCGGGAGTCATGCAGTCATCGGCAGGTATTTCGTCGAGAGCTGATTCGCGTGTGAGGTCGGCTTCGCTACCGACACGCGGTCAGCGTCAAACCTTGCTATTGCAGCGATTGTAAAAATCGGTTCGACCCCGGCTTGTTCTTTGTGCCACGATGGTCGAATCGGCCGTCAACACACGAAGAAAGTAGCTCGAGTTGAACGAACGACGACAGGGTATTCGATACACGAATGCCGGCGAGGACTACTTTGCCCGGCGAAGGCTGCAGAAATACGCCGGCGTGTGGTCGTTGTGGGCACTCGGCACAGGCGCGGTTATTTCCGGGCATTACTCCGGCTGGAACCTGGGACTGGCGTCCGGCGGCTGGGGCGGCATGTTGGTCGCAACGGCGATCATCGCTGTCATGTATCTCGGCCTGACCTTTTCAATTGCGGAAATGTCGCCCGCATTGCCGCACACCGGGGCTGCCTATTCATTTGCCCGGACCGCAATGGGGCCGTGGGGAGGTTTCATCACGGGTCTTTGCGAGAATGTCGAATACGTGCTGACGCCGGCTGTCATCGTCTTCTTCATCGGGTCCTATCTGACCGCCATATTCGAGACCAGTGCCACGTTTCAGCCGATATGGTGGATCTGCGGCTACATCATATTCGTGGGCCTGAATATCGTCGGTGTCGAACTGTCCTTCAAGGTAACCCTGTTGGTCACGCTTGCCGCACTGGCGGTATTGGCAACGTTCTGGACGCTGGCGATACCCAACATCGATTTTGGCCGTTGGGCGCTCAACATAGATACCGATGGAAGTGAATTGGTCGCGGGACATGGACAATTCCTGCCAATGGGTATGGGCGGTGCGCTCGCCGCGTTACCGTTTGCCGTCTGGTTGTTTCTCGCGATAGAGCAATTGCCGTTGGCGGCAGAAGAATCGATCGATCCGAAGCGCGATATGCCCAAAGGCATTATTCTCGGTATGTGCACGTTGATGGTGTCCGCGTTTCTGATTTTGCTGCTTAATCCATCGCTGCCGGGGATTGGCGCTCACGCGCTGGGGCAGTCCGCCGAGCCCTTGCTGGACGGGTTCAAGGCCTTGTTTGACGCCGGTACGGCCAAGGCGCTGGCACTGGTAGCGATCATCGGTTTGATCGCCAGCTTTCATACCATCATCTTCGCCCAGGGCAGGCAAATATACTCCCTGTCACGCGCAGGGTATTTCCCGACGTTCCTGTCGGTAACCCATGGTACGCGCAAGACCCCGCAAGCCGCGATGATCGCTGGCGCGATCATGGGCTTGTCCATCATGCTGATTCTGTTTGTTTTGTTGGGTGTGGATACCGGTTCCGCGGTCATTGGCGGTACACTTCTCAATATGGCCGTTTTTGCTGCGATGTGCTCGTACATAGCCCAGGCGGTGTCGTTCATACTTCTGCGTAAACATCATCCGCATATCGAACGGCCGTACCGGAGCCCGTTCGGCAATCCGGGCGCGTGGGTTACCGTTGTCATCGCACTGGTGACGATTTTCTATCAGTTCAGTGACATCACGTACCGAGCCGGTGTGGTTGGTGTGGCGGCCTGGTTCGCTGCCGGGATCCTGTATTTTGCATTCGTGGGGCGGCACAGACTGATACTGTCGCCGGAAGAAGAATTTGCCATGCAGCATCGTGGCGAGGACAGTTAAAAACATGACACCCGAAGAACTCGAGAAGGCCTGTGCCGAAGGCGATATCGATACGATCCTGGTTTGTTTCGTCGACATGCAGGGGCGACTGATCGGCAAACGATTTCACGCGAGATTCTTCATCGACTCGGGTTACGCTCAAACCCACGGTTGCGACTATCTGCTCGCCAACGATATCACCATGGAACCGGTGCCCGGCTACAAGGCGGCCAGTTGGGGGAAAGGATACGGTGATTTTGTCCTGAACCCGGACCTCAGCACCTTGCGTCGAATACCGTGGCTCGATGGCACCGCATTGGTGTTGTGCGACATACTGGACCATCATGCGCATGCCGAGCTGCCACATTCCCCAAGGGCAATGCTTCGCCAGCAAATCAGCAAGCTCGCGTCGCTTGGCATGCAGGCGATGATGGCCTCGGAGCTCGAGTTCTATTTGTTTGATGAGACCTACGATTCTGCGCGCCAGAAGTCTTACTCGAATCTGGCGACGGCAGGTCATTACATCGAGGACTACCACATCTTCCAGACCAGCAAGGAAGAGGAGGTAATGCGTTCGATTCGCAACGGCCTCGAGGGCGCCGGCATTCCTGTTGAAAACTCCAAAGGCGAGTGGGGACCCGGGCAGGAAGAAATCAACGTGCGTTACGCGGACGCGCTGGAAATGGCCGATCGCCATGCCATTCTCAAAAATGGCTGCAAAGAGATTGCGCACCAAAATGGCAAAGCAATTACCTTCATGGCGAAATGGAACACTGGGCTTGCGGGGAGCTCCGGGCATATCCATCAGAGCCTCTGGGACTTAGATGAAGACCAACCACTCTTTTTCGATAAAGACGCGGACCATGGCATGTCGAAACTGATGCAACACTACCTCGCTGGTCAATTGGCGCACGCCTCCGAGATCACCTGGTTCCTCGCGCCGTACATCAATTCCTACAAACGTTTTCAGTCAGGCACGTTTGCCCCGACGAAAGCGATCTGGAGTCTCGACAATCGCACGGCCGGGTTCCGGGTTTGTGCTGCGTCCAGCGAAGCAATCCGTGTGGAGTGTCGTATTGGCGGCGCGGACCTCAATCCCTACCTGGCGTACGCGGCATTGCTCGCCGCGGGTATCGCAGGTATTCAGGATAAAATGGAATTGGAAGCAGGCTTCGTAGGCGACGCCTACGACGACGAACAGCTGCGCGCGATCCCGGGAACGCTGCGGGAGGCGACAGAATCGATGCGCCAGTCAGAGATGTTGCGCAAGGGATTGGGTGACGAGGTCATTGATCACTATGTGCGAACGGCGGAATGGGAGCAGTCGGAGCACGACCGCGAAGTGACGGACCACGAGGTCAGGCGTGGTTTCGAGCAGTACTAGCGAATTCCACCCGAATGAACTACGAGTCCAACTGGTCTTATCCAACTAATATTCGCTTCGGTGCCGGCCGCATTGCCGAACTGCCGGACGCCTGTTCGTCACTCGGTATCGACCGTCCTTTGTTGGTCACTGATCCCGGCATTGCAGAACTGCCGATGCTGCAGAATGCGGCAAGCGCCTGTGAGCAGGCCGGGCTTGGCGTCGGAATTTTCTCCGATATCAAGAGTAATCCGGTAGAGAAAAATGTTACCGATGGTGTCGCAGCGCTGAAAGCCGGTGGACACAATGGTGTGATTGCGTTTGGCGGCGGATCCGCTCTGGATGTCGGCAAAGTCATTGCGTTCATGTCTGGTCAGACGCGGCCGGTCTGGGATTTCGAGGATATCGGGGATCAGTGGGCGAGGGCGGATCCCGAGGGCATCCTGCCAATCATCGCCGTACCGACGACTGCCGGTACCGGATCCGAAGTCGGGCGCGCCGGTGTGATTGGCAATGAAAGTACGCACAGCAAGAAAGTTATTTTTCACCCGAAAATAATGCCGGCAATAGTCATCAGCGATCCGAAACTTACCGTAGGCCTACCGGCAAACCTGACGGCATGGACCGGCATGGATGCGCTTGCACATTGCCTGGAGGCCTATTGCGCACCAGGGTTCCACCCCATGGCAGACGGTATCGCGCTCGAGGGAATGCGTCTGATCAGGCGTTTCCTGCATCGGGTAGTCAGCGATGGCAGTGACATCGAGGCGCGGTCCGGCATGTTGGCCGCCGCCGCGATGGGCGCTACCGCATTTCAAAAGGGGCTCGGCGGAATCCACGCACTCTCACACCCGGTCGGCGCGCTTCACGACACGCATCACGGGCTGACCAATGCGGTATTCATGCCGTATGTGATGGTCTTCAATCGCCGCGTTATCGAAGACTCGATGCAACGTCTCGCGACGCACCTCGATCTTCCCAGCCCGTCGTTCCGCGCCGTATTGGACTGGATTCTGAACATGCGCGCCGAATTTTCTATTCCGCACACGATTCAGGCTATCGGCGTGGACGTGTCGCAGTTCGATGAGCTGGCCGCAATGGCGGTGGCAGATCCCACGGCGGGCGGCAACCCGATCGAGCTTTCCGAGGCAGACTGCAGACGCTTGCTTGAATTGAGCTATTCGGGAAATTTGGGACTATAGTGGTAGAGTCATATCGAAAGTCGACAGACACACTAATTCAATGCCTGTAGCGACGAACCAATGAGCGATCTTTCTTACCACAAAGTCAGGAACGCAGCCGTGGCGCCGCCGGACGGTTGTCCCGTTGATCACGAGTTTTCTCCGTACTCGCCGCGTTACATTGCGAATCCTTACGCGTGGCTCCAGCAAAAGCGCGAAAACGAGCCTGTTTTCTATTCGGAAGAACTTCAGTACCTGGTCGTGACCCGCATGGAGGACGTCGAGGAGGTCTTCATGAATTCCGAGGTGTTTTCCTCGGAAAACGTCCAGAACCCTGTCTTCTCGATTTGCGACGAGGCGGCCGAGATACTGGCTGCCGAGGACTACAACCCGGTTGCCGTGATGTCCAACCGGCAGCAACCGGACCACACGCGTATCCGCAAATACACACAGGCCGGGTTCTCCGGCCGGCGTATGCGTGTCCTCGAACCCATCATTCGCCAGCGAACCGAAGACCTGATTGACGGGATGCTGGCTGCGGGACCGCCGGTGGAGTGGGTGGGTGCCGTCGGGAATCCGCTAACCGCGGAAACCATTTTTCGATTGCTTGGCTTTCCCGAAAAAGACGACGAGCAGGTTAAAGCCTGGACCAACAATCGGCTCGAATTCACCTGGGGGAAAACAGACAAGGAAACGCAAATACAGGTCGCCAAAAGCCTGCTGGCTTATTGGCGCTATGTCGTCGATTACGTCGAAATGCGCCGCGCCGATCCCGCGGACGATTTCACCTCGGAACTCCTGGCGGCACATGCCGAAAACCCCGACGACCTGGGCTACAACGAGGTGCAGTCCGTCGTCTATGGCCTGTCGTTCGCCGGCCACGAGATCGTCAGAAACCTCATCAGCAACGCGTTGCTGTGCCTTCTCGGGGAACGCCATAACTGGACAGCCCTGTGCGACGATCCGTCGCGCATCAAGGATGCCATCGAAGAAGTCCTGCGCTTCAATTCGGCACAGACAAGCTGGCGGCGAGTCACCACGCGGGACACCGAGTTCAGAGGTTACAAGCTTCCCAAGGGAACGCAGGTCTTCCTGTCCCTGGCGTCGGCCAATCACGATCCCCGTCTGTTCGACAATCCGGAACGCTTCGATATGGATCGGGCGAATTTGCGTAAACACATCGCTTTTGGCCGTGGCATACACATTTGCCTGGGCAGGCTGCTGGCGAAGCTGGAAGTCCGCATAGTGCTCGAACTGCTGACCCGGAAAGTGCCGTCATTGCGGCTGGTCATCGGCCAGGAGCAGACCTTCTATCCCAACTTCTCGTTTCGCGGCCCGAAGACGCTGTATCTTGCCTGGGACGAGTGATCGGCGCGGGCAAGACTGAGTCCCGCAAAAGCCCCGCAATGGCTTGCTGCTGCCGGCCGGGTTTTTGGCCGTTACCATCTGTTACGAGTTTCTCTGCGAATTTGAGCTACTCTCAAATACTCGCTTTGAAGTTCGGGTACTGATTCCGTGAATTTTCATCATCACAGGCTCACACGGTGGGTCGCCGTCGTCGCGGCGACATTTTCGTTTAACGCGATTGCAACAGCCAATGCAGATACCGGTAACGTACGTGTGTCGATCGCAAATGAAGAGGGTAGACCCCTTGCGGCGGTATCAATAGTCGCGGAATCCCGCAATGGTGACCGCCGCAATGCCTCGACCGATGAGTCAGGCGAGGCTTCTATTGATGGTTTGGAAACCGGTCTTTATCGCATTACCGCATCCCTCAATGGGTATATCAATGTCGTTGAGCCAAATTTGCGGGTAGTGCGAGACAAGACCACCCCTTTCCGGCTTCAAATGCGCACCGCGGACGAGAGCATGGACGAACTTCTTGTGGTCGCTAAGGCTGTCCGAACGGATGCCTTTGGTGCTGTGAGCAGCTCTTTCCTCAACAGGGAGGATCTTCGCACGGCGGTTGGCAGTGGCGCCGATGTACTGCGTGCGTTGGATGGACTACCCGGGCTGTTCTCAAGCGGGGAATTTGCCAGCTTCACCGTGCGGGGGCGTGGTCCCCGCGACAACCTCATTCTCGTTGACGGCTTTCCGTACGACAAAGTCGTGCACTTCGACCAATCACTGGGTGAGCAGGAAGACATCAACGGTGGAGGACGCTTTTCGATTTTTCCGCCAACCCTGATCGATGGTGCCGAATTCTCGCCGGGTGGCTGGAGCGCCGCACATGGTGGACGCAACGGTTCTCTTCTGAAACTCGATGTCGCTCGCGGAAACCCCAGCCCTTCGGCAAGTCTGCGAATCGACCTTGCAGGCTACGAGGCTATTTACGACGGTCCCAGTGGTATCCACGATGACACATCGTTAATCTTCACCGCGCGGCGCTTCGATTTCGGCCAATTCTTCGAGACGATCGACGAGGAAGATATCGGCAGTCCGGTACTTACCGATGTCATCCTGAAGACCCATACGAAGCTGAATGCCAGGGACGAGTTAGAGTTCCTGATGTTGTTCACGCCGGAAACCTACGAGCGAGACGTTGACAACGTTCTGGCATCGGAGGATTTCCAGGAACGCGAGTTAGTGGACACCGAACAAGACAGCGGTCTCTTCGGCGTAACATGGTCGCGGTTAATTGGTGATGACGGACGATGGGAGAATCGCGTTTATGTTCGCGACAGTGATAAGACCAGTCGCGAGGGCGAGGCATTTCCGGACTCTGAGCCGATGTTACTGCCGCCGGAACAGGTACCTGTCCGAGAAGAAATTATCACGCTCGATGAAAATGAACGCGAGATCGGCTGGCGCAGCGATTTCTCAGGCAGCAATCGTTGGGGTGATTTTTCGGCGGGCCTGCGTATAGCAGAACTCGACCTGGAGTTCGCCACAACCCTTTCAGACGACTGGATTCGCTACCAGTACGATAGCGACGACTTCCGGCCGGATCCCAATCAGCGATACATAGTCCTGACACCTGAAAACACCAATTCTGCGTTTGCTCGAAGCGAGTTGCAGTACGCGGCTTATGCGGAGCAGGTCTTCGGGGTAGGCCAATGGGACCTTCGGACGGGATTACGCTACGACTACGACGGCTTTTCCGATGACGGTTATCTGTCGCCACGCGTTAGCGCAAACTACAGGTTTTCGCCAACGACGCGATTGTCGATGACCGCGGGCACGTTCTACCAGTCACCGCGGTTCCTGGATCGCGCCGCGGACCCGGCCAACTTCAACCTGGCAAACGAGAAGACCAACCACGTCAGCCTGGGCGTTAATCGACGAATTGGCAAGAATTGGGACGTACTGGCCGAGGTTTACTATCAGCAGCTACGCGATCTCGTTACCGAGTCTGACGCTGTGACCGGCCTTGCGACTAACAACGGCGAAGGCACGTCCTACGGTCTGGATGTCGTCGTCAATAGGCGGTTCGCCGAGGGCTGGTCTGCGAATGCCGTTTATTCGTATAACGAAGCAACGCTTGACGACAATGACGGCAAGGGCGACTACGATGCCCCGTTCAATCATGAGCACCTCTTCAGCATCGGTGCAAAGTGGGAAATCAGTGAGCGTTGGCTGGTTGGATTCCGGTGGAAATACGCTACCGGTCGTCCCCGGGATGACTTCATCATCTATGACGACGTGCTTGCCGATATCGGTGGTCCCCTACGATACGCCGAGGAGTCGATCTCGAATGGTACTTTGCGTTGGGATGACTATCACCAATTGAATATACGCGCGGATTATCGTCGTCCCCTCGGTCCCGTCGACTTCATCGCGTTCCTGGATGTGCTCAACGTGTATGGGTCACCGGCGTCGGATCAACGCGAGTTCAATTCGGCAACCGGGGAACTCAAGAAAGACGATGAAGGGGCGACGCCGTTAATTGGTATTCGCTTCGAGAAGACCTGGCGATAACCTTTTTCTAAAACTTCCGTAGTTAGTCCGCAATCCGGCCCCACAAAAAAACAGTGGCTGGGCAGGGTAGTTTGTAAGGGATTGATCTGGATTAGGGAAAACTGGTCGGGATGAGAGGATTTGACTCGCGGCTTCGTCGCTCGCCCTTCGGGCGCGCTAAAGCGCGTCCAAAACGCTGGCGCGTTTTGTGAATTCGCTAGCGAGGTTCCAATTCCCTCCGACGGCCCCTGCCTCCCGAATCCGGATCTCGTATGTTAACTGTTTGTTTTTATTGATCGATCAGGAGGCGTTCACGGACTTGATTGCAGTACTGTGCATAACGATGCAGGACTGTCTCCCGCAAAAGTCCCGCACGCGACGGCTGGGTCACCGGCGACGGACAACGAAATCAGATTGCGCTCAATCTGCATATCCATAAGGCATCTCGGCAACTCGCCGCGGGTATGCGCAAGGTAGGCAAGAGCGACAATTCCGCCGCACCTGTTCCCCATCGCCTGATATCCTAAGACTTCTGGAGGGGGGTGCCGTCGATGGCAGGACTGTCTGAATACTTCCGGGAATTGCGCCGTCGCAACGTTTTTCGCGTCGGCACGGCATACGCAATCGTCGCCTGGCTCATCGTCCAGATCGCTTCTATCGCCCTGCCGACCTACGGCGCCCCCGAATGGGTGATGCAGGTCTTGCTGATTCTGGTTGTACTCGGCTTTCCGCTCGCGCTGGTCTTCGCCTGGGCTTTCGAGCTGACCCCGGAAGGTCTGAAACGTGAGCGGGAAGTGGTCCGAGCGGAATCCGTCGCAGCCCAAACCGGGCGCAAGCTGGACTACTTCATCATTGCCGTATTATCTGCCGCGGTCATGCTTCTCGTACTGGACAAGATCGTCTGGAAGCCGGAGCCTGCGGATGAGGTGGCTGCCCGGTCGGCGGAGGTCGAGAGATCGATCGCGGTCTTGCCATTCGAGAACTTCAGCGGGGATTTGGCGAATGATCCGTTCACCGTCGGCGTGCACGATGATCTGCTAACGCAATTATCGAAGATCTCGTCTTTCAAGACTATCTCGAGAACATCGGTACAGCAGTACCGGAATACCAATAAGACGATATCCGAGATCGCCGATGAGCTGGGTGTCGCGACCGTGCTTGAAGGTGGCGTACAGCGCTCCGGCGATCGGATCCGGTTCAACGTGCAGCTGATCGACGCCGAAACCGACGCACATCTTTGGGCCGAGACCTATGACAGGCGACTGACGGTTGCAGACATATTTGCCATTCAAACTGAAATCGCAACTTCGGTTTGCGATGCGTTGCAGGCTACATTGTCTCCGGATGAGGAGCACTACCTTGCCAAGGTCCCGACCGAGAGCCTCGAGGCATATGAGGCATATCAGCTCGGACGCCAGGCTATGCAAGGACGAGTCACAACTTCAATCGCCGAAGCTGTTGATTATTTCTCCGAGGCGACGACCATCGACCCGAAATTCGGACTGGCCTGGGCGGGCCTGTCAGATGCGTACCAGTACCTGGCATATTATTCGGGCCGCAACGTGGACGAGCTGCTCCGGCAGGCCCGGGAAGCCATCGATCGGGCCTTGCAGCTGGACGACCAAATCAGCGAGGCGCAGAGCGCGCTCGCAACGCTACTCGAAAGCGAAGGCGATAAATCGGGCGCTATGATGGCGTTCGAGCGCTCCCTGAAACTGGATCCAAATAACGCAAACGCGCGTTTCCAGTATGCGACCGTGTTGTATGAATCGGGCAATCTCGATCGTGCTCTGGAGGAATTCGAGAGAGCCGCCAGGCTGGATCCGTTATCGCCAGTCATAAACGATAGTTATGCGTTCACATTGGCTGCGGTTGGCCGATTTGACGAGGCGCTGTCGCGGTACCGTATCGTCCATAAGATCGATGCAGATTTTCCGATGGCTGCTGTGAGCATCGGCACCATTTACGGACTCGCATACGGGCAATTGGACCAGGCCTATGCCTGGTACCGGAAAGCGCTGGCTGCTGATCCGGATGTCCCGTTCTACGCGAGCGTACTGGGGCTCGTCGCTCTGCAGATGGATGACTATGATGCGGCCGAGAACTGGATCGAGCGGGCATTGCAGAAGGGCCCGCGGCACGCGTGGGCAAATGGCGCAATGGTTATGCTCCAGAGCTACCGCGGAAACATGCCAGAAATGCAGCGGCACGCAAAGGCTGTTTTCGAGAGCGAACCGCGCTGGCGATTCGGCACTGCGCTTTCGCATGCCCGGGTACCCGACTTGCGAAGCGGCAACTACGAAAGCGTATTAAAGCGGTATGAAGCAAGCTACCCCGAATTGTTCGCAAACCCGCCGGGAGTCAATGCGGGGAACTACAGATCGGCAATTGATCTAGCGGGCGTATATCTTGAGGAGGGAGACAGGCAACGCGCCGCTTACCTGTTGGCCCAGAGCCAGGAGCAGATGTCGCGAAAGATCAGGTTGGGCTTTGACGGTTACGGTGTATCGGACGTTCAGGTATTCGCTCTGCTGGGCCGGTCCGATGACGCGCTGGCTGCGCTGCACCGGGCGATCGGCGAAGGTTGGCGTGTCGACTGGCAGTACTTTTTCGATATCGACCCGAATCTCGATTCGATACGGGATCATCCGACCTTCCTTCAATTGCGATCGGAGGTCGAGCAAGACGTAGCAGAGCAACTCGAGCGGTCCCGTGAGATGGATGCCAGCGGCGAGCTCGCGCCTGTCCCTGAAGAAGGCGCATGATCGCAAAATAAAAAAGGCTTTCCGATCCGGTCAGGAGCCTTTATGTATTTTGATAGTGGTCGGGGTGAGAGGAACTGAACCTCCGGCCCCTGCCTCCCGCAATTGTCCCGCAACCCTTAGACGCCAACCGAAGGTACCTTCACCTCTCCTCGAGGATCGAGATACGTCATCGGCAAGTATCTTCTGGAAAGGCTCCCTGACGTCATGTCCGAACCGTGTAGTCACGGACGTCCTGCATGTCGTTTTCCAGTTGTGCTCCGTTGCCAGAATACGATGCCGGTCAGCAGCGCGGCTCCTGCGAAATGAACTGCGATACCCAACGGTGTCCATAACAGCAGGCATGCGCTCACGACCACCAGTGTGCCGGTGACGAAATTCAACTTCGATTCCAGGTGCCACTGGAGTAGCCCGGCGAGCGCGTACAGTCCCAGGCACGAGAACCCGAAGACGATCAGTCTCTCCGTCCAGGTACCGGTGATCAGCGGACTGAATGCGATCAGAACTGGCACGAGATAGAGCCCCTTCGCGACCTTCCATGATGTCAGTCCGGTGCGCATCGGCGGCGTCCCCGCGATTGCCGCAGCGGTGAACGCGACCAGGCATACCGGCGGTGTTACATTGCTGTCCTGGGACAACCAGAAAATGATCAGGTGCGCACTGAGCAGCATGCCTGTCACGAGCGCGGGATCCAGCACTTCCCCGCGTACGAGTTGTCGCATTTCCGCGGGCATCTCGTTCAGCGCTCGTACTGGATCGCCGCCGAACAGGTCGACGATTGCACGGACGTTCGCCGGCAGGTCCGGCGCGCGCAGCGCTTCGATCATGACGGACTGACTGATCAGGTCGTAGAGCGCCGGCGCCGCCAGCGTCGCTAGTACGATGTACGACGCTGTCACTGGCAGACCCATGCCGAGGATCAACGATGCCAGTGCGACGAGCACGAGCGTGAGCAGCAGGCTGCCGCCCGCCCAGTCCACGATCATCACCGAGAACGCGTTACCCAGGCCCGTCGTCGTGACGACGTTTACGACGAGTCCGACCGCCACGAGCAGGATGGCGGTCGGCACCATGATCCTGAGCGCATCCAGAATCGCATCGATGCAGCGCACGAGGTTCATGGGCGTATCCGTAATCCACGAAACCGCGATGACCGCGAAAATCGCGTACGTCGCCGAGCGTACGGGTGTGAACCCGACGATCAGGGCGCCGATCAGCACCGCGAGCGGCACGATGAAGTGCCATCCGCTTTTCATTGCATCGAGCGTCGACGGCTCACCGTCAGCTGTGCCGACGGCGAGGTCGAGGCGCCGCGCCTCGATACGAACGAAAAACGCAACCGTCAGGAAGTACAGCAGCGCCGGCAGCAGCGACACGGCGATGATATGCAGGTAAGGGATCTGCGTGTAGCTGGCCATGACGAACGCACCCGCGCCCATGACCGGCGGCATGAGTTGTCCGCCCGTCGACGCCGCCGCTTCGACACCGGCGGCGAATCTCGGCGTGAGTCCCGAGCGCACCATCATCGGGATCGTGATGACGCCGGTCGAGACCGTCGTCGCAACCGCCGAACCGGAAACCGAGCCCATCAACCCCGAGCTGACGACGGCGACATGCCCGGCGCCGCCCTGGTAACGGCCAGCGATGCTCCGCGCGACCCGGACGATGAAATCCCCGGCGCCGGACTTCAGAAGGAACGCTCCGAACAGGATGAACATGAAGACGAATGTCGAGGAGATATTGGCGATCATGCCAAACATGCCGTCTCCGCTGAAGTAGCTGCGATACAGCACGGTCTCGAGGCTCAGACCCGGGAATGCGAACACGCCCGGTACGTAGCGACCCAGGAACAGTATGTAGGAGAGGGAGAGCACGATCAGGGCCGGCATGAACCAGCCGCTGGTGCGGCGCGCGAACTCGATCGCGAGCAGGACCGCGAGCCCCGCAAACAGGTAGTCTGGCAGCAGGAACTCGGTTTCGCGCGCGTAGAGTGCGTTCTCAAACAAGATCAGGTAAGCCGCCGTGCCGATCGACGCCAGAGCCAGCAGGGAATCGAATACCTCGCGCGCGATATGACGGCGTGGTTCCTGCCGGGCTTTGTGGAATGTGAGCGCGCAGAGCGCGCCGAAACCGCCGAAGTGGATCGCGGCGAACCAGATCTCGGACACCGCCGTGAACCAGTTGTTATAGACGTGAAACAGTGCGAACAGCACGGCAAACCACTTGATGAGCCTGGTGTTCACGGGGATAACAGGTCCGCAGGGATCTCCAGGCCTTGCTCCCGGTAGTAGCGCAGTGCGCCGGGATGCAGCGGCGCACCCAGGCCGACGAGCGCATTCTCCAATGTCACCTCGCGTGTGGCCTTGTGGATCTCGTGCAATGCTGCGAGATTTTCGAAGATGGCTCGCGTGATCTGGTACACGGCTTTGTCCGGGATATCGGCACGCACTGCGAGCACATTGGGATGCGCAATTGAACGGACGTCGTTTGCCTGATTTGGGTACGTGTTCGCGGGTATTACGAAGCGGCTCCAAAGCGGGTACATCGTATTTACCCGTTCGAGCTCGTCATCGGTGAACTCGAGCACTGCGAGGTCCTCACCAACCATCGCAAACGCGCGCGTGATCGCAGTTACCGGGATACCGGCCGGGATATTCATACCGACGATCGTGCCGTCCTGAATCGCATTCGCGGTTGCGCCGTAACCCATGTAGGCCAGGTCCAACCTGTTCTCGTAATCGAGTCCGAGGCTCTCGAGGATATGGCGACCCGAGCGCTCGGCACCTGAATTCCTCGCACCAATCGCGAAACGGTGCCCGTCCAGCGTGTCGAGGTCCATGATCGACCCGTTGTTCGTCAGCTCCTTCAGCAGCACGAAATGATCCGCGTTCTGCCACATCGCACCGATGACACGTAACCAGGGTTGGGGTCTCGAGATCGGGCCGTCACCGTTCCACGCCCAGGCCGCGAAAATGCCTTGTAGAAGCGCAAACTGAGCCTGGTTGTCCCGCATGAGCTTGATATTTTCCATCGATCCCGCAGAGCTGATCGCCGAGAGGCTGATACCTTCGGTGTCGTAGAGCTGAGCTTTGGTAATAGTCGCCAGGGCGACGCCGACCGGATAATAGGTGCCGCCCGTCGTTGCCGTCGTCAGGATGTACGGCCGGCTGGCAGACAGATTCTCGGTGCAACTCCCGACGAGAAATGCGATCGCAACGATGAGTGTTATACGTAACGTTTCTTGCATGTTGCGGTCAGTTTACCGGATCGTTGTGCGAGACACCTTCCGTCGCCGAACGGGTCTGGTGCCGCGTAGCATAATTCGAGCGTGCGCGGCGAACCCTATCCGGACCTCAATCGGATGCAACTTCCGGCAGGATCCGAGATCGTAGAGTCCAGGGACCTGGCGCTACAGGGGAGTGGAGTTGAACAAAACGCGACGTGCATTCTGGCCGATTGCTGCTGCGTTGATTTCCATACCGCTATTCGCCAGCGAGCGAGCATTCGATAGCAGTGTTTTCGCGCCCGCGGTCAGCACGGCCAAGAGCATGCCGCGACTCCGCAGTTTGCTGATCAGCCACCAAGGAAAGCTGCTCCTCGAGGAATACTTCAACGGCGCATCCGCGGCACGCAAGGCGAACGTGAAGTCCGTGTCCAAGTCCGTGATGTCCGCGCTCGTCGGGATCGCCATAGAACGGGGCCATATCGAAGGAGTCGATCAGCCGCTCGCCGATTTCTACGATGATTCACTCGACTCGGGGAAACGCGCCATCACGATCGGTAACCTGCTGTCAATGCAGGCGGGGCTCGAGACGACCAGCTTCTACAACTACGGCGCCTGGGTGGTCTCTGACGACTGGGTCGCGTTTGCGCTGGATCAACCCGTGCGGTCGCCGCCCGGGACCAGGATGCGCTACAGCTCCGGCAACTTCCACATCCTCTCGGCCATCCTGACCGAGACGACCGGCAGGTCGACGCTCCAGTTTGCACGCGATGTCCTCGGTCGGCCCCTGGGCATCCGGATCGACCCGTGGACTCAGGACCCGGACGGGGTCTATTTCGGCGGCAACAACATGGAATTCACACCGCGGGAAATGCTGGCGTTCGGCGAGCTATACCTGAACGAGGGAAGGGCAAACGGGCGGCAAGTTGTGCCAACTGCCTGGATCGAGGATTCGCTGACGCCCCGGGTCCGTTCGTCGAGAGACACGAAACGGCAATACGGTTTGGGCTGGTGGATGCGCGAGATGGCCGGCCTGGATACAGCGTATGCCTGGGGCTACGGCGGCCAGTTCATCCTGCTCGTCCCGGATCTTCGATTGGTCGTGGTCACGACATCGAGCAGCCTGCCGGGTGACACGCGGCGGCGGCATACGCGAGCGCTGTATGACTTGCTTGAGGACGAGATCGTGCAACCAGCGCTGTCCCTCGGCGACCGATATGCCGACTAGCGTTTTTTGGTGAAAACATCGGCTCCCCCTGACGGGTGAGGGAGCCGACGTTCTCATTGGCGTTAGCTGATCTGCGCGTATCCACGAAAAAGCGCGTTGCGCGGCAGTAGATACTCAATCGATCAAAATGGTCGGGGTGCGAGGATTTGAACCTCCGGCCCCTGCCTCCCGAATCCAGATCGTCTGTCGTCGTGAATCAGGCATCTGACGAACTATCCCTGATGGATGAGCATTCGAAAAAGGGATCTAATCTCCACTGTTGTTGCAAACCCGGCTGCCCTCGACCCGAATGACCGCGTGCCGGCAGGGGACTTACCCGCGGG
>JAHHOT010000212.1 GCA_018677555.1 Gammaproteobacteria bacterium | reverse complement strand
ATCATAACCTGATCGACATGGGGTATGCGGGAAGGATCGAGTTGCCCGGTGCGCAAGCTCGCGCGCCACTTATCGCTTTAGTCCTGTCTGTTTATCAATTGGGCCGAGTACGTAGCACACGCAAGCTGTGTTCTGCGGACCGGTGATGGTCTGCGGAATATTCGTTGCGTCGTTCGTGATTCGGCGAATACCGGGAATGTCTGATTTCGCTAACTGCGTTCGCGAATGGTGATATCCAGGGTCCGGCTCCTCGCCAGGAAAGGACCGATCATGCGCCAGAGCTGGAGCATCCGTGGTTCAACATCTCATCGATCGGGCGGGGTCGACCGATATGATAGCCCTGAGCGAAATTCACCCCAATCTCCGGGAGCTTCAGCTTTTGCAGTATGGCCTCGCTCTCTACCCACTCGGCGATCGTTTTCTTACCCATTGCCTGGGCAATATCGTTAATGGATTTCACCATCGCCAGGTCGAGTGAATCGTCCACGATGTCCTTAACAAACACCCCGTCAATTTTCACGATGTCGACCGGCAAGTGTTTGAGATAAGCAAACGAAGACAAGCCGCAACCGAAGTCGTCCAACGCGAACCGGCAGCCTCGCTCCTTCAATACCTTGATGAAGTGCGTGGCGCTGGATAGATCGGCGATGGCCGCTGTCTCTGTAATTTCAAAGCAAATATTCTGCGGTGTGATATTCGCCTCATGGAGTTGGTCAATGACAAACTCCAGGTAATCGCCGTTGCCAAGCGAAAGACCGGACAGATTAATCTGGCACAGGTACAGGCGTTCGAGGTGCTCCCGATGACGGCTTAACCACTTGAAGGCGCTGCGAATGACCCATCTGTCGATCTTGGTAGCCAGGTTATAGCGCTCGGCGGCCGGCATGAAGGAGCTGGGTCGCACGATGTTGCCCGCTTCGTCCTTCATCCGGAGCAGCAGTTCATAGTGCGGGTTGCCGTGATTGAGACCGTCTACCGGAACAATCGGCTGGTACGTCAGCTGAAAGCGGTCTTCATCGAGCGCCCGCTGAATACGAGACACCCACTGCATCTCCCCGTGGCGCCTGGCGAGCTCAACATCGTCAGGGCGAAAAGTGTGTACGCGATTGCACCCCTCATCCCTGGCCGCATAACATGCGCTGTCTGCCGCCGCCAGGATGCCCGTGATATTCGGGCTGATCTCGGTGATGGGGACCAGGCCAATGCTCACACCGATGTTAAAGTTGTGGTGCTCCCAGGCAAACCGGAAGTCGCTGATCGCCTCGAGCAGCGCATTGGCCACCCTTTCAGCCGGTGCGAGCGGGCAGCGCTCCATCAATATCGCAAATTTATCGCCCCCGAGGCGCGCCAGGGTATCCCGTTTCCTCACCTGCCCCCGCAACATTGCCGCAATCTGGCGCAGCAATTCATCCCCGGCAGCGTGGCCACAGCTGTTGTTGATCACTTTGAACTGGTCCAGGTCCACGTAACACAGCGCGTGTTCCACGTTTTCGAGGCGGGCTGTTTCGAGAGTCCGCTGCAAACGTCGCTCGAACTCCCGCCGATTCACAAGACCGGTCAGCGAGTCATGCGTGGCCTGGCGGGCCGCCTTTTGGGCCGTCTTCCGCTTTTGTGTGACGTCGCTGAACACCACGACCACCCCAAGTAGCCTGCCGTTTTCGGCGCGGACGGGCCCTGCTGAGTCATGGATAGAGTATTCCCGCCCGTTGCGACTGACCAGAACGGTGTGATCCGCCAACTGCATCGCGCGACCTTTCTCCCTGCAGTAGGCCACCGGGTTTTCAACTGTCTCGCGGGTTTCTTCGTGGATAATATGGAATACCGTATCCAGGGACTGGCCGCGTGCCTCGTCCAGCTTCCAGCCGGTCAACGTTTCCGCGACCGGGTTCATGTACTCAACAATCCCGTCCGGGTTTGTCTTGATCACCCCGTCGCAGATGGAGTGCAGGGTGACTTCGGCGTCTTCTTTTGCCGCAAAGAGGGCCGCCTCTGTTTGTTCGCGATGTTGTAACTCCGCACGGAGTCGCCTGTTCGTTTCCGCCAGTTCAGCCGTGCGTTCCTTGACCCGTCGCTCAAGTTGCTCCTGACTTTGTCGCACCGCATCTTCGGCGAGTTTCAGTTGCGTTACGTCGTTGTGCGCACCAAGCAGGCGTATCGGCGTACCCGATTGGTCACGAATTGCCACACCGCGGCAACGAACCCAGACCGTCGAGCCATTCTTATGGCGGTAGCGCACCAACTGATCGTAGGGATGGCTGGGGTCTTCGCAATGGGCTTCAAAGTTCTGAATCGCAACCTGAAGATCGTCCGGGTCAATCAGGTACTGCCACTCGGAAGCAAGGTGTTTCTTTTCCGCCGGATCGTACCCCAGCACCCGCCAGAATTTGGGGCTCATCCACTCGTTTTCCGGCACCTCCAGATCCCAATACCACAGTCCGTCCAGGGAGTATTGGTGCAGGAATTCGAACACTGACCCATCCCGCTTGATCAGTGAGTCAAGCTCTTTCTTTAAGTAGTGATCGCTTTGCGCTTCGTGCGCCATTCTCCTGACCCCTGTTTTAGGCGGTCGTCCTAAATGCACCATTGCCTGGCCGCAGCAAACATGAGAATTATTCGCTACGTTCGATCGATGCTAGCAAAAAGCCGTGAAAAAACAGTCGAATGTGTCACACAACTGTTCGGATTTCACATAAATGGGATCCTATTCGGTTTCGTGATATATCTTGCCCGTGGGCCAGATCACATCGTTATTCGTTCACAAGGTCATCCGCCAGGCCGACGACAGCCTGGACAAGCGCGCATTGCTCGAAGCCATCGGCTTCGATCCCGACGCAGCGGTCGATCCGAAGATCATGGTGGCGGACTCGGACTACTACGACTTCTTCGAGAGAGTGGCGCGCGCGGATCCGAGTGGCACCGAACTGCCGCTTCGCGTCGGAGCGTCGATGCGCTGCGAGGACTACGGTGCTTTCGGTTTGGCGTGGAAGTCAGCGCCGAACCTGCGCGGTTCCTGCGAACGTGCCGCGCGCTACGCTCGCGTGCTGACGAACGTTGCCACCTACGAGGTTCGCGAGGCTGACGAGGGTGTGTACATGCAGCTGCACCGTGACGGCGACCGGGCACGGCTCGGGCTTCGATTGTCCAACGAAGCCACGATCGCGAGCATTGCCGCCATCAGCCAGGAAGTGTCGACGTCTACGTTCCGGGCGCTGGCGGTCTACTTCAAGCATGATACGCCGGGTTCGGCCGCGGCTCACGAACGCCACTTCGGTTGCCCGGTACACTTTGCTACTGATATGGACGCGCTGCTCGTTTCCCACGAGACGATGCAGGCGCCGAACCGGCTGGGCGATCCGGGTATCGTGAAGTTCTTCGACACGCACCTCGAGGAGGAACTCGCGAAGTTCGATGACGATGCGACCCTCGAACGGCGCGTGCGTATTCAGATCTCGCAAACGCTGAGCCTCGGCATACCGACGGTATCGGATATTGCGCGTCACTTCGGCATGAGTGGCCGCACGCTGCAGCGGCGCTTGTCAGATCGCGGCTATTCGTTTCAGAAACTGGTCGACGAGGCGCGCCGCGAACTCGCGGAACGCCTCCTCCGGGAGACGTCCTATCCGCTCGCCGAGGTTGCCTTCCTGACCGGCTTTTCCGAGCAAAGCGCCTTCAACCGCGCCTTCAAACGCTGGGCGGGGCAGACGCCGCGCTCTTTTCGCCTGGAGGCGTAGCGCGGACGATCGGGGTGCAGCGCCTGGCATGGCGCGTCAAAAAACGGGCACACACTGTCAAGAATGACCGGGCTCCGACCCGGATGATGGACTTGCAACCTTTCCCAACATCGAGGAGCAAGTCATGAACCCGAATTCGATAAAGAATCATACGGCTGGCGGACTGACGCTGGTCCTGGGCGCTACCGGCAAGACCGGCCGGCGCATCGCGAACATCCTCAAGGCGAAGGGCCGCGGTGTGCGTCTCGGTTCCCGTTCGGCCACGCCGTCCTTCGACTGGAATAACGAAGCCGGCTGGGACGATTGTCTCGCCGGTGTCGAAGCGGCGTACATCAACTACGCACCGGACCTCGCCATGCCTGGCGCGACGGACTCGATCCAGGCATTCGTCGACCGGGCGAAACGCCATGGCGTCAACCGCCTGGTCCTGCTGTCGGGCCGCGGTGAGGAGGAAGCCCAGGCCTGCGAGCGCATTGTGCAGGATAGCGGCATCGACTGGACCATCGTGCGTGCCAGCTGGTTCAACCAGAACTTCTCGGAAGGCGCGTTCGTCGAGATGGTGCAGGCGGGCCAGATCACCCTGCCGGACGTCGATACGCCAGAGCCGTTTGTCGACGTTGACGATATCGCCGAGGTTGCCGCCGCGGCGCTGACCGGGGCAGGGCACGCCGGTGAAATCTACGAAGTGACCGGCCCCCGGCTGCTTACGCTGGTCGACGTTGCCGCCGAACTGTCTAACGCGACGGGCCGTGCTATCGAGTACCTGCCGGTGCCGCATGACGCGTTCGTGGCAGGTGTTGCCCAATCCGGAGCGCCGAAGGACGTCGTCTGGATGCTCGATTACCTGTTCGCGACCGTACTGGACGGCCGCAATGCCTACCTGACCGACGGCGTGCAGCGTGCGCTCGGTCGTGAGCCGAAGGACTTCGCCGACTACGCGCGGGAGATCGCGGCGACCGACGTGTGGAAGGCGGTTGCCTGAAGCCCTGACCTTTCAATGGAGATTAGCAATGACCCGAATTAATAAAAGAGTGAGCGTATTTGGCTCATACGGCACCCGCGCATTGTTGCTCGCGAGCGGCCTGATTGCTGCAGGTATCGCCACCATGATCCTCTTTGCACCAAACGCTTTTTACGGGAGTTACGGGATCGATATCGGCGCCGATATAAATCTCGCGAACGAGTTGAAAGCACCGGCGGGGCCACTGCTGTTGGCGGGGCTGCTGATGATGGCCGGCGTGTTCAGGTCGGAGTTCACCACGCCGTCACTCGCCACGGCGGCGGCGGTTTACCTGTCGTATGGCCTGTCTCGCATTCTGAGCATGGCAATGGACGGGGTTCCGCACAGCGGACTGGTGAGTGCCGCGTCGATCGAAGTCGCAATCGGCGCGATCTGCTTCGTGGACCTGCTACGCCACAGGAAAACAACCGTCGCGCGTCGGCGCGCCGCTGGTGACACCTGGTACGCAACTACCAGGGAAGATGCAACATGAACGTCGTCACAACAGCCTTGGCCGTCCTGGCATTGCTCGGTTCGGGCCTGATTGCCGGTGTCTTCTTCGCCTTCTCCAGCTTTGTCATGAAGGCGCTCGCACGCATGCCCTCGCACGAGGGCATTGCCGTGATGCAGTCGATCAACGTTGTCGTACTCAACCGCTCGTTTCTCGGCGTTTTTATCGGGACCACGGTAATCTCGCTGCTGGTCGCCGTACTGGCCATCACGAACTGGGGCGCGCCTGCAACGCTGTATTTCCTGGCGGGCGCGCTTTTGTACGTCGCCGGTACGTTTCTCGTCACCGGCCTCGGCAACGTGCCACTGAACGACCGGCTGGCCGCCGTATCGGCGACGGATCCGGCGGGTTTTGCCGTGTGGGAACACTACCTGGATCGCTGGACCCTGCTGAACACGATTCGCACGGTCGCCGCCGCAGGCGCTGTGCTGATGTTCACCCTTGGGCTGATGCAGGGTGGCTGTGGCTGACCGCTGACGGCACGGCAACACTTCAAACCGTCAGCCGTTGTGTCGACCAAAGCCTTTCAGCTCAACCGTATTGCCTTCCGGGTCTTTGGCGTAGATGGACGGGCCCATGCCGAACGCGCCATAGCGATTGGCCACCTCGCCCAACTTGACGTCGTGACGCCGAAGTTGCGCCTTGACGGCCTCAGTGTCCCAGGGATCCACCTGGAAGCACACGTGGTCCATGTTGGGCGCGTCGTGATTCGGTGGCTCGCCAGCCTGTTTGCCCAGTGGGCCGTGAGCGTCCACCAGGTCGATCAGCGAGCTGCCCGCACGCAGCTGCGCAAGCCCGACATCGCCCGGACCGCGCTCCAGCTTGCAACCCAGGACGTCGCGGTACCAGGCAGTCATGCTCTCCAGATCGTCGACACGGATCACGACGTGGTCGATGTGGGTGATATTGATCGGGTTAGCGTCAGGCATGACTTCCTCCACTGTTATTTCGCCGCGGTCAACCAGCTCCGGAACCGATTGTATTCCGGTGACAGGGTTAACACGTTGCTCGCACCCGATCAAATGATTGGCATTCGGGTCAATGTGAAACCAGAGTAGTTCTGCAGATGGAACGACAACGCGCGGCGAACGAACGGGGCAGGCCGCCCGCACCCGGGGTACGGCTGACGATTATCCGGGTCCGTTCCAAAGCGCTGCGGAAACGCGACCTAAACCCGTTCCGCAATGAATCGGACCAGCTGCAGGGTCAGGTTTTCGCGGCGGGATTTGTCGGGCCAAACGGCGTAAAAGCCCAATGGCTTGACACTCCACTGCGGGAGTACGTGCACTAACTCACCCGTTTCGAGCCCATCGGCGATCATATGCTCCGGTAGCAAGGCGAGGCCCATGTTCTGGCAGGCAAAATGCCACACGGCTTCAGTGCTGTTTACGCTGATCCGGAAGTTCTCGGTGATTGTGGTTTTGTCGCCGGACTCAGAGACAAACTCGGTCGTAGTCGGGCGCATGTGAAAGCGTATCCAGTCCCAGTCTTTCAGGTCGGATGGATCATTCGGCGCGGGTTGAGCCTTGACATACTCTTTGCCAGCCACGAGCAGTCGCCTGCCTTCTCCGAGCTTGCGAGACATCATGGAGCTGTCCTGCAGCCAGCCTACGCGGATGGTCAGGTCCAGTCCTTCGTCGAGAATATCCATTACCTGATTGGTATAGATCAAGGAGAGCGACACTTTCGGGTGTTGCCGGGCGAATTCGGCAAGGGCGGTAGAGATAGCGGAACTTGCAAAAAACGCCGGCAGTGAAACTTTCAGCTCACCGCTGGGCTCCTGCGAAAGCGCATTCAGCTCATTAAGTCCCGATTCAGCGCTTCTCAACAAGTCGGCTGCATGTTCGTAAAACTTGCGCCCCTCGTTGCTGAGAAACAGTTTGCGCGTGGTTCGATACAACAGCGTCACGCCGAGATATTCCTCGAGATCGGACACGGTCTGGCTGACGCGTGAGGGCGCCACGCCCAGATCTTTGGCCGCGGCGCGAAACGAGCCCTCGTCGACCACTCGAGCGAAAACCGCCATATGTCGCAGGTAATTGAT
>JAHHOT010000121.1 GCA_018677555.1 Gammaproteobacteria bacterium | reverse complement strand
GCCGTCAGCACGCCCGTACGTATCATTGACGAGCCGGTCAAACTCGGCTGGGATGGGGAAACGCTGATGATGGAGGTGCATCGGCAACTCGAGCTGCCGCCGGCGGTGACGGACGCAGATCCTGCCTTGTTGCAGTCGGGCATCGACGCAGACCTGGAAGTTTTTGACGTTGCGCAGGACCCCGGGAAGCGCGATCAGCTTACGCTGCTCACCATGCAGTTCGTTGCAGCGACAAACACGCGCCCGGGCGAGCTGGACTGGAATGCCGCGGAAGCGTTGTTGCAACAACCCAGCGGTATTCCTGTCGCGGTTGGACGCAGCATAAAAAACGCCGCGACAAGCGCGGCGTCTGAATAATTGTATCAGTTCGATTATTTAGACATGCTTTTTTCGAACATACGCTCCATGCGGTCGCGGTTTGCGTCGCAGCAAGACTGTGCTCCGCTTGCTGATGACAATGCGCGATCGGCAGTGCTCTGAGCATTTGCTGCTGCCCGTGCGGCACTGTCTGCGGCTGCGCGAGCTGCTTCAGCGGCGGACTTCGCGGCTGCTGCATCCCGTGCGGCACCATCGGCTGTTGCCTGTGCGGCTTCGATAGCTGCATTGCTGGCGCAACCAGAGGCCACGCCGAGGACCAGCGCAATGGCGCCTACTTTCAGTACTTTCTTGATCATTATCCAATTTTCCTCTGTTGGGATAAAACTGCAGGCGCATTATTTCCTAAACTGTCGGTAGCCGCAATGAAAACCTTGTTTTTGTTGGATTAATGTCGTGCATCCGCGACAGCGCAACGGAGCCATCCGCCGGCAACGGTCGTGGTCGGTGACGGCCGCGGCGGGCGTTGATTCTGTTTCCTGGCGCTTGTCCCGCTGTCCTGCGGTGAAACGCTGACCGGCGTGTTTACAAACACGGCGAAGTCCTGTATATAACAACACTACTGTTTATTCATACAGGTAACTACGATGGACCAACTGACCCCGCGGCAAAACCAGATTCTTCATATGATTCAAGAGTTTATTGCAGAATTCGGCATGCCGCCGACGCGTGCGGAAATCGCCCGGGAGCTCGGTTTCAAATCGGCGAATGCCGCCGAGGAACACTTGCGGGCATTGCAACGCAAGGGTGTGATCGATCTGATACCCGGCGCTTCCCGGGGCATCCAGCTGAAAGACTCCTTGCGTGAACAGCTGGGTTTGCCGCTGGTGGGCCGGGTCGCTGCCGGCAGCCCGATTCTCGCCGAAGAACATATCGAAACGCATTACCGTCTCGATCCGGCACTGTTCAACCCGAAACCGCATTACCTGTTACGGGTTCAGGGCATGAGTATGAAAGACGCGGGCATACTCGATGGCGACCTGGTTGCCGTACACCGCACACCGGAAGTACGTAACCGGCAAATTATCGTGGCGCGAGTCGAAGACGAGGTCACGGTCAAACGCTACCGGCAAAACGGCTCGGTCGTATGGTTGTTGCCAGAGAACGACGAGTTCGAGCCGATACAGGTCGATTTGAGCGCACAGGCCATGGTCATCGAGGGCGTTGTCGTCGGTGTTATTCGCGATGGATTGCCACTGCACTGAGACCGGTGAACGGTGAATGATGCACTTCGAAAAATATTGCAAAATCCGCGGGTCTGGCGCGGGCAGGGCCAGAGCCAGCAGCAACGCGGCCTGACATCCGGCTACCCGAAACTCGATCGGCATTTGCCGGGCGGTGGCTGGCCCTTACAGGCGCTGACGGAAATTTTACTGGAGCACTACGGTACGGGCGAATTGCAGTTACTGATGCCGGCGCTGGCACGGCTCAGCCGCAAGCAACTGTCGCCAGGCGTTTCCGCCGGGGCGGGCTGGATTACCTGGATCAATCCTCCGTTCGATCCGTATCCGCCTGCATTGTTGCAGTGGGGCGTTAATCTTTCGCGAGTATTGATGGTGCGTCCGAAATCGAATCGCGAAGCGCTTTGGGCGGCGGAGCAGGCGTTGTCTTCCGGGAATTGTGCCGCAGTTCTGCTGTGGTCAGACGCGCTCGACGATGCTGCAAGCCGTCGTTTGCAGCTCGCAGCGGAAGCCGGAAGCAGCTGGGCCATCGCATTTCGTTCGTCGAGGGCCCGGGCCCAGTCATCGGCGGCGGCATTGCGCATCGAACTCCTTGCAGGCAGCACGGGCACGGATATCGGCATTCTGAAAAGCCGTGGCGGCCGGCCGGCCATCGTAAGAGATTATGCGGGTTAAACGATGGTTGTCCGACGCCGCAAGCCTGCCGCGTTGCAGGAAGTCACCGCGACCCCCGATGAACTGGTCCAGCAGCGGCTCTCATTGCCGCTTCCAGAGCAATCGCCGCCAGCGCTCTCGACGATACCGGCAAGACGTTTGTGGCTCTGCATTCATTTTCCTGCCTTGCCGCTGGAGGCATTGAACGGCGATTCGCCAAGCGCAGCGCATGCGGTCTTTTCCGGGGAGCAGGGGGTAAGGCAGGTATTGCTGGCCAGCAAGGCGGCACAGGCAGCGGGTATTGCTCCGCGGATGCCTGTCAATGCGGCACTGGCACTGCAGCCGGAACTTCAGCTTCTCGAACGTAGTCCGCGCAAGGAACAGGCGTTGATCAGGCAGCTTGCTGCCTGGGCAGAACAGTTTACGTCTTTCGTCTGTATCGAATCTGCCTGCGTGTTATTGCTCGAGATCGCCGGCAGCTTGCGTCTTTTCGGTGGCCTGCGCGAACTGCGACAGCGCATTACTGCCGATCTCGAGCACAAGGGGCTGACGTCTTCACTGGCGATTGCCCCGACACCGCTGGCGGCAACCTGGCTTGCCAGATCCCGTCGACGAGTGTGTATTCAGGCATTGCAAAACCTGACCGGGGCACTCAGCCCGCTTTCGCTGCAGTGTCTGGACTGGCCGGAATCAGTGACTGACAGCCTGAAAGGCATGGGCATTTCCTGTATCGGCGATTGTTTACGCTTGCCGCGCCAGGGTTTTGCCAAGCGTTTTGGCAGTGCCCGTTTACTGCAGCTGGATCGGGCAATGGGCCGATTGCCCGATCCGCGCAGCAACTTTCGCACTCCGCAACGGTTTTGTGCGGAGTTTGAATTGTCACAGGAGCAGAGCGACGGCGAACTCATTCTGAATGCCTGTGAGCAATTACTGCAGGAAATGAGTTGCTTTTTGCTGGCGCGACAACTGGTGGTGCAGCGTGTGCAATTCAGTTTCTTTTCTCTGCAGGCACCCGTTACCCATCTGATAGTGGGTTCCTCCGAGGCAGGCCGTGCGGTTTGCAGGTGGCTGGAGCTGTTGAAGATCCGTTTCGAGCGCTTAACGCTGGCGGCGCCCGTTATCTCCATACGATTGCGTGGCGGGCGGCCCGCCGCGCTCGAGGCAGAAAACCGGCCATTGCCGTTTCGCAAGACAGACCGGGGCGGGCAATCCATTTCACCGGCACACCTCGTTGAACAACTCTCGGCGCGCATTGGTGACGAGGCGGTGCATGCTATCAATCTCGTTGCAGAGCATCGTCCGCAATACGCCTGGGGAAGAGTGGGAGTAAAGCCCGGCTTTCATGCGATGGATATGGCAACGCCCAGCCAGGTTCCGTGGAACCGGGGCCTGGCTCCACTGTTGTTTGCCGACTTGCAAAAAACCAACAGTCTGCTGTTACGCCGGCCGCTATGGATGTTGCCTGACCTAAAAAAGTTGCCCGTTGTCGATGGCAAACCGGTGTATCAGGGGGTTCTCGAGCTCCTGAGCGGCCCCGAGCGTATTGAGACCGGCTGGTGGGACGATAATGGCGTTGCCCGTGATTATTACGTTGCAGTGAATTCTCTCGGCGTACATCTGTGGATTTATAAAAACCGCGGCGAAAAAAATCAGTGGTTCCTGCACGGGATTTTCGGGTAGAGGCAATGCAATGCCGGCAAAAACCGAAAATGACCGCCTATGCCGAGCTTCACGCACTTAGTAATTTTACTTTCCTGAGAGGCGCATCGCATCCGGAGGAGCTGGTAGAAACCGCGGTGCAGCTCGGTTACGAGGCACTGGCGATCACCGACGAGTGTTCCGTATCCGGGATCGTTCGTGCGCACATGGCAGCGAAGGACGCCGGCCTGAAAAAGCTGATCACAGGCTGTGAAGTGCGCCTGGAGAATGGCCTGAAGCTGGTGTTGCTCGCCGTAAATCGCAGCGGCTACGGGCGCTTGTGCCAGCTGATCAGTGATGGTCGCCGCGCTGCCGAAAAAGGCAGTTACAAACTCCAGCCACAGGACTTTTGCGATGGCTTGCCCGGCTGCCTGGTGCTGTGGATACCCGATAACCGGCTGCAATTGCCGCAGGAAGATACCTGGATTCGTGATGCTTTCCATGGCCGGCTGTGGGTCGCGGTAGAGCTGCTCGCAGACGGGCTCGAGCGTCAGCGCCTGCAGCAACTCGGGAGCCTGGGACACGAGCAGCAGCTGCCGCTGGTGGCCTGCGGCGATGTGCACATGCACCGCCGTGAGCGCCGTGCATTGCAGGACACTGTCACCGCCATACGGGAAGGACTGACCCTGGATCGGGCGGGGTTCGCGCTTTATCCGAATGGAGAGAGGTTCCTGCGTCCGCGGGATCACCTGGCAAGTATCTATCCGGCGGCATTACTCGAAGAGACATTGCGGGTTTCGGAACGTATCGATTTTTCGCTGGATGAACTTCGCTACGAATATCCCGATGAAGTGATGCCTGCTGGCGAGAGTGCCGCAACGTATCTGCGTCGCCTGAGCAAGGAGGGAATGCGCCGACGCTGGCCTGACGGGGCACCGGCAAAGGTCGGGTCGCTGGTAGAGCATGAACTGCAGCTCATCTCCGAGCTCGGGTACGAGCCCTATTTTCTGACGGTTTACGACATCGTCGCGTTTGCCAGGAGCCAGGGTATTTTGTGCCAGGGGCGCGGCTCGGCCGCAAACTCCGCTGTCTGTTTTTGCCTGGGTATTACAGAGGTCGATCCAGGCCGCATGTCGATGCTGGTGGAGCGGTTCATTTCGAAAGAGAGAAACGAGCCGCCGGACATCGACGTCGATTTCGAACATGAACGGCGTGAAGAGGTCATTCAGTACATTTACGAAAAGTATGGGCGACATCGGGCTGCGCTCGCTGCTACGGTTATTACATATCGGCCACGGAGTGCGCTGCGTGACGTCGGTAAAGCGCTGGGCCTGAGCGGTTTGCAGATAGACCGTCTTGCGCAATCGATGCAATGGTGGGATGGCAGCGAAGTCGACCACAGCCGGGTACGTGAAGCGGGGCTCGATCCACAGAGCCCAATCATGCAGCGCCTGCTGTATCTCGTACGGCAATTGATGGGTTTTCCACGGCACCTGTCGCAGCATGTCGGCGGATTTGTGATTTCCCGTGGCCCATTGGCAGAACTGGTGCCGATCGAAAATGCCGCGATGCAGGATCGCACCGTCATTCAATGGGAGAAGAACGACCTGGAGGACCTCGGGCTGCTCAAGGTCGATGTGCTGGGTCTGGGGATGCTGACGGCGATACGCCGCAGTTTCGATCTGATCAGACAGTTTGACGGGCGGGAGTATACGCTGGCCACCGTGCCTGCCGAAGATCCGCGAGTGTATGACATGATTTGTGACGGCGATACGATGGGTGTATTCCAGATCGAATCGCGCGCGCAAATGGCGATGTTGCCGCGACTGAAGCCACGTTGTTATTACGACCTCGTTATCGAAGTAGCCATTATTCGGCCAGGCCCCATTCAGGGCGACATGGTGCATCCATATCTGCGGCGACGCAGTGGCGAGGAAGCCGTCGACTATCCAAGCGACGACGTCAGGGACGTGCTGCAACGAACGCTGGGTGTGCCGATTTTCCAGGAGCAGGTCATGCAACTTGCGGTTGTTGCAGCCGGCTTCTCGCCAGGTGAGGCCGATCAGTTACGGCGTGCCATGGCGGCGTGGAAACGCCGCGGCGGACTTGGTCCTTTCGAAGAAAAACTGATCCGCGGCATGCGTGAGCGTGGTTACTCGGCCGACTTTGCGAAACAGATCTTTCAGCAAATCCTCGGTTTCGGTGAGTACGGTTTTCCTGAGTCGCACTCCGCCAGTTTTGCGCTGCTCGTCTACGTGTCTTGCTGGCTCAAATGCCACGAACCAGCCGCATTTTGTTGTGCACTGTTGAACAGTCAGCCAATGGGTTTTTATTCGGCTTCGCAGCTCACGCAAGACCTGCGTCGCCATGGTGTCGAGATACGTGCCGTCGACGTCAACAGAAGTTGCTGGGACTCTACGCTGGAGCGCAGGCCGGACAATGAGGCGGCGATGCGTCTGGGCCTGCGCCAGGTAAAAGGCCTCTCCCAGGCAGCCGCCGACAACGTCGTCGCCCGGCGGCCGGAGACCGGGTACAGAAGTGTGCAACAACTCGCTGAGCGCACGGGTCTGAATCGTCGTGACCTTGAAGCGCTTGCGGCGGCCGGGGCGCTTGCGCAACTGGACGGGCATCGGCACAAGGCACGCTGGACAGTCGCAGGAGTGGAGGCGCCAACGACGCTGTTTGCTTCCATGGAACGCTACGAGGCATCGCCGTTGTTGCGCCGACCGAGCGAAGGCCAGGATATCGTGGCAGACTACAAGGCCACCGGGCTGACCCTCGGGCGCCACCCGATCGCGCTGTTGCGAGCACGGCTGGATGTGCGCTGCTACCGGCGTTCATCCGAGCTGGTTGCAGTCGCAACGGGAAGCCGGATCAGCGTTGCAGGCCTGGTGATTACGAAACAGCGTCCCGGTACGGCAAGCGGCGTGACCTTCGTAACCCTGGAGGATGAGTCAGGCTATATCAACCTCATCGTGTGGAAAAAAATTGCTGACGAGCAACGGGACGTATTACTGAATGCCCGACTCATGGGGGTAGACGGGGAATTACAGGTCGAAGGAAAAGTCGTGCACGTAATCGCGCACCGACTGTACGACCACAGTCGGTTATTGGGTGAGTTGGACGTAAAGTCGAGAAGCTTCAGGTAACTTCGGCCAGCCTATTTCTCGGCAAATTCCAATGCGTAGGTGTCCTCGATATCCTTGCTTTCGTAAATTTCCTCGAGGCGTCGCCGGACTTCGGCTTTTCTCGCGGCATCATCGGACTGCTCCGCTTCGACCTGAGCAATCAATTCTTCGACGTTTATCTCAACCGAAACGTCTCCGACATTATCCGAGTTCGCTGTTTCCGGCATGACGATAGTCTCCTCGGGAACGACGTCCTCGATGATTTCGTCCTCGCCGATATCCAGGTCGTCTTCCCGACCGTCTGGTTCCCCTTGCATCGTTACTAACCCTCTCCACGATCAGTCCAATAACCGGGCCATTGCATGACCATTCGACGCCTGTATACCGCGAAAAAAAAGGCGGCGCAAGATAGTGATCGACACTATTGGAATTGTTCTCGAAATCCACTGAAATTAGTGGCTTACGAGGGTACTTTCTATTGAATAAGGGTGTTGATCTCGAAGATCGGCAGGAGAATTGCCAGCACGATCAGGAGCACGATAGCGGCCATCACGATGACCAGCAGCGGCTGTAAAATGCCCAGGAGTGTCGCGATCAGGCCGTCGACTTCCCGTTCCTGGTTACTGGCGGCACGCGCCAGCATTTCCTCCAGCTTGCCGCTGGCTTCGCCGCTCGAAATCAGGTGCATGGTCAGTGGCGGAAACAACTTGCTGGCGGCCAGCGACTTGCTGATCATCGCACCTTCGCGGACGCGCAGTGATGCTTCCTCGACAGCTTCGCGCATCGGAATATTGACAATGACCTGGGAGCCGATACGCAGCGCTTCAAGAATAGGTACGCCGCTGCCGGACAGGATGCTCAATGTCTGGGTGAACCGCGCAGTATTGATACCCTGCGTAAGCTTCCGGATCACGGGAAGCCGCAACAGCATTCGGTGATATTTGCGCCGCGGCCCCTCCTGCTTCAGGAGCTTCCGAATCGCCACTATCACGATGCCGATGACCGCGATGATGACAATCCAGTAGTCGCGGATAATATCGCTCGATGTAATCATGATCCGCGTAAGCAGGGGCAGCTCCTGCCCGTAGTTCTCGAAAATGTAGACGACTTTCGGTACCACGTAGGCCAACATGAAGCTGATAATGCCGACCGCCGTTACCACCAGCGCAATCGGGTAAATCAGGGCATTGCGTACCTGCTGTTGCAGTACCTGACGCGACTCGGTGAATTCGGCAAGTCGTTCGAGAACAACGTCCAGGTGCCCCGACTGCTCACCGGCGGCAACCGTTGCGCGGTACAGGTCCGGGAACGCCTGCGGAAAATCCGCCAGACCGTCGGCAAGCGTATGACCCTCCATGACTTTCGAGCGAACGCCGAGCAATATGCTCTTTGTGCGAGGCTGATCATTCTGCTGACTGACGGCAAGTAGCGCCTCCTCCAGCGGCAGGCCCGATTGCGACAGCGTTGCGAGTTGGCGCGTGATAACAGCCAGTTCGGAGGCGGATAGTCCTTTGCGAACCGAAAACGTCGTCTGGCGACGCGCTTCCTTGCGTGCAACTTCGGTGACTTTTACAGGCAGCAGGCTGCGCTCGCGCAGCGTCTGGCGGACATGCTTGGCAGTGTCGCCCTCCAGCAGGCCGCGCGTCTCCTTGCCGGATTTGTCGACCGCTACAAACTCAAATGCACCCATCGGGTATCCAGTGACAAGGGTACTAGTCGGACCGGGTCACGCGCAGGACTTCTTCCAGAGTCGTCGTGCCCTCGAGTACTTTGCGCCTCCCGTCGTCCCTGATGCTCGGGCCCATGGTTCGTGCATGCCGTTCGAGATTCTGTTCGCTGGCGCCGTCGTGAATCATGGTACGCATTGTGTCGTCGATGGCGACCAGCTCATATATGCCGGTTCTGCCGCGAAATCCCGTGGCATCGTTTTCGCCGGGCCGATACAGCACGGGCGGGTTCTCGACGTCGAAGTTCAGCTGGTGGCACTCGTAATCGCGTGCACGGTAAGGTTCTTTCGTGTCGTCATCGAGGACCCGCACGAGCCGTTGCGCCAATACGCCAATGAGACTGGACGACAACAGGAACGGTTCAACGCCCATGTCGCGCAGCCGGGTCACGGCACCGACAGCAGTATTGGTATGCAACGTTGACAAAACGAGGTGGCCTGTAAGGCTGGCCTGTACAGCGATCTCGGCAGTTTCGAGATCGCGAATTTCGCCGACCATGACGACATCGGGATCCTGGCGCAATATCGCGCGTAATCCGCGGGCGAACGTCATTTCGACTTTCGTATTGACCTGCGACTGGCCGATACCGTCGATAAAGTATTCGATCGGATCTTCGACGGTCATGATATTGCGGCTGTTGTCGTTGATTCGCTCGAGTGCCGCATAGAGGGTCGTGGTTTTGCCTGACCCGGTCGGTCCGGTGACCAGGATAATGCCATGCGGTTTGTGAATGAGATCGTCCATGACGTTCATCGACTTTTGATCCATGCCGAGCGAGGCGAGGTCCAGGCGGCCGGCTTGTTTGTCGAGCAGGCGCAACACGACCCGCTCTCCGTGGCCGGATGGCATCGTAGACACACGCACGTCGACCGCACGTCCGGCAATTTTCAGCGAGATGCGCCCGTCCTGCGGCAAGCGCTTCTCCGCTATGTCCAGGCGCGACATGACCTTGATGCGTGAGACCACCAGCGGGGCCAGCGCGCGTCTTGTCTTCAGAACTTCCTGCAACACGCCGTCGATGCGGAAACGGACGCCAAGACGATTCTCGTAAGGCTCGATATGTACGTCCGATGCGTTGTCCTTGACGGCTTCGGTCAGCACTGCGTTGATGAAGCGAATGATCGGCGCATCGTCGTCGCTCTCGAGCAGATCCGATGGCTCCGGTAGTTCCTGAGCAACCTGCGACAAATCCGTGTGTTCATTGAGATCGCCAACCATCTGCATGGCTTTGTGACTGCCTTGTTCGTACGCCTGCTGCAGCATGGCATCGAACGCATCGCTACTGACCTTCGTCAGTCGCAGCGGGACACCGGCAAAACGGCGCGCCTCCGCGAGGCTCAGCGGCGAGGTGCCGATGCGATAGACCGTATCAGCCTTGCCGTTGACAACGTCGCGGATCAGTACGCCGTGCCGTTTCGCGAACGAGAACGGCAGTGGGCGAATGACACCGCTTCCGGACTCCGACTCGACCGCGGCCGATGGTTCGGCGACTTCACGTTCAGGCGCCTCCAGGACAATTTCCGTATGGCTTTCCATTGCTCAGCGCTTGCTAGTTCCTTTCGGGCGGTTGGTATTCCTGCGGTATCCGCAGATCGATGGCGGGCCTGTCGAGGGACTCCAGCGGCGGCAAAATCGGCCGATCTTCGCCCGGCATGATGGCGACATTGCCACCCTTGCCGCCGCGACCCGCCTGTTGCACTTTCCGGATGTAGTTATATTTTGCATGGGTCTCCGTCGCCGTCTGTGACGGGTCGCGCAAAATCTTCGGACGAATGAAGACCATCAGGTTGGTTTTGACCTTGTCGGTCGTGCGGCTGCGGAACAGTGCGCCAAGCAGCGGTATGCTGCCCAGGATCGGTACGCGCTGATCGGTTTCCCGCAGCTGGTCTTCGAGGAGCCCGCCGAGTACCAGGATTGCACCGTCTTCGACGATGACCGTGGTCTCTATTATACGTTCGTTGGTAATCAGGTCGACGGCACCTGCGGCCGAGCTG
>JAHHOT010000022.1 GCA_018677555.1 Gammaproteobacteria bacterium | reverse complement strand
CATGCTGTTCCCGGATTTGCAGGATGCCGAACTGGCGACGCCTACGATGATTGTCGAATTGTTACCGGCCGGGCTCGCCGGTGTCGTCATTGCCGCTTACATAGCCGCGGTCATGTCCAGCGCCGACTCCTGCCTGATCGGGCCGGTCGCAATCTTCACCAATGATATCTACCGCAAGTATTACAACGCAGACGCCGCTGACCGGGAACTGGTCGCGGTTGCGAGAGTGGCAACGCTCGTGATGGGCGCTCTTGCGATCGCCACGGCCTGGCTGATTCCCAACGTACTCGACCTGATCCTGTACGCCTATACGTTCGGCGCGGCCGGTATTTTCTTTCCCATGCTGGGACTGTTGTTCTGGCGGCGCACCACCGCCAGAGGAGCGTTCTGGAGTATGCTGGCCGGCGGCGGCTCGGCGCTCATGTGGGTAGCACTGGGTGAACCCTGGGGTTTTTCGGCTTCTTACGCCGGCTGGGTTGTCGGCCTGCCGACACTGGTCATCGTGTCGCTGACGACCGCGCACAGCCCGGACGAGGACATCGACATGTTCGTCAATTCGAAAAAGGAGAACGCGTAATGCAACTGGTCGGAATGCTCGACTCACCGTACGTCAGGCGTGTCGCGATAACCGCGCAGTTTCTCGGTATCCCTTACGAGCACAACCCGCTGTCGATCTTCAAGAGCTACGATGAGTTCCGCAAACTCAATCCGCTCGTGAAGGTGCCGACGCTGATCTGCGATGACGGCGAGATGCTGGTCGACTCATCGCTTATTATCGTTCACCTGCAGTCACTGTCGGGCGACGACAACGCCTTGATGCCGCAAGACGGTGCCGCAAAACGCCGCGCACTGCAGCTCACCGGCGTAGCGCTGGTTGCAAAAGACAAGATGGTGCAGATCATCTACGAGACCCGGCAGCGACCGGCCGAACTCGTGCACCAGCCCTGGATCGACAGGGTTGCGCAGCAATTGCGCAGTGCATTCGAGATACTGGAGGCCGCCGTGGGGGACGGTGAGTCGTGGTTGTTCGGCGACAGCCCGACGGTTGCGGACATCAGCATCGCGGTCGCCTGGCGTTTTTCGCAACTGACTTCCGCCGAGCGTGTCCAGGAGGTTGACTATCCGGGGCTCGTGCGTTTCTCGGCGCGCGCGGAAGCGCTACCGCAATTCCGGGCTTGCCCGCTGTGACCGGCTCACCACTCGAATATCAGCCACCAGGATTGCGCCAGCGGCATCGCGCATGCGCCGCTGGCGGATGACCTGGATACCGTTGTGCAGGCCTTTGCTGCCGGCGCGGATTCGGCCCATAGCAACGAGCGTGCGTAACTGATTTCCCGGTCGACGACCGGCGCTATGCCCATCGAAACCGATCGGCCGGTCACCACGGCCTTGCCGACGCCCAGGGATATCAACACCTCGTCAAGCGCGGCCTCCTCCTGTCCCCGTGCGAACATACGCATCGTTCCCGGCGTATCGCTCTGTGCGACGTAGACGCCGGTTCCGCGGCGGCTGGGGTAAACGTACGCATGGCCGGAGTGTTGCAGCCATAGCGCGAGCGCCGCGTAGTGCTCCGCGTTGTCCGCGTAAACCGTTTTCACGGCGTCTGCGCCGGGCCACTCGTCGCTGGTATCCTTGCTGCAACCCGTTGCTGACAGCAGCAGCGCGAGCACGCACAGGCCGCGCAACGCTGCAACCGGGAACGGGTGATTAACCTTCACGTCGACATACTCGCGTTCGAAATTTCGTGACTCGGGATAAAGCCACGGGAATTGGGGATTGGCAAGTCGTTGGCTAAATCCTGGGCGTGCTGCCCTTGGCACCCTTGCCGTTATAACGCGTGTGCAGGTAGGAAATGCGTTTGTATATCTTGGACGCCTCGTCCGTCGCGCCGGCATCGTAAAGCAACTTGGCGATAGAGTAGAGCGTTTCGACCTGATCGTAATTATGCGGCCCGAAATTGACGTGGCCGATATGCACGGCACGTTTCCAGGCATCGATTGCACGATCCGGATGGCCCGCCTGTTGCTGCGCACGGCCAAGGCCCCGCAGCGGCGTAATCAGGTCGGAGCTCAGGCGGTTGTCGATCCGCTCGAAGACGTCGATCGCGACGGTGAAATTCTGTGCCGCGGATATGCTTTCGTCCAGCGACAGCTGCAGCATGCCGAGGTTCGTCAGCGCGATGGCGGTAACTTTGCTGTCAATGCCGTTCGATGCGATAGATGCGTCTACGATGCGCTTCGCGAGCGTGTCGGCTTCGTCGAAACTGCCTTCGGCACGCGCGTCTTTGTACAGCAGAAACAGGCGATCGATGTCGCTGGCAGGTAACTCTTCCGAAAACATCGGCGCTTCGGCTTCGGCGGCGTGATCGAGGCCGACAGAAGTCAGGATTGTTTGCAGCTCTTCTGCGTGTGCGGGCGCGAGCAAAGCGAACGCTGCTGCGCACAAAATCAGGCGAATTCCCTTCCCCCGGGCAGGACTCATTTTTGTCGTCCTTTTTATTATTATTTTTATCGATCAAGTGTAACACTTTCGTGAGAATCATGAATTCACATAATTCACCCGCTACAGGGTCTGGCCGATCAGGACGTAGGCGGCGATGCTGATCACACCGACGACCACGGCGTACGGCAACTGGGTCTTGATGTGATCGATGTGATCCGAAGCGGCGCCGGTAGATGCGAGTATCGAGGTATCGGATAGCGGCGAGCAGTGATCGCCGAACACGCCGCCGCCGGCAACGGCCGCGACCGAGGCGTAGACCAGCGGTGTCAGTTGATCGCCACTGAACGTGAAAGCGATGGGCAGCGCAATCGGCATCATTATGGCAAACGTTCCCCAGGAACTTCCGGTCGAGAAAGCGATGGTGCCGGCGATCAGAAACGTCAGTGCTGGCAGCATGGCCGGAGTCAGCCAGCCTGCGGTTTGGTCGACGATATACGTCGCAGTTCCCATTGCCCGCGACAGGTCGTTCAGCGCGTACGCGAATGCGAGGATGATAATCGCCGGCATGATGCCTTTGATGCCCATGGTCGCAGTGCGCATGATATCGGACAGTGGAATTCCCTGGATGCGCATGATGATCCCGGCGAACGCGGCGGACAGCAGGAACGCCTCCATGGTCAGCGCGCTGTTCGTGAGCACGAACGACCCCGTGGCGACGGCAATGACGACGATCACCGGCAGCACGAAATTCAGGAGCAGGCTTGTTTTCACGCCCTCGTAGGTCTGGATTTCCGTGAGCTCTTCCCCCATCAGCGGTTCGGCACCGTCGCGATACACCTTGCCGGTGTCGATTGTCCGCTGTTCCGCGGCTTTCATCGGGCCGAATTCGGGGACGACTCTTGCTGCAACGAGGCCGACCATCACGACGGCGAGCAGCGCATAGAAGTTATACGGGATCGCGGACACGAAGACCGCGATCGAATCGGCTGCACCGACGATCGGACCCATGCCGATCATCAGCCCTTCGATATACACGGCCCAGCCGGTTATCGGCACCAGCACGCTCACCGGCGCCGAGGTAGAGTCTGCGATGTACGCGAGCTTTTCCCGTGAGATACGAAACTTGTCGCTCAGGTCACGCATGGTGGCGCCGACGAACAGCGGGCTGAAATAGTCGCTGAAAAACACGAACATGCCCATGAACCAGGCGATGAGCTGCACGCGCACACGATTCAGGTGCAGGCTCTGCACCCAGGCGCTGAAGTTACGGATCGCGCCTGTTCGCTGGAAGAACGCGATGGAGATTCCGATGAATAACTCGAGCAGAAAGATCCAGGAAAAGCTTGTCGTGCCAAGCGATTCCTTGAGCAGGTTGGGGAAGCCCATCAGTCCCTGTCCGGCGGCCAGAACCCCGACCAGGCAGGCAACGGCGAGGGAAAACACGGTATTGCGCGTGATGAATGCGAGAAGTATGGCGATGCTTGCGGGTAGCAGCGACAACGCGCCGAGTGAATTTGCGTCCAACTCCATCCCCCGTTTTTATCAAGCGACCGCCTAGATCTCCGCCTGTCCGCGACGCGCTTCCAGTGCCGACAATACCTCAAATCCGAGGCGACGGATGGGTTCCGGCGGCATCCAGGCCGGCGTGCCGAACAGTGCCGCTACCTCCGGGACATCGCGACCCAGCGCCAGGTCCGCCAGCAGCCGGCCGAACAGCGTGCCTTTGACGACGCCGCCACCGTTGCAGCCGGCCGAGATGTAGAGGCCGGGCCCGAACCTGCCCCACTGCGGCGCGCCATTCAGGGTAAAGCCGGTCGCGCCGGACCACACGTACTCGAATGCGGTATTTTCCAGCTGCGGGTAGCGTCGTTGCAGACAATCGGCGAGTCTCGCTGCGATTGCGGCGTTGTCGCCTTCTTTGCCGTAGCCGTAAAAGGAACGGACCAGGATTCGCCCATCGTCGGTGCGCCGCAACGTGGTGCCCAGCCGATGCGCGGGCAAAAGACCCCAGTTGGTGTCGCTTCCCAGCTTGTCGAGCACAGCGCCATCGAGTGGCGCAGTGAGTCCGGCATAGGTGTAAATCGTGGCAACGCGATTCCGAGCGCCCGCCAGATCCTGCGCGAATGCATTGTTTGCGAGAACGAGCTCATTCGCATGCAGGGTCGCCGCCGGCGTCGACACTGACCAGTCGCCGGTCGTGCGTGCGAGGCGGATGACCGGGCTCTCCTCGAACACCGTGACCTGTCGTGGCAGCGCCGCCGTCAGCGAGCGTATCAACGCGGCTGGCTGTGCCAGGTAGCAGTGTGGCGAGTACAGGCCACGCTCGTAGAACGTTGTGCCTATCCTGCGCTGCAGCATGCGTCGATCGAGCTCGTCGAACGGCAGTCCGGCTGCCTCAAGAAAGCCGCGATAGGCGTCGATCGCCTGCAAGCCTGCCGTGCCCGCCGCGGCACGGTAGGTCCCGGTGCGTTGCAGCCGGCACGGTAACGGCGAGCCGGCCACTGCCATACGTATGTCTTCCATGGTCGCCGAGATCAGCGCATTGCATTCCCGCATGCGCGCGATATTGCCGGCATCCGCATCATTCGCCAGCGAGATCTCGAGCAGGAACCCGGAGTTTCGCCCCGGGCTGCCCTCGCCGACAGTACTGGCGTCGAGCAGCACGATGTCAGCCCCGGGTTCGAGCGCAGCCCAGCGAGCCGCCGTCGCAACGCCGGTGAAACCGGCACCGACAATCGCCACGTCGCAACTGCGATCGTCGCGCAGGCGGCGGACATCGCGACGTGCAGGCAGCAGGGCATTCCATCCACTGGGTCGCTGATAGCCGGGATAGCTGGACCGGTTCATGGCCCGGTGGCCGGAACCCGGCGGAACGGGCGATTGAATTTGCTTAAGCTACGCTTAGTTCGCACAATGACCCTCGGTTGATTGCGGAGCCGCTCTTTTGATCCATACAGACGTCGTCATCGTAGGCGCAGGGCCGTGCGGGCTCTTCCAGGTATTCGAGCTCGGTCTGCTGGGCCTCAAGGCAGAAGTCATCGATTCGATCCGGCAGCCGGGTGGCCAGTGTAGCGAACTCTATCCCGACAAGCCGATTTACGATATCCCGGCCATCCCGGTGTGCACCGGCGACGAGCTGACGCAGCAGTTGCTGACGCAGATCGAACCGTTTAACGCAGGCATGCATCTCGGTGAGGAGGTTGCGGTCGTGCAACGTGAGGACGACGAACATTTCTTCGTCGAGACAAGCGCCGGCACGCAGTTCCGGTCGAAGGCGGTAGTTATCGCCGGCGGCGTCGGATCGTTTCAGCCACGCCCGCTGCGGGTGCCGGGTGCCGAGCAGTACGAAGGCAAGTCGCTGCACTATCGCGTGCGTGACCCGAAGCGATTCGCGGGTCGCCGTCTCGCGATACTGGGGGGTGGCGACTCGGCGCTCGACTGGGTGCTGGAGCTTTCTGCGAGCGCAGAGCGCATCACGTTGGTGCACCGGCGTGACGAATACCGCGCGGTTGATGCATCGATCTCCAAAATGCGGGAGCTTGTTGCTGCCGGCAAAATGGATGTCATCGAGAATGCAAAAGCAACGGCAATTGCCGGCGATGCCGGCCAGGTAACGTCCATCACGGTCAAGTCGAAAGCCGGAGAGGAATCGGAGATCGCCGTCGATGAGGTGCTGGTGTTCTTCGGTCTCGCGCCGAAGCTCGGTCCGATCGCCGAGTGGGGCCTCGACATCAATCGCAAGACAATCAACGTCGATACCGAGAAATTCGAAACATCGGAGCCGGGCATTTACGCCGTTGGCGATATCAATTTCTACCCCGGAAAAAAGAAGCTGATCCTGTGCGGATTCCACGAGGCCGCGCTCGCCGCTTTCGCGATCAAGCAGCGCATAGAGCCGGAAAAGAAGGTGCACGTGCAATACACCACGACCAGCCCGATCATGCATGAACGGCTCGGAATCCCGGACTAGCTGCATGCGGATGAGGGCTATCGCAATGCTGCTCGCTATCGGAACGTTGACAGGCTGCGGACCGGACGAACCGCCGGATCCCGCCACGTTGCCGCTGCCGGACATCATCGCGAGCAACGCGTTTTATTATTACGACGACCTCGATACGGCCTGGGCGTTTTATCGCGACACGCTGGGCTTTGAGACCGTGGTCGACTATGGCTTCGCCAAGATATTGCGGGTTGCTGACAGCTCGTATCTGACGCTGGTAAATGCAGCCGACGGCATGCACTCGTCTGCGGAGCCAAAGACCGTTGCGTTGACGCTGCTCACGAACACGTTGCCGAACTGGCATGCGTACCTGGGGTCGAAGGGCATCGTCACCCGCATCAGCTTCGACCCGCGCCGCGACAAGAAACCGGTGAGTTTCGCCATCGAAGATCCGGAAGGCTACCTGCTTCGATTCGAGAACGCGGAGCCGGGCAGCAATGGCGGCTCGCTGCCGTCCGCGCCAGACGTCGAGTCACTGATGACGTCGGTATCAAGCGACGCTAACGCTCTCGATGTGAGTGGCACGATCTATGCCGTTTATATGGAGAACGTCGATGACACGCTGGCGTTCTACCGCAGGCTTTTCGGCAAGTCCGAGCTGGTGGGCGGGGCCTGGGCTGCGGTGTTCGACATTACGCCGAGCAGTTACCTCGCCCTGGTCGATGGCGGCGATGACCTGCACAGTCCGACCGAGCAGAATGGTGTCACGCTGTCGTTCTTCACCAGTGACGTTGACGGCTGGTTCGAGCGCGCTCGCAACATCGAGGGATTCGAGCTGCGTGCTGACGAGATATTCGATGAGAGCGGCATGGTGAGGGTCTTCGTCGGTTACGACCCGGAGGGTTACTTCCTCGAATGGGATACTTTCGGCGAACGCGCGGACAACCGCGTTTTGTTGCGTTACCTCAACCGCTAGTCGTTGCCGCAGTGTGATTGCAGCGCCGACAACGCCGCGTCGAAGCCGGACAAATCGAAACTCACCGAAACTTCCGCCTCCGCATAAGGGGTGATGCCCACCTTGACTAGCTGGCTGCCGGCAAGATAGTCGACGAGTAACGCCGCATCCGCTGGCGACTTTGTCATCGTGATCCTGTTGCTCGCATCCACGCCGAATTTGAGCCACAGACGCTGCCGATCGTCGACTCGAAAATTCACGTCCGTATTGAACGACGAGATGAATCGTTTCCAGTCAATTCTTGCGGCCAGTCGTTGTCCCTCGCCGGCCGCACACTGGAAGATCAGCCGTGGCCGGACCGCCGTGCTGCCACTCTCGTCCGGGATGGTCGACGTCGAATCGCGGCCGATGGCGCTGGTCGCCAGGTAGGAATCCGCGTCGCCGCCGGACTCGATGGGCCAGCCATCGGCTGCCCCGCCGGCGACGGCACAGCCAGCGACAAGCGACGCGACCAGGGCCGCTGATCGAATCACCGGGATTGCGCGCCCCTGATCGCGCCCTCGATCAGATTGAGGGCCGCCTGGCGGCTGACCCCGGTAGGGTCCAGCGATCCCGCCGGCGTCGACGCTATACCCAGCGCCACCGTCTTCGGATTTTCGAACATCAGCGCCATGGCGTCGGCGAGGTCGGCGCTGCTCGGGCCGTCCGGAACCGTGAGGCCGTGCCCCGGCACCTCCGCCGGATCCAGTACATCCATGTCGATATGCACGTAGACGACGTCCACCCGATCCGCGAGATCGTTTATCTGCCTGCGCAGGTTGTCGGACAGGTCGCGTATGTCATTGACGGAGAACTGCTGCACTTCGTATTCGCGGAAACGATCGGCTTCGAGCGGATCGAGATCGCGTACGCCGCCCCAGACTATGTGGCGCATCGGCAAGGGCTCGGCGAGCCCGGCCGTCTTGCGCAGGTTGTGCAATGCGTGGCCCGCAGCGACGGCGACGGGCATGCCGCCAAGCATCCCCGACAAGGTTGTTTCCGGCACGTTGAAGTCGCCGTGCGCATCGATAAACACCAGGCCAACATTTCGCGCATTACCGTCCGAGTCATACTTCAGACCGGACAGCATGCCGAGGAGGCCGTTGCAATTCGCCTCCAGCCCGACCGTTATCAGGTCGTCCTGCAATCCCTCGCGGACGATGCTGGCAAAATTGGAGTTTGCCATGGCCATGCGGTTCCACGCGCCGTAGCTCTTTTCCTGTTCTTCAGTCAGGCGGACGTCCTGCACAGGCCGTATCAGCTCGCCACCCCATTCTTCTATCCGTCGCTCGAGGCCCGCTGCGTGTATGTAGTCGGGATTTATCGAAAGTTCGGGTACGTTGCGCGATCCGCCATACGGATTCTTGATGACGTCGACTTTGACTGTGCCGGCAGCCAGCGTGTGACCGGCAAGCACCATGGCGCATAAAGCGCTCAGTAATCGGACTCGAGTTTGCACGGATTCCCCCCTGTTGTGTGATGCATCGCAGCGTCTGGAACGCAGGATGATAGCACCGATCTGACGGCTGCTTGAGGGGGGAAGGCGGAGCGGATTCGTTGTATAGTCTCGCGTAGCGTAACGCGCCTGCGCGGCGGTAAGGGCCCGCGCGGAGGGGGAGAATAATAATGAAATCGCGGCTTTCATGTCTTGTTTTGTTCGTATCGCTGACGGCCTTCTCGCAGGAGATGAGCGACGTCGAGGTTACAGCGCACGCCGTCGCTGGCAACGTTTACTTTATCGAGGGCCGCGGCGGCAACATTGGAATGTGTGTTGGTGCCGATGGCGTTTTCCTCATCGACGACCAGTACGCACCGCTGACCGATAAAATAGTCGCTGCGGTTCGTTCGGTGTCCGACGAACCGGTGCGCTTCCTGGTCAATACACATATGCACCCCGATCACACCGGCGGCAACGAAAACTTCGGCAAGATGGGCGCCATCATCTTTGGCCATGACAACGTGCGCAAGCAGATGGCACTCAGCAACTACACCCAGGAGCCACCGCTGGTCACCTTCAGCGAGGACGTTACCTTTCACATCAACAACGAGACAGTCAGCGTGTTCAAGGTGCCCGACTCGCATACCAACGGCGATTCATATATCAAGTTCGAGAAAGCAAACGTCGTGCATACCGGCGATGTTTATCGCACGACCAGTTACCCGTACATCGACACATCCAACGGTGGCAGCTTCCTGGGCACAATCGCCGCACTGGACCTGCTGATCGATGTATCCGACCGAAGCACGAAGATCATTCCCGGTCACGGCGTTGTATCCAGTGTCGGGGAGGTGCGTGCGCAGCGTGATATGTTGGTCGTAATCCGCAACCGCGTACGTGCGGCTGTCGAAAAAGACATGACGCTGGAAGACATTCAGGCGGCCGGGGTGACCGCCGAATACGACGAGCGCTGGGAAAGTGGTCGTCGCATTGGAAGTGCCGCCGAGCTGCTGCGTGCAGCTTACGAAGACATATCCCGCTAGGAGACACGAAGCGAGCATCATGCGAATCCTGCCTGTCCTGATTTTGCTGCAAGTAACGGCTGCAGCTGCGGATCCGGTGATATTGCCGATGCGTGAGCGTGCCGCCGTTATCGACCAGTGGCTGGTAACGCGCGTCGAAACCGTGTTGCCAGAGCTGATGCGGCGCACGGGCATCGATACCTGGGTCATTATCTCGCGTGAATACAACGAAGACCCGGTGCTGCGAACCTTTCTGCCATCGACCTGGCAGTCGGCGCGGCGCCGCACGATGCTGTTGATTCACGATCCCGGCGGCGACCAGCCGCTCGAAACGCTGGCCGTGGCCCGGTATGGCGTCGGTTCGATTTTCAAAAAAGCCTGGGACAAGGAAGAGCACGGTGAGCAATGGGCGCGCCTGGCGAGCCTGATCGAGGAACGGGATCCGCGCAAGATCGGGGTCAACCTGTCACGAACTTTTGCTCTCGCTGACGGGCTGCCGCACACGGAATACGAACTGCTGATGGACGCGTTGCCCGGATATCTTCACGAACGCGTCGTGTCGGCTGAAGACCTGGCCGTCGGCTGGCTGGAGACACGCACGGCCGGGGAAATGGTCGTGTACCAGAATATCTGCCGCATTGCGCACGAGATCCTGGCGGAGGGTCTGTCGGAAGCCGTTGTTCAACCCGGCATCACGACAACGAGCGACGTCGAATGGTGGTACCGCGACCGTATTCGCCAGCTGGGACTCACGACCTGGTTTCACCCGTCTGTCACGCTACAACGCGTCGACGCCCCGGAAATCGATATGAAAACGTCAATTGCAACGCGGCATGACGACGAATTGATTCTCCCGGGCGATTTGCTGCACGTCGATTTTGGCATTACCTATCTGCGACTGAATACCGACACGCAGCAGCATGCCTATGTGCTGCGGCCTGGTGAAACCGACGCGCCGAAAGGACTCAAGGCGGCGCTCGCGAACGGCAATCGGCTGCAGGACATCCTTACCGGCAACTTTGCGGTCGGGCGGACAGGCAACGAAATTCTCGCGGCGTCTTTGGCGCAGGCCCGGAAAGAGGGCATCACGCCGTCTATTTATACGCACCCGATCGGCTTCCATGGTCATGCGGCAGGGCCCACTATCGGCATGTGGGATCAGCAGGGCGGTGTGCCTGGCGGCGGTGACTATCCGATGTACGCCGACACCGCATACTCGATCGAGCTCTATGCTGAAACGGCCGTGCCTGGCTGGGGCAAGGCGGTGCGGATCAAGCTGGAGGAGGACGCATTCTTCGACGGCAACGAGACCCGTTATATCGACGGCCGGCAAAAGGAATTTCTGCTGATTCCGCGCTTGCCGCCGGCGCTGTAGGGGCGCAATGAAAAAACAAGTCGCCTGCTTGCCGCTTGCCATACTGCTCGTTGCGACGGCGGCCGCCGATATTCGCGAACTGATGCCGGAACCGGTACTTCATGCCATCGCAGAGGAGATATCGGGCGAGGCGGCGAAACGAAACCTGGACACCATCACCCTGCAGCATCGCATGCGGGCAAGCGACCAGTTCAATGCGGCAACGGCGCATATCGTTGACATGCTCGAACACTACGGCCTCGATGACGTACGCGTGCTGGAGTATCCGGCAGACGGCAAGACGATGTTCGGCACGCAGAAGTCACGTCCCGAATGGCGGGTCGAGTTCGCCGAACTGTGGGAGATGGGCGAACGCGATGGCCGCCCGTATCGCTCGCGCAGGCTGGCAAGCTGGGATGCCATGCCGCTGACCCTGGCGCAGGACAGCCTGTCGGGGGAGGCGCTCGCCGAGCTGGTCGATATCGGTGCAGGCACCGCGGACGCCGACTACGCGGGCAAAGACCTGCGTGACAAGTTCGTATTGACGTCGAGCCAGCCGGGCGCGATCGTTGATCGCGCCGTCGGCGATCTCGGCGCGGCGGGTATCATTTCTTACGCGCCGAACCAGCGCTCGGCGTGGTGGCGGCAGGATGACCGGCTGGTGCGCTGGGGGCACATCGGCAGCTTTCCGGACACCGAGTCGTTTGCGTTCATGGTGTCGCTCGGCGAGGCGCGCAAGTTGCGGGCGCGAATGGCGGGCGGGGAGACGATCCGCTTCCATGGCAAGGTCGTTGCGCGACACGTTACCGGCAAGTATGCATTTGCCGAAGCGGCGCTGCGCGGTGCCGACCGCAGGCTGCAGGCCGAGGAGATCCTGTTTACCTGTCACCTCGATCACCCGCGCCCGGGTGCAAATGACAACGCATCGGGTTGCGTGACGATTCTCGAGGTGGCGCGCACGCTGCAAACGCTCGTTGACGCGGACATTCTGCCGCGACCTGCGCGCAGCTTGCGCTTCCTGTGGCCCGCCGAGATCGAGGGCAGCATTATTTATCTCGTCGAGCACGACGACCCGTCTCGCATAAAGGCCAATATCCATCTCGACATGGTCGGCGGCGGGCCTGAAACCAAAGCCGTTTTTCGTATTTCCGGCGGGCCAATGAGCCTGCCGACGTTCATCAGCGACGTCGGCTTCGAGGTCGGCCGATTCGTCAACGCACAGACCGAGGCCTATGCCAGCGGTAGCGATGTCGCGTTTCCCCTGAACGCGCCGGAAGGCGGCAAAGAGCCGTTACTCGCGCTCTTTGAAGGCATCGACATGGGCAGCGACCATGACGTGTTCCGCGAATCGACCTGGGGAATACCGGGTTTGTATCTGCATGACTGGCCGGACCGTTACATACATACCAATTTCGACACCGCGGCGATGATCGACGCGACGAAACTGAAGCGCTCGGCGTTTATCGCTGCGGTGAGCGCCTGGTATCTCGCACAGATGTCGGTGGACGACGTACCCGCACTGTTGGGCCTGCTGCGCCGCAACGCGCTGCGGCGCAGCGGCGATCTGGCGGAGTACCTGCTGACGCTGCGCGAGGTCGATCAGGTTGCGGCATCGCGAATCCACTTCGAGGCAGAGCGCGTGAAAGTTGCCAGCATTGCCGGATTCGCTACGCTGGCCAGTGCACGACGCGCATCGGCGATCGCATTTATCGACGGGCTGGAGTCGCTGATCGAAGTGCCAACCTTCATTGAAACGTCGGCTACGGATAACCGCGTATTCGCGCGCAATCATCGCATCAAGGGACCCATGAGCGCGTTCGGTTATTCCTATATCACGGACAAGCTGGGCGCTGAAGTGTATGCCCGACTTCGATTGCCGAAGCACAGCGGTAGTCGCGGCTCGCCCGGGCAATACGTTTACGAAGCCCTCAACCTGGTCAACGGAAAACGTACCGTCAGCGAAATTCGCGACTGGCTGATGTCAGAGCTTGGGCCGGTACCGCTCGACAGCGTGGCCGAGTACCTGGATGCCCTGGCGTCGATTGAAGTGATTCGGTTGTCGCAATGACGCCGGTCGCAGTGCGCCTGATCTGGATCGCCGCGTCGAGCTTTTTTGTTAGTGCCGGTTGCACGCCCGCTGACGATTACTCAGCAACGCACGAGAACTCCTCAAGGATGCAACGCCACACCTTGCGGCATGACGGCGCCGAACGAGAGTTCTTCGTGCACGTTCCTTCCGGAAACCGGGAAGGCCTGCCCGTCGTGCTTGCTATCCATGGCTACACCAGCACCGCCTCCGGGTTCCAGGCGAAAAACGGCTTGAATCGTCACGCCGACATGCACGGCTACATCACCGTGATTCCGCAGGGATCCCACTTCTGGCATGAACCACGCAGCGGGCCGCGATACCTCGTGACTTCCTGGAACGACCTCGCCGCAAACCTGCCGCCGACACCCGAGGGACCGCATTGCACGGCGGACGCGAATCGTTACCCCTGTCCGCCGGATTGCGAATCGTGCCTGCGCTGCGGTTGGACTTCCTGCACGGATGATCTTGGCTTCATCGACAGGATGCTGGACCTCGTGCACGCCGAGTATCCGACGGACCCGTCGAGAACCTACCTGCTGGGTGTCAGCAACGGCGCAATGATGACCTTGCGACTGGGCTGCAATCTGTCGGATCGCTTTGCTGCTGTTGCTCCGATCATCGGCCAGCTGGCGCCGGGCCACGCTTGCGGCCCCACCTCCGATCTGCCAATGATCCACCTGTTCGGTGGACAGGACGACACTGTGCGCTTCGACGGCGGGCCGGCTGGCGACGGTTTCATGTACACGACTGCGGCGCAGACAGCGCAGGTCTGGGCAGCGGCAATGGATTGTGATGATGCGCCACAGCACTGGAGCACGGCAACGGCGGACGCGGCGGGGCTGCAATGCACCGCATACGCGAATTGTCGTCGTGCGGGCGATCAGGTGGTGAGCTGTCTCGACCCGGACGGCGCGCACCAGTGGCCGGAGCAGTATGTCGGCGGAGTACCCGCCACCTGCGTGACCCCGGAGCAGTCCGAATCGATTCCGGGTCAGGCCCCGTGTCCGGCAGAAACCGGCGCGTTCGTGCATCTCGGCATGGATCTGATCTGGGATTTTTTTAAACGATACGAGAGAGCCGCCGAGTAGCTCCGCGCTACCCGGGACATATCGGGTTTGCGTGGCCTAGCGCCCGCAGTGCGGGCAGCGGCCCCGCACGAATTTGACGATGTAATGCGCCCATACAAGCATCAGCGCCACATTGCCAACGAATAACAAGACCCACAATAACGAACCAGTCATCGCAATCTCCCGTGCCCCGCAGCTCTCCCGGATGTTGTCGGCGCGAACCGGCAATAACCTGAGCTACCCAGGCATCAAAGACCCAAAACGCCCGCCTTCCTGATTGGACCGATACAAGTGATAGATGGTCCATCGAATTACGGCGCGGCAATGCGTCCCAGTTTTTGCGCCAAAGTTAACGCGTTGGGCGCCGCAGCCCGAAAACTGTGACGGCCACAACGGTTTTGCGCTGGCGCCAGCGACGGCCGGCTTGCAAGGCCTGAGTACAAAACATAGGATATATCCTATATTTCACTGATGGCGCCGATGGCAGGGTAGACCTCGTTCAGCAACGGGCGTCGCCACGCACGCGCGCGGCGTGCGCATGCTTCTGCAGCGCTGTCGCGATGTGGGTTGGTCAGGGCGCGGGAGGACGACGATGCCGTCGACCCGGAAAGTCGATTTTCATAATCGTGTACGACTCTTGCGTACCGAGCGCGGCGTATCGCGTCAGCAACTCGCCGACGCCGTCGGCGTGCATCCGCAAACGATCGGCTATATCGAGCGGCGCCAGTACAACCTGAGCCTGTCACTCGCTTTTCGCATCGCCGGGTACTTCGGTGTGACGCTCGATGCGTTGTTCTCGAAAACGGCGTTTGCGCCGTTGAGTAACGACGCGCTCACGAGCTGAGCCGGCCGCTTGCCATCGCTGCCACAAAGGCCTCACTATGTAAACGCGGATCTGATCCTGTGAGCGAACTCCTATGAGCCCTGTCTGGCGGCTGTTGCTTGGTAGCGTAAAGGATCTTGTGCCGATCCTGCTGATCATTTCCGTCTTCCAGGTGTTCGTATTGAGACAGCCGATTGGCGACCTCGCGGCGCTGCTCGAAGGTGCTGTCTTTGTCGTCATCGGGCTGACACTGTTCGTTTACGGTCTGGAGCTTGCGCTGTTTCCGATCGGCGAGGCACTTGCGCATGCCCTTGCACGAAAGGGCAGCCTCACGTGGCTCGTGCTGTTTGCTTTTGCGCTGGGCTTCGGCACAACGATTGCCGAACCCGCACTCATCGCCGTCGCTGCCGAGGCCGCCGACGTCGCCGCGAATGCGGGTGCCATCGCGGCGTCCGACGAGTCTCGCGGCGACTATGCGCGTGGCTTGCGGATTACGGTCGCGCTGTCGGTCGGCGTTGCGCTGATCCTCGGCGTTTTTCGCATCATCACAGGCTGGTCCCTGCCGCTGATGATCATCGGCGGTTACGTCCTCGTCATGCTGTTAACGATATTTTCGCCACGCGAAATTGTGGGCATCGCATATGACTCCGGGGGCGTGACGACATCGACCGTGACCGTGCCGCTGGTCACGGCGCTGGGCGTTGGGCTGGCGTCCTCGCTGGAGGGCCGCAACCCGATGACTGACGGCTTCGGCCTCATAGCGTTCGCGTCGCTGACGCCCATCATATTCGTGCTGGGCTACGGGATGGTGGCGGCGTGGATCTGATCGCAGGTGCCATCCGGACGGTCGCGTCCACGACCCTGGACGTGCTCCCGGTAGCGATATTCCTTTTCTTTTTTCACTATGTCGTGCTGGAGCGAAAGCTTGCGAATCGGAATCGAATCGCGTTCGGCTTTTGCCTCGTTGTCGTCGGCCTGGGATTTTTTCTCGTCGGCCTCGAACGCGGGCTGTTCCCGCTCGGACGCCTGATGGCGGAGCAGTTGACGTCGGTAAGTATCGAGCAGGCCCTGGGTGTTCAGGTTTACTGGAGCGACTACTACTGGGTATACCTTTTCGGCTTTGCGGTCGGATTCGGCTGCACGTTCGCGGAGCCAGCGTTGGTCGCGGTCGCCATGAAGGCACAAGCCGTATCGGGCGGTGCAGTGCATCCCTGGGGGTTGCGAATTGCCGTGGCGCTGGGCGTCGCCATCGGGGTGGCGCTCGGCTGCCTGCGCATCGTGACAGGCACACCCTTGCACTGGTACATCATCGCAGCTTACCTGGTCGTCGTTCTGCAGACCGCGTTTGCGCCCAGGCAGATCGTGCCGCTGGCATACGACTCCGGCGGAGTGACGACGTCCACTGTCACCGTACCACTGGTTACGGCTCTGGGCCTCGGACTGTCCGAGCACGTGCCAGGGCGAAACCCGTTGCTGGACGGGTTCGGCCTGATTGCGTTCGCCTGCCTTTTTCCCATCATGAGCGTACTCGCCTACGCCCAGCTAAGCGGATTCATCGAGCAGCGGCGATTGCGCAGGGCGCGGCACCAGATCACAGGATCAGATATCAGATCGGAGGAGGATTGAAATGCATTTCAAACTACTTGTAGTGTTCGTCGACGACAGCAAGACCGATCAGGTGATGGATGCGGCGCGCGAGAGCGGCGCGACCGGTTGTACCGTCATCAACCAGGCGCGCGGAGAGGGTCTCGAGAAGCACCGAACGTTCATGGGGCTGGGATTGACTGCGCAGCGTGACGTGCTCATGTTATTGGTTGAAGAACATTTGAGCCGCAGAATACTCGAACATATTGCCGATGTTGGCGAATTCGACGCGAAACCGGGTACCGGGATCGCCATTCAGCTGGACGTGGAAGATGCGCTCGGCGTGATCCGTCAGGCAGAGCAATTGACGGATGTGGTGGAGGATGAGATATGAAAGACAAACGCGAGATCACAGTTCGTCAGGTCATGCGCGACAAGGTAACCGTTGTTGACGGCGGCATCGACGTCATGGAAGCAATGCGCGTTATGAAGCGCGCGGGTTCGACCTCGTTGATCGTCAATCGACGCCACGAGAGCGACGAATACGGCATGATCCTGTTTTCCGACATCGCCAAGCAGGTTATCGGCAAAGACAGGGCGCCGGAACGCGTTAACGTGTTCGAGATCATGGCCAAGCCGGTCATTTCCGTGCGGCCGCAAATGAGCATTCGCCATTGCGCCCGTCTGTTCGAGCAATTCGGAATCAGTCATGCGCCGGTCGTCGAGAATGACACAATCATTGGCATCGTGAGTTATTACCTGCTGGTGCTGGGCGGACTCGACCTCGACTAAACCCGAATTGCGAGGTCAATCGCCGCTAGCGGCGAACTGCCGTTGGCAATCGGCACCGCGGGATCAGCTACGGCGAAACGCTGGATGCAGATACAGCGTTACGACGTTTCTTCACTGCAATTGTTGCAACGGATTTAATCGATCTCGTTGCGTTCCAGCCATTGCGCCTGCTGTTCACGCATTAACGCGGCGCGTTCGCTGATAAACCGGTCCAGGCGCCGGAGCGCCGGGTTGCGGCCAGCGGCTACATGCTCGAGCTGCGCTGGATTCAGGCCGTCAATGATTTTTACGGCGAGATCCGCGACGTTGCTTGCCCATGCGCTCATCTGGTCGTCGCCGGCTGCAACGCTTGCGAGCCGCGGCGTGCCAAAGTATCCAGGCCAGTTGTCGCCTTTCGCCGCCGCTTCGTACTCCCGCCAGCGTTTGATGGTCACCGCGCTTGCCGTCACGTGGTCCGAGCGGACGAGGTCGGGACGGACGTGCAGCATCCAGCTCGTCTCGCCAAGACCGGCATGTATTGCCAGGCCGTCTTCCTGGGCATCGCGTTCGCTGTATGGGCGGCTCTTCGCAACCGGTCCCGGATGCACCACGCCGGTGAGGTTGACCATCGTGCCCCCGTAGATGTCGTCAAAGTAGCTCGCCACCTGGTCGGTCATGCGTTTATTGAGGTAAGGCCCATGAATGTCGACCGCAAAGATCCAGCGGAATCCGGCGTCGCCGAGGCCGCTGACGAGGTCCATGAGGACGGCGCGTTTCGTTTCCGGGCGCAGGGGGAGCGAGCCGAATTTGCGTGCGCGCGGCGCGAAGTCCTCCGGGGCACCGGCGCCGATCGGCAAGGACGGCATGATGACCACGGACCAGCCATCGCGTTCGTCGATTGCGGCGGCCACCCTGTCCACCAGCCATTCGCCGATGTAGCTGTCGGTGAGCATCGGCAGGTAGGGTCCGTGTTCCTCGATGACGCCGAGCGGCATCAACACGACGGTTCGATCGTGCTGCAGATTGCGATATTCCTCGCTCGTCATGTCGGCAAGTTGCAGTATCCCGGCAACGCCGGGCTGCGGCGCAAAACACAAAAGCGCGATCGCAACGTGTACCGGGCGATTGAAATACTGGCTCATCTGCATGCTGCGTACTCCCTGATTTGTGTCAGAACCTCGACGCGCGAATCCAGGTATCTGCTCGTGCCCAGCTTCGCGCGAGGTCTTCGTCAACCGCCGGGTCGCCGGCACCGGCGCCGGCAAGCGCTTGTTGCAATCCGAACAGCGACCAGCCGTTGTGCGGGTGGTCTGCCAGTTCTGCGCGATAAACAGCTGCTGCGGTGTCGAACTTGCCGGCTTCGACCAGGGCTGCACCAAGCCAGTGACGCGTTGCGAACGGCAGCGGCTCCGGCTCGTCGTAGCCCATCATGTCCTCATGTTCGACCGCTTTTTCGAAACTGGCGATCGCAGCGCCAAGATCGCCCGCGGCGCGGCTAATCTCGCCGTCCAGTATGTACGCGAGCGGTTGCAGAACGTGGCTGGCGGGATGAAAGCGGTATTTTTCCGTGGTCGTTCGTGCGATTGTCGAAAGCCTTTGCTGGTGTTTGCGCGCATTGCTCGAATTGCCACCGCGTAGCGCCGCATAACCCCGCGCGAAGTCCCATAC
>JAHHOT010000126.1 GCA_018677555.1 Gammaproteobacteria bacterium | reverse complement strand
CGGCACAGGCGATCAGGTAGTTGAAATTGCGGTATGCGTTGCCGGTCCAGACCTGTTCGACGATCATTTTTTCACCCCTTTGCGGCCAGTTGCCGGTGAATCTGGCGAGCCCAGCCGTTAACATGCTGAACCCTGTCCAATTCCTGCTGTCCTACCGACGCAGTATTGTAATCGGTCCGGAGTGATATTCGATGAAAAAGCTGATTGCCGGCCTGTTGACCGGTCTCATTGTTGTTGCCTGCAGCAAGACCCCCGAACCCGCCGCCGAGTCCACGCCGGCCGCTGCCAGCGATTCCGCGCTGACCCGCTCGGACGGTATTTTCGACCTGCCGTACCTGATGCGCGACCTCGACAACGGTCTGCGCGTGATCGTCGTCCCGACCGACTATCCCGATATCTTCACGATCCAGATCCCGGTGCAGACCGGCTCGCGCAACGAAGTCGAGCCGGGCAAATCGGGCTTCGCCCACTTCTTCGAACACATGATGTTCCGCGGCACCGAAAAGTACCCGGCCGAGGTCTATTCCGACATCCTGAAGAAAGCCGGCGCCGATCAGAACGCTTACACCACGGACGATTACACCAACTATTACATAACGGCGACGGTGGATGACCTCGAGAAGATTATCGAGCTCGAGGCCGACCGCTTCATGAACCTGAGCTACTCCGAGCCGGACTTCCGCACCGAGGCGCTGGCGGTAAAAGGCGAATACCTGAAGAATTTCTCGAACCCGACGCAGAAAGCGTACGAGCGCATTCGCGCCATGGCGTTCAGGGATCACACCTACCGCCACACCACGATGGGTTTCATCGAGGACATCGAGGCGATGCCGGACCAGCTCGACTACTCCCGGACCTTTTTCGATCGCTGGTACCGCCCCGAGAAAACCGCCGTGATCATCGTCGGTGACGTCGACGCCGAAGCGACCTTTGACCTGGTCGAGAAATACTGGGGCGAATGGGAAGCGGGCGACTACACGGTCGACGTGCCGGACGAACCGCCGGCCAGCGGTCCGCTCTACGAGCACATCGCCTGGGAAGGCCCGACCCAGCCCTGGCTGATCATGGCCTTCCGCGGGCCCGCGTACGATCCCACCGAGAAAGACATGCCGGCCATGGACCTATTGTCGTCGATCTACTTCTCCGACTCGTCCGAGCTCTATCGCAAGCTGGTGCTCGAAGACCAGTCCGTCGACCAGCTCTCGACCTACTTCCCCGATCGTACGGACCCGAATCTGTTAATGATCTTCGCGCGCCTGACCGACGCGGCGCACGGGGCCGACGTTGAGCAGGCAATCAACGCGACGCTGGTCGAAGCCCGAACACAGCACGTCAACCCGCAGAAAGTCGAGGAAACGAAGTCGCGCCTGCGCTACCAGTTCACGAGCCAGCTCGATAGCGCGTCCGGTATTGGTCGCATGCTCGCCGCCTTCGTACACTTCGATCGCACGCCGGAAACGGTCAACGAAGTGTACGACACTTACGCCAGCCTCACGGCGGAAGACATTCGCCACCATGCGAACCAGTATTTCACCGATGCCAAGCGCGTTATGGTGACCCTGTCCAACGACACGTCGATGGCGGGCGTCGGCGAGGCAACGCCCATCGATGAGCTCGTCGCCGTAGCGGAAGTGGACGCGCCGTCGCCCGGAAACGCTGCCGTGCAAACGGGTGACAAAGTAAAAGCTTTTGCGATCGAGGGTGACGCGTTGCCGGTGTCCATCGTCGCGCAGCAGTCGGACTCTTCGCCGCTGGTCGACGTGGCTTTCCTGGTGCACGCCGGCGCGGCGATGGACCCGCCCGGCAAAAAAGGCCTGGCAATGCTGACCGCCATGATGCTCACCGACGGCGGGTCGACCTCGATGTCGATCCAGGAAATCAACGAGGCCTTGTACCCGATTGCGGCCGGTTTCAACGCGCAGGTGGACAAGGAGATGACGCGCCTGTCGGGGCAGGTCCACAAGGACAACCTGGACACCTGGTACGGCCTGACGCGTGACCAGCTGCTGAATCCCGGCTGGGACCAAAGCGACCTCGAGCGACTCAAGACGCAGCTCAAGAATGCCGTGCGGACCGGTCTGGTCGGCAACAACGACGAGGAGCTAGGCAAGGAAGTGCTCTACGCGGACATCTACGCGGGCCATCCCTACGGCTCGCTTAACGCCGGGCATACCGACGACATCGCGAGCCTGACGATGGACGACGTGAAGCGCTTTTACGAGCAGCACTACACGATCAACAACATGACCGTTGGCCTCGCGGGGGGCTACCCGGACGAGTTCGCGAAGCTGGTCAGCAACGATCTGCAAAAACTGCCGGCCGGCGAGCGCAACGTGCTCGAGCTGCCCGCGGTTGCCGCGCTCGGCCAGAGCCGCGTGACCATCGTCGAAAAGGAGACACCGGCGGTGGCCGTGTCCTTCGGCTTTCCGATCGAGCTAACCCGCGGCGATCCCGACTGGGCCGCGCTGTGGCTTGCGCGCTCCTACCTCGGCGAGCATCGCAGCACTAACGGCCACCTGTTCAAGCGAATTCGCAAGGAGCGGGGCATGAACTACGGCGACTATGCCTACATCGAGTATTTCCCGAACGGCATGTTCCGGTTCCACCCGGATACCAACCTCGCGCGCCAGCAACAGATCTTCCAGGTGTGGATCCGTCCGCTACGCAGCAACAACGATGCACACTTTGCGACGCGCACCGCGGTATACGAGCTCAACAAGCTGGTCGAGGAGGGCATGAGCGAGTCCGACTTCGAAGCGACCCGAAGCTACCTGTCGAAATTCGTGAGCCTGCTGACCGACGGGCAGTCGCGGCAACTGGGCTACGCAATCGACAGCCAGTTCTACGAGATCGGAAACTTCTCCGAGTACGTTCGCGATGCGCTCGACGAGCTGACGCTCGCGGACGTCAATCGCGTGATCCGCGAGAACCTGCGCACCGACAACATGAGCTACGTGTTCGTGACCAGGGACGCCGCCGATCTGCGGGAGCGGCTCGAGAGCGACCAGCCGTCGCCGATCAGCTACGACGCGGAGAAACCCGCAGAGCTGCTCGCCGAGGACAGGGAGATCGAGGAACTGCCGCTCGGCTTCGCCACCGGCAGCGTCACCATCGTTGCGTCGGATAACGTGTTCAAATAGCCCGATGAGCGATCTGCACGTCGTGCGTCACGGCCAGGCGCGTCTGTTCACGGACGATTACGACCGCCTGTCCGATCTCGGCATCAGCCAGGCGGAGGCACTCGGGCGGCACTGGCTCGGGCAGGGCCTGGAACCGGACGCGGTCTGGTGCGGCTCGCTGAAGCGGCAACGGCACACGGCGGAGGCGGTCGGGCAGGTCTTCGTCGACAACGGCAAACACTGGCCCGCGCCGCAGGAGCTCGACGGTTTCAACGAGTACCCCGCCGAGGACATCCTGGATGGCTTGCTGCCGTACCTCAAGGCGCGACGCGAGGACATTGCCGCCATGGCGACGGCGCTCGAGACCGCAAGTGACCGCAACGACCGCTACCGGGCGATTCACAACCTGCTCGAGGCGGTGGTCGCGGCATGGGTTCGCGGCGAGTACGAAGACGGCCTGGTGCCGGTCTCCTGGCCGGTATTCAGTGATGGTGTCAGGCAGGCCTTTCAGCAGGCGACGCGCAACACGGCCAGCGGCTCGACGGTGGCGATATTCACCTCCGGCGGGCCGATCGGCATCGGCATGCAGACCGTCATGGCAGCGCCGGACATCAAGGCGGCGGAGCTCCACTGGCGCGTGCACAACTGCTCGGTCACGCGCTTCACCTTCAGCGGCCGGCGCATCTCCCTCGACCGCTTCAACGACATTTCGCACCTGCCGGCGGACATGCACACCTACCGCTGAAGCGACGCCCGGGCCTGCGGACATAACCAATCTGTCTATGTTCCGCCTTGACCATCGCGAGCCCGGCGGACGAGCCGGGTCAAAGTGCGCAGGGCGGCGGGGTCATTGCCCGATCGGTCCGAAGTGCTCAAATTTGCCGTATTAATTGCAAGTGATACTATTCGCCGGCAAGTTGTTGATAACTCAGTGAACACATGCTGCAGTGCGCGAATCACCGTTGTTAAAACGCAACAATTGCGTCGATATGCACAAAGATTAGTAGGGAATACCGCTACAGAATTGACAATAAGCGGGATTTCTGCGAACTTCTCTGCCTGAATCAGTAGCCTTTCAACAACACATAAATAGATGAGAGGACACTAACCGGTTTCGACGACACCTTCAGGTACCACTTGGCGGGGGATTTATTGCCAAGACTTCAGTACTTTTGATGGTCAAAGCGGCTCCTTGCGGAGCCGCTTTTTTATGCGCGGCGCAAATGCCGCCAAAGACCGGCTGGTTTGCCCACGTTATGCGTTTCGGGAATAAGCGGCAGGCCTGCACAGTCCGGGCCCTGCAGCGCCCGCCACAGCCGCTGCAGGCAGGCCAGGAGCCGCTTCGTCAGCCGCGGACGTAGCGTCGCGCATCACCCAGCGCCTCGACGAGCGGGTCGAGGTGATCCTCGAAGTGCCGCCACAGATCCATGCCGCTCTTGTAGATCGGTTGCCGGACTTGCTCGGAGCTCGGCGTGCGCACGGCCCGGTCCGTTTTGTGAAACTCCAGGCACGCGTCCTCAAACGGCAGCTCGCAGTAGTCGAGCATCCTGCGGACCTGTCCTTCCAGGTCATCGATCACGTCCTCGTGATAGACGCGCAGGACCTTGCCCGGCAGTTCACGGTCCCAATGATCCATCAGGTCGACGTAGGCCTTGTAATAACGCCCGATCTCCTCCAGCCCGTACGTGAATTCCTGGCCTTCGGCAAATAATTGCTTGAACGCGCTAAAGCAGCACGCCATCGGGTGCCGTCGTGCATCGATGATCTTGGCGTTCGGCAGAATCAGGTGGATCAGGGCGATGTGCCGGAAGTTGTTGGGCATCTTGTCGATGAAATAGTCGCCGCCCGCGCGATGGAACATCGTGTCGTCGATGAATTTTTCGCCCATCTCCCGGAACTGCTGCGCTGAGAGCTTGTGCAGGATTTTCGGGTACTGCGCATGCTGCTTGTGCGCGCTGCGGCCATTCAGCTGGTGGGCGAGGCCGATGATATTCGCCAGTTCCATCGTCCCGTCGACCTGCGAATGCGATGCGAGGATTTGTTCGAGCAACGTCGAGCCTGCGCGTGGCAGGCCAACGATGAAGATCGGCGCGGGGTCGGGACAGCCAGCCACAGCCCGCTCGGCGAAAAACGCCGCATCGAAATTCTCTTTCTGTGTCTCGAACTCTTGCTCGACGCGTTCGGGTTCGTAACGACTCTCGTGCCGCTTCAGGCGGTTGCCGCGTTCGTAATAACCAAACGACTCGCCGTACTCGGCCCGGTCCTCCAGCGCCTTGCCCAGCGCGAAGCACAGGTGTATCCGGTCGACGGTTGACGTCGAGTCGAGCGCCTCCATCTCGCGCATCTGCCTCAACTCGGCATCGTCGAAGCGATACGTCTTCAGGTTGGCAAGGCTCCAGTACGCATCGCCGTAATCGGGTTTGTGGCGGTAGGCCTGGCGGTAAGACGCAATGGCTTCGTCGGTGCGGCCGATCGTTTTCAACGCATGCGCCCGGGCGGAATGGACGTTGAACAACTCGGGCTGACGCTGCAGCACCCGATCATAGGTTGCCAAAGCTTCCTGGAAGTTGCCGACGGCCTGGTTTTCCGTGGCGAGGGGGATCTCGAAGGCGACATTGCCAGGGTCGGCCGCGTGCAACTGCTCGGCCTGCTCGAGCGCTTTACTGAATTTCTGTCGCCGGTGCAGCACGCGGATGTAGTCGAGCCTGGCCCGATGATTGTCGGGCTCGAACTCGAGCGCTTTTTCCAGGAGAAACTCGGCATCGTCGAGAATCAGCAGTTTGCTGCCGAGTTCGGCAAGCAGCCGCATACCCTCGACATGCGTCGGGTTGCTCTGCAGGAAATTCCGGCAAATCTTCTCGGCCATGAACAGCTTGTTCTCGTTGATCAGGCTGGAGACGGTGACCAGTTCCGGCGGCAGGCCGGAGAGCCAGGCAGCGTGCTTCATCGCCTCGCGGGCTTTGTCGCGCTCGCCCGTAGCGTCGTAATGGATGACGAGGGCCTTCCAGCTTGCGGACAACGCGGGATTCAAATGAACGGCGGTCTCGTACGCGCGTCTCGCAGCGTCAGGTTGCTGCCGGGCCCGGTAGATATGCCCTTCCTCCTGGTACGCCCTTGCGTAGCCCGGGTGTGCCAACTTGAGTGCCTGAAGCGTTTCGAGCGCGGCACCGGGATTCTTGCTCATCCGCTGGCATACGGCCAGGTAGTACAGGGCATCGGGGTGCTTCGGGCGAGCATCGAGGATGCGCTGAAATGCCTCGATCGCGCGCGGAACGTCGCCATTCTTGAGCAGGAGCTTGGCGTCATCCAGACCGCTCTCCGCGCCTGCCGGCTGCTCGAGCTTTGAAGCGGGATCGTCTTTCATGTTCGGCGCTGCTCAGCAGCAAGCGCGCATCGGATCGTTTTACAGCGCGTCAGTCCGGTACGAGAAACGCACGCCAATCGTCCGGGGCCGATTCGGCGTCGTCTTGATGATGTCGTCCTCGTTGGAGATGAACAGATCCGCCAGTTCGTCCGTCAGGTTGTCGACGAACAGTGTAGCGCTCCAGTTATCTCGCCGGTAGCCGAGGTTCACGTCAAAAGTGGCGTAGTCGTCCTGCATGAACAGGGCACCCGCATTCAGTGAGCTGATGACGTCATCGGTATAGGAGTAGACAAGCTGCGTAAACATGCCACCGCCGCCACTCAATTCCCAATCGTAGCGTCCACGCATTACATACTGCAGTTCGGGCGCCAGCGCCAATGGGCTCCCTTCCGGCGCAAGGCTGACGATTGAACCCGGCACGTCGGTCAGCTCGGTATCGTTGAACGATACGTTTGCGAACAACGTCAGGTTGTCAGTCGCTGCCCAGATCGTATCGATCTCGATTCCCCGTACCTCGGCCTCCGCAACGTTCTGAATGAACGTCAGGTTGGAGACGTCGAAGTCGAGTGTTGCAAGCTGCAGATCGGTCCAGTCCACCGAGTAGATTGCGCCGTTGAACTGCAATGAGCCACCGAGTAAGCGCGTCTTCCAGCCGAGCTCGATGTTCTCGAGTTCATCGGTGTCATAAAAGTCCGGCACGAACGGACCGGTCACCTCGTTGCCCGGCGCGGACGACCCGCCGTTGCGGTTGAATCCACCCGGCCGGTAACCCTCGGACCAGGTCGCATAGAGGTTGGTATCGTCGTTCACCTGCCACTGCAGATTAAACTTGAAAATCGTGTCGTTGAAATCCGCCGGACTCGAATCCGCGAGGACCTCGTCGACATTCCTGCCGCCGTCGCCATCCACGGCCCCGCGAGCCGCGAAGTTAGAGCTGCCGTTCAAGGCGATTTCAAGATCGTAGTTGCGTGCGCCGATCGTCGCCGTCAACGTATCGGTAATATCGAATGCGATTTCGCCGAAGAACGACAGTTCCTCTTTGCCCCGCGTGAAGTCATTGAAAAAACGCACGCCGGGTGCCCGGGGATTCGGATTACTTGCCGTCGATCCGGTGATCGGGGCGTTCGGCGGGAACCCCTGTAATACCGAGTCAGGGTAATTCCAGTCCCCGCGCTCGATGAGGTCGAGATCGTCCGTGAATACGCCGACGATAGCGCGCAGACGCCTCTCGGGATCGGTGCTGACCCTGAATTCGTGGATGGTTCGCTCTACGCCGAAGAACTGCGAGACGAACAGGTTGGGCCTTCCGCAGTCGGTGAACATCTGGGTCGAATACCCTGCATAGTCACAAATGTAATAAGGGATGAAAGGCCCGGCATCCGCGTAGCCAGAGTAGTCCTGCACCGCATTCACAGCGCGATCCAGGTAGGCGCCGGTATAAACCAGGTCAAGGTTGGCAACCTGGCCAGTGACTGTCCAAGAGGTCATGTCGACCTCGTCAATGCCCTCGTCTGGGGAAAACGTTTGCGATTTCATTTCGCCGAGTGACGGGTCGTAATCCCATACGCCCTCGGTCTCGATCTCCTGGTGAAATTGTTGCACCAGCAGATCCCATTGATCGTTGAACGCGTACTTGAAGCCGAGGCGAAAGCCCTGGTACGTGGCATCGTTGTAATTGTTCCCGGCCAGGTCGTCGTTGTACGCAACGGCGGCATTCGCCACGGAGATCAGCGCCGGGTTCGCGTCAGTGATTGCCTTCGTTCCGGCGACATTGTCGATGTAGCCGCCTTCCTTGACGGTGTACATCGCGATTCGCGCCGCGAACTTGTCATCGATGAGCGGAATGTTGAAATAGCCCTCCATCGAATTGCTCATGTCACCGCCGGTCGTATCCGAGATGCTGGCGTCAAATCCGAAATCGAAGTCGTTGAATTGCGGCTTGTTCGTGATCAGGCGTACGGTCCCCGCCTGGGAACTGGCGCCGAACAGCGTGCCTTGTGGGCCCGGCAGCACCTCGACACGGCTCATGTCGGTCATGTACGGGTCAAAGTTTCGGCCCATGATCGAAATCGGCGCTTCATCGAGATAGAAGGCCACGTTTGGTTCAGTCAGGATACCCGCGGCTTTCAGCCCCAGCTTGCCGACCGACAGACCGCGTATAAACACTTCGTTGCGGCCCGGGCCGCGTCCGCCCGAGGTGACCCCGGGCAGGTGGCGGATGTAATCCTTGAAGTTGCCGATGCCGAGATCCTGGAGGGACTGCTCGCCCAGAGTCTGAATCGTGATCGGTATGTCCTGCGAAACCTCCTCGCGTTTGGTTGCAGTTACCACAATCTCTTCGATTTCTGCGGCTGCAACAGGTCCGCCGGCCATGGCGGCGCCGATCGCGACAACAACCGCTCGGCGAACGGAATTGAGTTTGGGACCGTCGATCATCATGCACTCCCCCTGGTGATGCACTTTTTATATGGAAAATCAGTCGGCTAGAACTAGCCGTCCGTCAGTCGAACCGCAAGCTAATCGAATTTTTTT
>JAHHOT010000196.1 GCA_018677555.1 Gammaproteobacteria bacterium | reverse complement strand
CCCGGCCGCGGCGCCGCGGCCGGGCAAGACCGAATATGAGCCGTGTTAAGGTTATAAATAACACTCTGGCGGCTATGGAGCTCGTTACGATGTTGACAGGGACACAGTATTTGCGAGGGTCGCTGATCCATGCCCACACCTGAGCAAACGCGCGCGCTTGTCGAATCGCTGCACGACGCCAATAACGAACGGGAAAAGCTGTTTCTGTTGATCGCCGGGCTCGCCAACCTGCTCGACCGGCCGGTAATCATCGAGACGCTGGAACGTTTGCTCGCGGCGACTGCGGAGGACAATGGCGACACGGTATTTTTCGGCGACGTGGGTGTGGCCTTCGGTGACGACGGTCGCGTAAAGAGCGTGTTCCAGACGTTCGACGGAGAGGAACGACAGTGCGTCCCGTGAAGTACTTCCCCGGCCCTGCGACTTTGCTTGTTGCAATTCTGCTGCTGACGGGCTGCGAGCAACCCGCAGACGATACGTCAGCGGCACGCAAGGCGCTGGAAGAGTTACAGCAAAAATACGACGAGCTGATCGAGGATAAATTCGGCGACCCGGTGGAATGGGCCGCGGAGGACATCGAAAACATCGGCGACTGGGATTACAAGGTCGAGAACCTGGCATTCTCGTCGCCGGAAGACCTCGAATCCAGGCTCAATGAACTCGGCAACGAGAAATGGGAATTGATCTGGCTGGAACGCAGCAACGATGGATTCATGGCTGTTCTCAAGAAACCATCGATCAGCTACCTCAGCAAGATTCCGCTGTCGCAGATCGGCAGGTACGTCATTGGCGGGCCCGACGGAACGGAGTAGAGCCCATCAGGTAGCCGGACTATCGGTAGCGTCGGCCTGGCGCACCGGCATTCTGTAAAAACACCCGATTTCACCCGAACGGATGACGGCGGGTTGCCGGGGGCATGCTAGTTTTACCGCTTCCACAGAGGAGGACGATTCATGAATCTTGGCGCGTTTTCGGTGAGCCTGAGCGTGAAAGACATCAGGGCATCAAAGGATTTTTACCAGAAACTCGGTTTCGAGCCGGCGGGCGGCGACATAGAGCAGAACTGGCTCATCATGCGTAATGGCGACCATGTCATCGGCCTGTTTCAGGGCATGTTCGAGCGCAATATGCTTACCTTCAATCCCGGATGGGACCAGCAGTGCGGTGAACTGGCATCCTTTAGCGACGTTCGCGAGCTGCAGAAAGCCTTGAAGAGCCAGGGTATTGCCATTGTCGACGAAGCCGACGAAAACGGCGAGGGACCCGGCAGCTTCATGCTGAGCGACCCGGACGGCAACCCGATCCTGTTCGACCAGCACCGCTGACACCTTCTCAATCAGCGAACTCGGGCGCGTCGCCCAGCAGGAATCGCGGACCGGTTCCAATACGCCTTGCGCGGTCGTCCGGGTTGTAGATCGCACAAGCGGTGAGTGACAGGCAGCCGCAGCCGATGCAGCCGTCGAGCCGGTCGCGCATGCGGGTCATGATATCGATGCGCTCCTGCAGTTCTTCACGAAAGCTGCGGCTGATGCGGCTCCAGTCTTTCTTCGTTGGCGCCCGCCCTTCGGGTAGTCCCGCCATGCGTTCGCGAATCTCGTCCAGCGAAAACCCCAGCTGCTGCGCAATCAGCACGAAAGACAGCCGCCGGATGTCGGACGAGCGGAAACGGCGTTGCCCGCCGGCATTGCGCAACGGCGCTACCAGCCCCCTCGTCTCATAGAACCGGATAGCTGACACTGCCAGCCCGGTTCGCTCCGCGACCTGGCCGATCGTCAATCGCGCTTCACCACGCATAGCACACCTCCAGACAACGCTTGACCTCAAGTTTACTTGAGGTTGTAGAGTCCAACTATACATTCAGCGAATGCAGCAAAACACAGGAGGCAAACATGCAAAACGCGAAGCTGGAGCACATCAACATGACGGTCAGCGATCCCCGGAAGACAGCAGCGTTGCTATGCGAGCTGTTTGACTGGAAAGTACGGTGGTCCGGCGAAAGCACGATTGGCGGTTTCACCGTGCACGTCGGCAGGGACGACGCCTACCTCGCGCTTTACTCGCCCGAGCGCACGCGGAGCGCGCGCGACAACAGCTACGTTACCCGCGGCGGTATGAACCACGTTGGAGTGGTGGTCGACGATCTCGACGAGGCGGAGCGTCGCGTCATCGCAGCAGGGTTCGAGCCAAACAATCATGGCGACTACGAGCCGGGCCGGCGTTTCTACTTCGACGGCCACGACGGCATCGAGTTCGAGGTCGTAAGCTACGCCTGAGGAAGAAATGGGGACATTCCTGATTTCCGCCTGCAGTATTCATGAATGTCCCGGTTTACGGTCCGGATGTAGGAGCGCCGCCCCCGGCGCGACCAGCCTTTGCTCGAGCTGGTGACGCCAGCAACTCTATTGCTGCATCAAAGCGGCCTGTTGGAAATGTCGACAGATCGATGCTCGGTCTCTTGCCTCACCGAGTCGCGATCCGGCATTCCGCCGAGCGCTTCCTGTGCCTGGTGGAAAATCGATTGCATTACGCTGCTGCCGCTACGGTTCCAGTATTCCACGTAAGTCGGTATGACCTCGAGGACCATCGCGTGGGGATCGTCGCGGCCTTCCGAAAACCACGGTCGCTGAGTTTGCTGCCAGGTTTTGTCAATCAAATCCCGGTTTTTGGTCAGTCGTGCATTTCCCGACACCGACAAGAAAGTTGAATCGCCGTGCAGCGCGACATTCACCTTCGGATACTCGTCGATCTCGGCGACTTTTTCGCTGTCATCGCGAGTGATGAACCGGATACGACCGTCATCGGTATAATCGCCAATCACCATCGGCCGCGAGCGCAGCTCACCGTCGCGCTCCGTCACCAACATGGCATGATCGAAGCTGTCCAGATTTTTGAAGATTTGCCTGATTTCGTTGTCGGTCATCATTACTCCTTCGGCTCTGTTGTCGCGCCTCGGTCTGCGGTGCATTCCTCGACATTCACAATAACTTGGGTGCAAAGACTGTGCCAGGCAGCGCGAACGGCGAAAGACCGGCAAAGCACCACCGACGGCAGGCACGTTGAACCGATTTCCTGCGCAATATTTTCAGACTGATTGTAAAAATTGCAGCATTCGCGTCGAAATGTTGTGGCGGCACCCGCGCCGCCGGCGACAGCGTCTTTATCGATTTAGTCGTGGATTGTTGCAGTGAAGGCCCGCTGCATGATGCCTGGCGTAGCGGAAAGCACGGCGTGGCATGGAACTTGCTGCTTAATGATTACCATGAACAAAAATCCGCAACCCGACAGAAACGATCCGGCGCCACGGCCGCCGGCACCACCCATCGAAAAGCCGCCCGGGCGTCCGGATGAGCGACCGGCCGACAAGCCACCAGTCGAAATACCGCCGGATCACCCCGATGAGCGACCGGTTAAAGACCCGCCCGTCGAAATACCGCCGGACTACCCGGACGAGAAACCGCCTCGAAATCCGCCCATAGAGGATCCGCGGCCCACCAAACCGCGTCGCGTCGACCAGGCCCCGCAACGATAGTCACTCGGCCGGTCTTACGGCACCGGTATCAGCGGGCCATTGCGGCGATGAAGTGCAGGCCTGCGCTTGCCGTTAATGGCAACTGACGCGGAACCGGAACGAACCGGTCTTGAAACGCATAGGGAATCAGACGATGAATATTCGACAGACGATCAACAGGACTTACCGCCATCTGGTGCAGCTTTGTGCGTTGCTGTTCTGTGCTGCCTGCGTTCAACCCGCCACTCTTGCGCCGGCAGACAGTGTCACCCGGCACGGGCCAACGACGGCAGTGAATACATCCGCGGGCGTTACTATCACGGCAAGTACGGACATGTGGTCGGGCGATGCGGACATCACAGGTGTGATAACGCCGGTGAAAGTCACGGTAACGAACGCAAGCAAGCGAGTCTTGCGTATCCGTTATGCCGATCTCTCGCTGGTCAGCGAGCAGGGCGTTCGATACGCGACACTACCGCCGCACGGCATCGAAGATGAAATTGATCGCCCGGCGAAAAACATTGCCCGGACCACCATTCGGGAATCCGACTTCGTGGCAGAAGGGTTTCGGGTTGCCGCCCACTATCGAGCGCTTTATCCGAACCTGACCCCGGACATGACCAGTCGAGCTTTTGTCGATCCCAGCTATCACGCTTTCTATTACCCGTTGTGGCAACAGGCCGGCGACGATTTACCGACGTTGACGATGTTGCGCCAGGTGTTGCCGGAGGGCGTGCTGGATCCGGGGGGAACATTGGACGGTTTTCTGTATTTCGAGTATGTCGGCAACGAACCAGGCGGCACAGCGATGCATTTCCGCGTCGACCTGGTCGATGCGGACACGGGCCAGATGTTCGCAACCCTTCACATACCGTTCGTGGTGACGCCCTACGCCGTCATCGTACCGCGAGGAACAAATGGAAATGGGGACATTCCTGATTTCCATGCACGGTGATCAGGAATGTCCCCATTTCTCTCGCGGAAATCAGGAATGTCCCCATTTCTCAGGAATGTCCCCGTTGGCCGTCGCGCCAGGTCAGCCTGCTGACGCCGAACGTCACGGCGAGCCCGATGAAAAATCCCGGAATCATCTCGTACAGCTCGTAGGTTCGTTCTTTCAGGAACAATATCCACGTTACGGTCACGACAAACCCGACCACCATGCCGGCGGCGGCGCCCTGGCGCGTCGCTTTCGGGTAGTAGAGCATGCAAATGATGACCGGGCCGAATGCGGCACCGAGGCCGGACCAGGCGAACAGGATAAACCAGAACAGGAACTTCACTTCCTCGATAGCGAAACCGATGCCCAGAATGCCGATGACAATCGTTACGAGCTTGCCGATTACGGCAAGCCGTCGATCGCTTTTTTCACTCCCGAATATCTTCTGCATCGTGTCGCGCACCACGGCCGACGAGGCGAGCAGCAGCAACGAGTCGACGGTCGACATGATGGCCGACAGGACCACCACCATCAGCACACCGGTGATCAGCGGCGGGAACAATTCGGATGACAGGGTCGGGAAAATCGTCTCGGCGTCCGCAAGTTCCGGAAACAACGCGCGACCCGCCATGCCGGCGGTGACCGCGCCAATATCGAACATCAGGATTACCGCGACGGACATGAGCCGGGCCTTGCGCAGCTCCTCGTCGTCTTTGGCTGCCATGAAGCGGGTCATGAGCTGTGGCACACCGAGGAATGGCAAACCGATCGCTACAAAACTCACGAGCAGGATCCAGCCTGGCAGACCGCCGTCGATCACGCTCCACATGCTGAGCAGCGACGGATCGATAGCGCGCAGCGAGTCGGTCACCGCGGCCCAGCCGCCCGCAGCCTCGATCGCGACCACCGGCACCACGATCAGACCGGCCAGCATAAGCACGCCCTGAACCACGTCGGTGTACGACACTGCTTTGTATCCGCCAACAAAAGTGTAGGCGATGATGACGATGCCGCCGAATATGACGGCGGTCTTGTAGTCCATGCCGGTGAAGCTGGACAGCGCCTTGCCGGAGGCCGCCATTTGTGCCGTTACGTACGCGCACACCATGGTCAATATGATGACGACCGCGATGGCACGCAGGTGATGCTTGCGATCGTCGAAGTGAGCAGAGATGACGTCAGGCAGCGTGATCGAGTCCGACTTGTCGCTCAAGCGCTTCAGTTTTCGCGAAATCAACGTCCACGACAGCGCAATACCGATTGTCTCGCCCACGACGACCCAGTACGCCTGGGCACCGACGGCGTAACCCATCCCGGTGAGGCCCAGCAACAGCCAGCCGCTCTCGCCGGTCGCATTGGTGCTGAATGCCACGACCCAGAAAGGCAGTTTCTTGCCCGCCAGGAAGTAACCCTTGAGCGAATGCGTTTCGCGGCGACTCCAGATGGCGAGGCCGACCAGCAATGCCAGGTAGGCAAGGAATACGGTCATCGTGGTCGACACGCCGGCGAGTCCTCTAGTTGTGATCCTGCGCGGCGCCGATTGGGGAGCCGGGCGGCACGCCTACGGGCGCGATGCCCTGCACGCGCTCGGGATTTTCGCGCAGTTGCCGGATCAACGATTGCGCGTGCGTAAAGTGAGCGCGCCACACCGGGTCGGGATCACGCACCCGGCCTTCCAGCCAGTTCTGCAGCAAGGCAATCGCGTCCACCGCCAATGCGCGCACCTCGCTGCTGGTTGACGGATCGACGCTCAGCGCAAGAAACCGCTCAAGCACCAGCATACTGGTGCTGCGCTGGACGACACCCTGCATCCCGCGCAGGCGGCCCGCAAACCAGGTTGCGCCGAGAATGGAGCCGGTCAGCTCGTCAAACCCCGGCAAGCGCGGGTCTGCTGCGTGTCCGGCGACCATGCGGGCAGCCCGCGCCGGGTGCAACAGGCTATCCAGAGTGAGCGTTACGGCGCTGCGTGCCGGGCCGACCGGATCGAAGGTGACACCTGTCGTTCGCGGGAACATTTCACGCGTCATGCCGTGCCCCGGCGGGCGCGGCGGGATACCGCCCGGCAGGCTTTCCGGCAATACCAGGACGGCCGGGTCAATCGTGTTCAGCAACGCAAGAATGGCCGCGCGTTGATCCGCAGCGGATACTGGCGTGGTCGGGACCTGCTCATCGCCGCGCAAGGCGTAGGTGAAGTAATGCCCGCCGATCAGCTTGCCAACGGCACGAATCTGATAACGATGCAACAGGTATATCGGCACGAGCGCTTCCTCGATCGTTGCATGCGGCCGGCCGCGCTGTATGACATCTTCGGAGAAATTTCTCAGTGCGTAAGTGCGAACCCGGAGCAGATGCTCCAATTCATCGATTGCGTTCTCGCCGTTATCCCACAGGTTGCCCCATGGATGCGCCGTGCCGGGGTCACGCGAATCCGCATCCGATACGAAACGCAAACCCATCTCGATTGTTTCAGCCATGATGCGTTCGCGCTCTTCGTGCGGGTCGCGCACATCCGGGAAGTCGCTGTAGGCATACAACACTGAGCGTTTGTCCCACTCCCCCATGCCCGTTGCGTAGGCCTCATCGAGATCGAGATCGCCGCCGCCGTCGAAGCGGACAAGCGGAAACGGATAGTCCATGACCGACGCCCTGCCCTGCGTGCTCGCGGCAAAATTATGCGCAAAGCCCAGCGTGTGCCCGACTTCGTGTGCCGATAATTGCCGGATGCGCGCAAGCGACATTTCCAGCATATCCTCCGGCACGTAGTCCTTCGTATAGGGTGCCAGCAGCCCTTCGGCGATCATGAAGTCCTGGCGAACTCGCAAGGAACCAAGCGTCACGTGGCCCTTCATAATCTCCCCGGTGCGCGGGTCGACGATTGACGAACCGTAGGACCATCCACGGGTGGACCTGTGAACCCATTGAATAACGTTGTAGCGAACATCCATCGGGTCGGCGCCTTCGGGCAGCATGCGCACCTGGAATGCATCGATGTAGCCCGCCGCCTCGAACGCCTCGTTCCACCACGAAGCACCTTCCAACAGCGCCTGTCTTACCGGCTCCGGGGCACCGCGATCCAGGTAGTAGACAATTGGCTCCACCGCTTCGCTGCGATCCGCGGACGGATCTTTTTTCTCCAGCCGGTGCCGCCGCCCGAACTCGCTTGCCAGCGGTTCGTCGATCGCGGACGCATAATCGAAGAAACCGTCACTCCCGTAGCGCAGACCGATCAGGCCTGAGCGAGGGTCGAAACGCACGGGCTCGTAGTTGTCGTCAGGCAAGCGAATGAAAGAATGATGCAGGTGCACGGTGATGCTTTGCGGATCGGGAACGACCGTGGGCAACAACTCACCTGCGGGCTTTCCCGAGTAAGTGACGATCGCCTCGACTTCTGTGTTGTCGGGAAATGCCTTCGTGCGTGGACGGTATATCGCGGATCGGCTCGCGTCGATGGAATACTCGCCTTCCTCAAGCTGGCTCAACCGCGCCGCCACAGAATGGGCGTCACTCAGCGCAAAGTCGGTAATGTCGATGATGCTGGCCCCGTCCAGCTCGCCTTTGCTCTCGAAACCCCAGATGACCGAGCGCGCGAACGACTCGTCCACCGCATTCTGCTCATCGGGATTGTCGCTCAATGCACGGTAACGCAGGTTCTGCTCGATCATCAGGACCTTCGGGCCCACTCGTTCGAACTCGACGATGCGCGTATCGCCGAGCTGACCGCGATCGAGCCCGATATCGTTCGAACCAATGCCCCGCGGCAAGGATGACTGATGCAGGATAGGCGCACCGAATCGCTCGACGATCATGTAGAGGCGCCCGTCGGCGGCATCCCAGTACAGATCTACAAATCCTTCGAGGTGTTCAAACGAGTCCAGCTTGCCGGCAACACCCGAATTGCCGTTTGTGGACGACTGCCCGCAAGCAGAAAGCACCATGGCCAACAAAAGAACGCGCAAACGCATTGCTACTCCCTGGGGTTCAGTTCGGAAATTGAATGGAAAGTCGGCAGCGGAGCAACGTCGGCGGCACGAAGAGCTGCCCGTCTACTTGCCCGCATCAGCCGCCAGCGGCCGCGATTCGCGCCGTTTCGAAATTCGACCTGCAATGATGCCGACGATCAGCAAGAAAACGGCCATAAAGAACAGGTACTCGGGAAAACTCCGCGTGATGCCGCAGTAATAGGAAGCGGCAAAGTTGAACGCCTGAAAACCGTTGATCAGCTTACTGTCGCGTCTGCGAATTTTCGGAAAGCGAATCGTCGAGATCATTGCAAGGCCGAATGCGAACATTGTCAGCGGCAGGTACACGTGCAGTGGCATCGCCACCGCAATATCCTCGTAACGAGCGAGCAAGATAATTGCGGTTGAGATCAGGCCGCCGCCCGCCGCCGTGATAGGAATGCCGGAAAACCAGTCGCTGCTCGGCTTGTCGCTGGTCAGGTTGAAACGCGCGAGGCGCATCGCGCCGCAGAGTACGTAGACACCGACGGCGACGAGTAACACCCAGAACGGGCCGCTGCCGACCTCCACGCCGCCCAGCTGCATGCCGGCCTGCAATACCAGCATTGCCGGCGCCACACCGAATGCCACCAGGTCGGCCATCGAGTCGAACTCGGCCCCGAACGGCGATGTTGCCTTGAGCAATCGTGCGGCTAGTCCGTCGAGCACATCCAGCAGACCGCACCAGACAATCATCCAGGCAGCGAGCTCGAGATCCCCGAGATAGCCGGTGACGATCGAACCCAGCCCCAGCAGCAGGCTAAGCGCGGTAAAGCTGTTCGGAATCGTGTAACGGAGAATGCTCAATTGGCCCTCATATTTTTATTTATGATGTCGAGCGAGCTTCATCGCCAGGCAAAGTGTAACGCAATGACCAGATGTTGGCGCCTGCCTCCGCTATTTCAGGTCATACCCTGCTGACTGCCTCACTTTACATAAAAATTTGCCGGCAAGTTTATGATTTTCGTAGTGTTCGACATATTACTTTATACTGAAACCATTCAGGGGGAGGACAGCAAGCCCGGGTTAACAAACCTCGGGAGGCGTTCGCCGTACTAATAATAGCAACGGAATAAAATGAACCTACAAACAAAAAGAACAAGGACGTTCGCTGTCCTGCTCGCGACTGCACTTAGTGGAGTGACTGCACCGGCTTTCGCACAGGTAATTGCCGGCGATCCCGGGCCTAACGTCAACGTTGTCGGGCCGACCATCGATCCCGCCGATTTGCGCGACTACGGGCTGAAGCAGCAGAACGAACCTGCCTGTGCAATTCGTCCAACCAATCCGTCCTGCATCATATGCGCCTACAACGACTACCGGACCGTCGATTATCCCGAGATCGGCGACGCCTGGCAGGGCGTATCGATGAGCTGCGACGCCGGCAATACGTTCACCAGCCGCATTGCGCCTGGACATGCACTGGACCTCGATGGATCCATCGGTGAAAGCTTTGCCGCTGACCCGCGATTCACACACCCACCCGGCATGGCGATCTTCAATTTCATCGCTGGCGACAGGGACAGCGACGCGGGCGTTATCGCAATCCAGCACTGGCTCGAAGTCAACAAGGAAGACGCGGATTTCTACGAGCCCGGACAGAATACGATAATCGCGGACGAAGGCAGCGAAGGGCGATTTATCGACAAGGGTGAATTGCTGTTCGTACCGGAAGAGGTAAACCGTCAGGACACGGTCACTATATCCACGGTAATGGAAAATCCCGACCTCGGCACGATTACACGTGTTTACCCCAGCGGCACGCTGTACCTCGGGTTCGCCGTGTTTACCGGCAGCAACAGCGTCAAGATCAATCTGAAAACATCGACGGATCTCGGAGTCACCTGGCGCAACAAGGTACTCAAGCTATCGGAGGAGCAGAACGAGGTTTCGGGCATCTCGCTGACGGCGATGGGCCAGGACGTGCTGGCCGTCTGGCGGCGTGCGGGCGACATCAACGATCCCGACTCGATCATGTACTCGGTCATCACCAACAACGGCAACAAAGCGACCAAGGGCGAAGTTCTCGCCGACATTTGCAGTTTCGACCAGATCAGCGCGGCATCACCGACGGCTGTCACGTTCCGCACCAACGATTTCCCGTGGGCAACCTACGACGGTAAAAACGCCTACGTGTTCTATTCAGACCGCGACTACGACGGCAATGGCGACTGCGTATCGGGTCGTCCGCGCATCGTCTTTAAACACTCCGCGGACGGCGAGACCTGGAGCACTGACCCGATTGCCGTAGATGACTCCGACGACGGCGACCCACTGACCACGGATGATGCCGGCGACGGATTTCAATTCATGCCAACGGCATTCACCGCGAACGGCAAGGTACAGGTCGCCTGGTACGACACCCGGCGCGAAGCGCTGACCGCGCCAGGGCCCGCTGTGGTCGCTGATTACTTCGAACCCGCGCTGAGCGCGAATGTAAATCGCAAAGTCGACGTATACACGGCACGCATTGTCTCCGACGTTGACGGTAACGTACTGGCGCCGTCTCCCGCCGTCCGCGTCTCGCAGTACCGCATCGCGGCGGAAGTCGAAGACGATGAGCTCGGCGCGACGGTTGCTATCGAAGGCGAGGCAAGTTTTCCAAACGCGAAGCTGTACGCGTCAGGCAGCCTGTCGTTTATCGGTGACTACATCGCGATGACGGCGCCGGAGTTCCGGCAGAACGAGGACGGGCTGTGGATCAGCAACGCGTCGGCCGTAATCGATCCGTTGACCGACGTCACGGATTTTTACGCCGCCTGGGCGGACAACCGGGACGTCCGCGGCAACATACTGCCGTTGGCGCTCGACGAAGCCGTACCCTATTCGCCGCCCGAAACCGGCATGGCCAACAACGACGTGGACATCGACAGCGATGTGCTTCTGGCGGGTGCGGCAGACGGCCCGCTGGTCGACCGCAGCCGCACGGCCGAAGGCATCGACGGCACTGAAACAAACATCCAGGTCTGCTCGATGCTGGCCGAACCGGCGGACCGCACGCGCGATGCAAATATTTACGGGTCGATGATCAGGGACCGCGTACGGCTTATCGCGCCGACCATCAACAAGCCGCTGACCGGCCTGCAGCGCGCATTTGCCGTGGCAATCCAGAACAGCAGTACGGCAACACAGTCATACCGGCTGCAGATCGCCAACCAGCCCTGCGACGACACCGTCAACTGCCGCGCATCGTTCCGGCAACTTCCGGCGGTGCCACCGTTCGATGATCCGACGCTGCCGGCACCTGAACTATTCGAGGATATCGAGCTGCCCGCCAAGGCAACGTTTGCGCGCACGGTATTCGTCGTCGCCAACCTCGATGACACCGCGGTTGTCGTCAATGCTTTTGAATCCGCCTGCGTCGATACGAACCCCGGCGACTACGAGACCAGCTGCCAGGTGCTCGCCAGCATTCCGCTGGGGGGCAGCGGTCCCGAAGGATTATTGCAACAACCCAGTTACCAGAGCCCGGTATGCGATCCCACCGATCCGATGTGCACCGACGACGTGCTGCAGGCGGAGCTGCACAATCCGGAACTGATCAACCCCGAGTTGATCAATCCGGAGCTCATCAACCCGGAACTCATCAACCCGGAATTGATGAATCCGGAACTCATCAATCCGGAGCTTATTAATCCGGAACTCATTAATCTCGAGCTGGAGAATCTCGGTTTTGCTAATCCGGAATTGATTAACCCGGAACTGATCAATCCCGAGCTGATCAACCCGGAGCTGATCAATCCCGAGCTGATCAACCCGGAACTCATCAACACGACGCTCGGTGACGGCATCACCTGGACCGACTACACGTTTGCGATCACGAACACGGGCAACGTAACCACGTCGATGGGCGCCGATATCACCATTTCCGGCTCCGCAGCAGACAGCGTCGATTCACAGATCATCGCCTGGGTGCCCTACATCACGCCAACCTCGCGGGAATGCGACTTTTTGCCGCAGTTCGAGGCACGCGTTCTTGCGGCGGTCAATAACCCGGACAACAACCTCGACATTGCGAGCATCGACGATCCGTTTGCCGGAGCAATCAGCGCTATAGCCGTACCGGGCGAAACGATATTTTTTACGCGACGCGTCTTCGGCACCGCGACGGACCTGCAAAATATCGCCGTCAACGGCTTTACGGCCGCATCACAGGCCGCGAATTGCACAAAGATCATCCCGGACGGCGAAGATCCATCGTTGCCGTACTACTGCGAGACCTCACTCGCCGATGACCGCGAGCGCATCGTGCTGGACACCCTGCCACCGGAATTCAACGTTGCGGACGGCCTTGTCTTCAATGCGGAGGCAGATCGCCCCGGCGGCGCCTGCGTCGACCTCGTGGGCTCCGGGTCGGTCACCGCCGATGACAACGGCACAGTGATTACCCCGGTATGCGTCGCCGACACCACCGGCACCGCGATCTGCACGGACATTCCCAGCGCGACGGTTACCCCGCTGCCGCTGAATGCGCCCGGCGCACCGACCGGCATTACCTGCACCGCCGAAGACGCGGCGGGCAACATCGCAAGCGTAAGCCTGTTCGTCGACGTACAGGACAATGGCGCGCCGGTATTCGATGCGCCACTCGCGCCTGCGGATCCGCCGTATGTCATTACACAAGCCGCCGATGACCCGGCGGGTGATCCGAGCCAGGCGCTCGTGGCATTCCCGACCTTTACCGCGACTGACGACCCGCTGGTCGATGAAGTCGTCGACGTCAGCTGCATACCGGCATCGGGGTCCGCATTCTCGATCGGCTCCACGACGGTAGCATGCACGGCGACGGACGATGGCTTCAACTCCGCCGGCAGCGTCAACTCTGCGCTGGCATCATTTACCGTCGTGATCGAGGACGTTACTGCACCGGTCGGTACGCCGCCGGTCGTGGCCGACGTCGAAGCAAACACGGAAGGCGGGGCGGACTTTGACTATCCGCTGCCGACGTTTACCGACAATTTCGACGCCGCGGCTGACATCACGATCGACTGCGATCCTGCAGCGCCGGCCTTCTTCCCGCTGGCGTCGCCGGGACCGACGACGACGGTGAGTTGCACAGGAACGGACACGGCAGGCAACTCGGCAGTGGTGACGTTCGATGTCACTGTCGATGACACACAGGCGCCGGTATTTGACGTCGTTCCGACGTCGCCAGTGCTGGTTGGCGCAGGAGCGGACGGCACCGGCAGCCTCGACTTCGAGGCCCAGGTCGAGGTGTCAGATGTCGACGGCGTTGACCCGGATCCAACGGTGACCTGCGTTGCCGCTGGCGGCGAGCTGTCCGGCGATCCGTTGCCCTTCGGCGATACCGTTGTGACATGCGATGCATCTGACGATTCAGGTAATTCGTCCTCCGCCTCGTATACCGTGACCGTGCAGTACGGCGCCTCGTTCGGCATCGATTTCAATAATGGCAACAAGAAAGCCGGCAGCACTGTGCCGCTGACGTTCGGCTGGCTCGACTCGAGCGGCGCCCGCGTCGACAGCTCGGCTGCCGACCCGACGCTGACCGCGATTGACTGTGCGACAGGCACGGTCGTGCTCGATCCGGGGCAATTCCCCGGCAACAGCGACTTGCGTTACGACGCGGCGCAGGACGAATGGAAATTCAACTGGCAGACGGTGCTGATGGATGGCTCGGCGATCCCGGCAGAAAGAGGCGGCACGGATTACTGTTTGCAGGTGATCAGCGGCCTGACGGGTCAGACCGTTCCGGATACGGGATATACCGAGATTTCCATCAGGCCTTGACCGCTCTACTGAAGCAGCGTCTTTGCCTCGTCAACAAGTTCCCCGCCCTGCGGTCGCAGGGCGAGGAATGTCTGCAGATTTTCCCGGCCAGCGCCGGTCATGCCGAGTTCGATGCGCGAACGGCCAAGCCAGTATTGCAGCGTTGACATGTAACGCCATGTCGGCAGGTCGTCCAGGAACAGTGCCGTGGCTTCTCCACGGCGTCGTTCGCAGGTTTCGAACTCGTCGATGGCCTCCGCCGTGAACCCCGCTGAAAGATATGCCTGCCCCAGGTAGTAACGTACGAGCCACAGGTCTGCCTGTGCCAGTGCGGCGCGCATCGAATCGATGGCAGCGTTGTATTCGCCACGGCGCAGGCTGACAATTCCTTCGATCATCAGCCCGTAGGCGCGTGACTGCGCCTGCAGCTGAGCTTTCAATGTCGACCCGATTTCCGCCGCTTTGGCCAGGTCACCGGTCTGCACGCTCACCAGTGCAGCAGGCACCTGCCGGCCGAGCCCTCCGGTCTCAAGCGCCGCCGCTACGTCTTCGACTGCCTCGGTTTGGTTACCGAGCATCACGCGCGCCGCCGCCCTGGCGACGCGCTTGGTCGCCATCACGCGCGGGTTGTCGATGGATTCGTCGAACTCGATGCCTTCATCCAGAAGCGCGATGCCATCGTCAAACCGGCCCTGGTATAACGCGACGTCGGCGAGCCCCAAACCAGCAACGGATGCACCCCGGTCGCTTGCGTCGCGCATCTGCCGAAAAGCTTCTTCCGCAGCCTCGGCATCGTCTTTCGCCATGGCAGACATCGCAATCGGTAACCAGGCGGCATAGCGTGTGTCATCGAGTTCCAGCGCCTTGCGCGCTTCCCGGGTTGCTGTTTCGAAGTCGCCGGCATACATCGCATACAGTGCGTAATTCGAACGCAGAATCGACCGCGACGGGTAGATGTCGATCACCGCCCGGCCCTGCTCGAGAGCGCCCTTGAAATTCAGCGTGGAGAAGTAGGCAATCGCGAGATTGTTACGCGCCGCGTCGTCGGCGGGGTATTGCTCGAGAAGCTGCGTGTAACTCTCGATCGCTTTTTCGTAGTTGCCGGTGATCGCAATATAGTAAAGACCGAGCGTGCGCCATTTTTCACGCTCCGTCATGGAGTCCATGTGCGCGAGAGCCTTTTGCCACATTGCTTCGGCCTCATCCTGGCGGCCCAGCTGGAACAGGCTCAGCGCCCAACCGGAGTAGGCGCGACCGAAGTTAGGATCCAGTTCGACGGCTTTTTCGTAAGCGGCAAGCGCGTCTTCGTGTCTTCCCTGGTTGACCGCCAGATCCTGCGCGACGGTATAGGCATGCGCCGCCTCGATGGAAGCAGCCGTAAATGTCTCTACGGCGCCCGCTTCGCCGATCGCGACATTGTCGTCGCCCAGCTCTTCGCGCAATTCACCCGAAATCACGCCTACCGCGTTCAATACGTCGGCCTTCGTCGATGCATCGACGTAGAAAACGGCGAACTCGTCTCCGCCGCTGCCATCGATGGCCCGCACGGTAATCTTGTAGCCGTCGCCATCGACTTCAATGAGGCCGTCGAGCACGAAGTTGATCCCTTCCCGAACGGATACGAGCCTGGCAGCCTCCTCGTCGAGAACCTGCTTGCCGGGTTGCAACTGGGAAATCAGGCGCTGTGCCGTCCGGCGCGGATAAGTGGTTATGAATGACGCGGATTCGATGCCGATCTGCAGCGCCTGCTCCAGTGAACCGTCAAAGACCTCGTCTCCGGTCAGGTTTCTGAAATCGGCGATCAGTACCGATAGCGGTAGTCGCTCTTCTACAACCTGCGGGCCACTGGTGATATTCATGTAAATCGACAGAATCAGAGCAACAGAGAGCACACCGATGACGATGAAATCCATTTTGCGGCTGCCGATGGGCGCCACGACGGTGTCAGTTGCTTCGTCCTGAACCTCGATCCCGTGGTCGGTAATGTCGTAGACCCAGGCAAGAACGAGACAGATCGGGAAACCGACAACTGCCGCAATAATTACTGCTCGCAGCACCCATTCGGGAGCAGCGAAACTCGGCAAGACGACGCTGGATACTTCGATGAGAATCCAGCAGATGCCGACATAAAGACCGGCTGTGCGGAATACCTCTCTGCGCCGCAACTCACGGATGAAACGTTTCATATTATTGCTGTTGCCGCCCAACCGTATCCGATCGGCAGTCTAGCACGCGCAACGAAACCCATTATCTCTCGTTTGTCATTGTGGACAATGCGCCAGTTACGCCCATCCAGTCAGTCGAAACCAGGGCAACCGCTACTCGCCTCTGTAGATTGACAATGCCTCGCTAAACCACTCGCTTGCGAGCACTGTTTCGCCATCGCCGCAACGAATCCGATAAGGCTTGCCGCTCCAGGAACTCTTGCTGGCAATGCGCTCGATGAATTCGTCCGCATTATCATAGTAACGTTTGCCGCGCCGCCGCTTCATTTCGAGATGATCGCGGGCGCCTTCCGGCGTGTGTTCTTTGCCGTTGCGAATAAAGACGCAGTCGCTCGCTGCAACGGCCGCCAACAGGTGATCGATCTCGGCTTCCATCGTCTCGTCTGCGTGGCCGGCTGCCGCACATAACAGCAGGCAGGCGAGCACGGCGAATCGCATCACCGCTCGTAAACCCTCGCCGCTGTGATCTGTACCGGGCAGTTGCTGCCGGCCGCGTACGGGCCCAGCTGGGTATTCACTTCAACGACGCGGCCAGCGCCCAACACACCATTGAGCGTCCGGGTGTACCGTTGCGTGCGGCCTTCCGAGTCGGTGTAGTCGACGGCAAACGCGATGCCGGCGATATCCAGCGACGTGGCGTTCTTGATCGAGACAATGAGCTTGCCGTCGCTGCCGGGATCGCAGCGACGATACACGTACTTCTCCGGGTGATCAGACAACTCCAGCTTCGCGAGCTCGTCGCGCGCCGAACGGGCCAGCTGGTTGTTGTCGCCCGCGACCTTTGAGAAATTCTCGATCGCCGCACGCCGGTCACCGCGTTTCGCTGCAATAGCCCCGAGGTAGTAGAACGCCTGTGCCGTTGGCAGCATCGAGTTGCTTTTCTGCAGGTCATTGACCGCCTCATCGTAATTATCCATGGCGGCGTACGTCTGTCCGCGCCACAAGTAGTACTGGAAGTAGTCGTCGCGGCGGCGAATGGCGCTGTTGAAATTCGTCAACGCACTGTCGTACTGGCCCTCGGACGCGCGGGCGAGGCCGCGCAGCATGTAGAAATGCCCCTCCTCCGGCAGTATCCCGATCGCCTCCTCCGCCTTGGCGACGGCCAGGTCCGGATTGTCATCGGCGAGCGCTTTCATGCCTTCGTCGTAGGCGTCGTACGCCGGCTTGACCTCGATCGTTTTCGCCATTGCTGCCTTGTACCGCTCGACGCCCAGTTCCCCGCCGGGCGGCAGCCTCGACGCTGTCTGGATGTTCTCGTCGACGCGCTTCTGTGACGGCGGGTGACTGGCGAACAAGCCGGACAACCAGTCGCTGCGCCTGCCCTCGCTCAACTTCAGGAAGGTTTTCTGCAACGCCACCGCGCCCTGCGGGTCGTAGCCTGCGCGAGACATGTAGCGCATGCCGTACTTGTCAGATTCGAGCTCATCGCCCTGGCTGTATTGCTGGTTGATCAGCTGGCTGCCGAGTGACGCCCCCCCAACCGCGTAGTTGCCGTACTTGCTGTCCGCCGTGGCGATTGCCGTCCCCAGCACCAGGATCTGCAACAGCTGGCCGCGCCCCGCGCGCTGCGACGTGTGGCCGGCCGCCGCATGCACGACCTCGTGGCCGAGTACTGCAGCCAGTTCGGCCTCGGAACCCATTTCGGTCAACAATCCGCGGTTGATGGCAATCTTGCCGCCCGGCAATGCCCAGGCGTTCGGCACCGAGCTGTTGAGAACGGAAAACTCGTAAGGCAGTTCGCGATCGCTTACCGCAGCAAGCCGATTGCCGACCCCCTGCACGTATTCCGTGAGGCCCGGGTCAATGTCGTAGTCGCCGCCACTCGATTGGCGCATTGGCGCATAATTCTGTTCGCCAATTTCGACCTCCTGCGCACCACTCATTCCGAAGAGTTCTGTTTTTCCCGTTACCGGGTTCGTGGCGCAGGCGGAAACGCCAGCGAAAATCACAGCGACAATAAACCTTGCCAGGCCCTGTCGTGCTCGATTTAGTGTTGCAGCCATCGTGTACTCCATGCGTGGCTAACGCCATTACATGCTCAGAAAAACCGACATCGGGTTATGGTCGGACGTCTCGACCGCGCGGGTAGCTGACTCCACTGCGGACAGACCCCGAATATAAATGTGATCGAGGTAGTTGCCAAACGCCCGTTTGCGCAAATCATTGTCGAACTCGACCGCGGTGAGCTGCAACGCATCGGCCAGTTCGGCAACGATCATCAGGCGTTTCTTGCGCCAGGTATTGAAGTCGCCGGAGAGGATGATCGGGCCCGAGTGCTCGCGCAGCGCGCGACCGATTTGCTCGAATTGCCTGCGGAAAGCGCCGAGCCCCAGCGAAAAGTTCACGGCATGCAGGTTGACCACGACAAGCGTCTCGTCAGTGGCGTGCAAAGCGAACTCCGTGATGTTGGTCGTTTTCGGCGTCTTGAGTACGGGCTCGAAGTTGACAAAGCTGCAGCGTGTCAACGGCTCGATACTGCTCAGCGTCATCACACCGGTCACTTCGCCGGCTCTGCGGTAACCCGGCGTAAACGACAGGAATCGCGTTTGCAGCAAGTCGCTTGCGGAGTCGTCTCGCAAGGCGATTTCCTGGATAAGAATCAGGTCGGTTTCCGCCACGTAAGAATGGTAGTCGTCCTGCCAGTTCCTGGCCTGGTTCTTCTGTATGTTCCAGTTCAACAGGCGAATCTGCGCGGGATCCAGCGCAGGGCCCTTGCCACGCATCGACTCCGCCAACGAGTCACGGCACGCAGCGACCTCGGTGTTTATTGCCTCGCCCGGTGGAGAGAAACGCATCGCATTGACACTCAACCCGCCGGCGATCTGGTGCGCACAACCTGCCAGCCCGGCCATGAGCACAAGGAGGATCACGCGCGTACGCAGGTTCGTGGAATTTTGACGTTGTCTGAACTGCACGGACTCCCCCGCTACCGTCGGGCAAGCCCGAATTATCCCTTTTCGCGGCGCCTGAGCACATAACCAGGCCGCGCGACGGGCTCATTATCGACCGTTCGGGCCGAACAGAATGTGACCTGCAAGGTACTCAGGGAGTTCCGCCGGCGCGGCGCCAAATCAGCGGTGACAATGCGCCAGGCATCAAAAATACCACGCAAACTGCGCGAAAACGCTTAGGTCGGTCGAAAAGTAGGCGCCGGGGATACCGCTATCGATCCCGCCGAACTCCGTGCCGCTCGCTCCGACCGGAACGTTGATACTGCCGAGGAACGTCAGGTTCTGCCGCAAATCGTTTTGCGAAATTATTTGCAGGAATCCGCTGGGGTCTTGCAGGTTTGCGAAAACCGTCGGCACCAGCAACCACAGCGGGGTCATCTCGATGCTAAGGCTTCCGGCCAGGTAATGACGCCCGAGCGAAAACAGGTCGCCGCGAGCGACGCGGCGCAACAGCTCCGGATTTTCCGCCAGCTCGGCAGGGCTGTAAGCACCGCCCGGTTGGCCGAACCCATTGTAGAAATACTCGACGGCGCCGCTGATGTTCCGCTCGCCCCACATCCACGAGTAGCTGTAATTGGCCACCAGCTGGCCTTCCAGGCCGTCTTCGGTATCGGTGACGACAAGGTCGCCGCGCAGCACCGCGCCGCCAACGCCGAGATTGCCGCCGATCGCCAGCGTGTAATCATCGAAGGATTTCGCCACGAGCAAGTCGATCTCGCCGTCACCGATCATGCGGTGATACTTGATGGCCGCAGTCGCCTGACTCGAATCGACGTCACCGCTCAGCAGATCGCGGCGCACGACGTAAGCAGCTTGCACATCGTCGCCATTGTCGAACAGGTATTGCCCGTACAGCATGTCGTCGCCGGCCTTGTATTCCGTATCGATCACGGTCGGGTCGAACGGGTTGACGATGTCGAGGGGCGAGAAAAACAACCCGTTTCCCCAGGAAATTGCCTGGCGACCGAAACGAAGCACGATATTCGGTGACTTGTAGTCGATGGAGGCACGATCGATGCGATGCACGACAGCAAATTTGCCATCGTCTTCAACAACACTCGTCAACTGAAGCCAGCGCCGGTCATCGCTCTGCAGCCGGCCAGGCGACAGGGCCGCTGCCAGGTCCCGCGAGTAGTCGACGCGATCGCCGTACAGCGCGAAGACCTGGTAGGCAGCATCTACGCCCCAGCGGCCGCTGCTCGCTTTGTAATTGATGCGCAGGTCGTTTTCCAGGTCGAACGACGCCGATCCCGTCAGCCCGTGCAGCACACTGTCGGTAGGCACAAACTGGCCGACAATCCTGGACTTCACGTGCCCACCGAACTCCTGCCGCAGTTCGGCAAGCGACGGCGACGTAGCGACGGCCAGAAGTCCGAACGCGATCGCGCGGCGCGAACGATCAAGCCGCTTTTTGCTGAATATCGTCAACGATTCGACCGTCCAGCATCTTGATCAGCCGTTTGGCGTACGCCATCACTCGTTTGTCGTGAGTGGCAACGACAAACGTCGTCGCATGCGTTTCATTGAGCTCGGTGAACAGGTCCATCAACTCCGATGACGTCCTGGAGTCCAGGTTGGCCGTCGGTTCGTCGGCAAGTACGAGTTCGGGATTGGAGACGATGGCGCGTGCCACCGCAACGCGCTGCTGCTGGCCGCCCGACATTTCCGCCGGCCGGCGGTCCTCGAGCCCTTCGAGCCCGACTTCCTGCAGAATTGCCATCGACTTTTGCCGGCGCGCATTGGCGGAGACGCCCTGCACCTGCATGACGAATTCGACGTTCTCGCGTGCAGTGAGAACGGGTATCAGGTTGTATGCCTGGAAAACGAAGCCTATTTTCGCCAGCCGCAGATCGGCGAGGTCGCCTTTGCTGAGATTGTCGATGCGCTCGCCACCGACATATACCTCGCCGCTGTCCGGGATATCGAGTCCGCCGATGGCATTGAGCAGCGTCGTCTTGCCGCCACCCGATGGGGCCGACAGGCAGACAAAACCTCCCTCCGCGATGTCGATACTGACATGATCGAGCGCCTTGATTTCCTGATCGCCCTGCAGGTAGGTCTTGCAGATATCGACACATTGAACCGCGTTCATTGCACATCCTTCACTTGATTAAACCTTGGTGATCGCCTCGATCGGCTCGTAGCGTGATGCCCGCCACGCGGGCGACAGGCTTGCAAGAAATCCGAGCACCAGCACGACTGCATTGGCCAGCAGCACGTCTTTCAGCATCATCTTCGGATACAGCACGGTCGATACGCCCATCATTTCCATGCCCTCCGCAACGATGGAAACGTCGATGCCAGTCTTGAGCGGTTCTATCGATGCATATGCAATCAGGTTGCCGAACAACAGCCCGACCAGCAGCAGCAGGATCGATTCGACGACGATCTGCGCGAGGATGCTCCCCGGCCGCATCCCCAGCGCCATCATCAACCCGATTTCGCGAACCCGCTCGAACACCGCCATCACCAGCGTGTTGACCAGGCCGAACGACAACGCCATGAAAATGACCACCATCCAGACCAGCACGAAGCCGTCCATGACATCGAGCATGCTCCCGAGATAACTGTCGAGTTCGGCCCATGGCAGAACCTCCTCGTTGCCGCTGAAAAGCTGCCGGACCTCGTCGGTCAGTGCCGTGACGTCCCGATAGTCATCGCCCTGTACGGCCACCTCGGACACTGCGTCACCGATTTTCAGCATGCGCTGCAATGTTTCTTTGCCGGCGAACACCATCGTTTCCTCGAATGCATCGAGACTTGCATCGAACAATCCGACGACGCGAAAGCCGCGGTCAGCGACTTCGTTGTCGGGATCCTGGCTCATCAATACGACGCGCTTACCGACTTCCGTTTCCAGCGTGTCCGCCAGCTTGGCGCCAATCACAATGCCACTGTCGGATTCGTCCTCCAGGAAGCGGCCATCGGACATATCGTCGGCAACGAACGAGATTCCCACCTCGCGGGCCGGATCGATTCCAAAGAGAACGATACCGCGCGATTCACGCTCGCTGGTGATTACGGCCGGCACCTTGACGCGACTCGCCCAGCTTTCGATGTCAGTGGATTCGAAACGCCGCCTGATTTCGGCATCGCTGACGCCGATCAGGTTTTCCACGCTCGGGTCATCACGGAATGCCGGGTGGTGAACCTGGACGTGACCGGGCAGCGCGCGCAATCCGTCCGTAATCATGTTATCGACCATGCCGCGAATCAGCGCAGTCATGAAGATCATCGCCCACACGCCCAGCGTGATGGCGCCAACCATGATGATCGTACGCCGGTGGTTGCGCCACAGGTTTCGCCATGCAAGCTTGCTGACAGTCTGCAACAACCGCATCAGGCTGCCCTCATGGCCTCGACCGGACGCAACCGATGGAGGCGAAGTGCCGGATAGGCAGCCGACAACAAGGTGAACAGAAAGACGACGACAGGGCCGGAAAAGGTCGTCAGCCAACCCGGGTTCGGATACATCCGGTCGGGCAAATTGAATTGCGCCGCCATCTGGTCCATGCCCGGTATGCTGAACCCGTTGTAGCTGAAGTAAAGCGTCACGGCGTAACCGATCAGCGCGCCGATCGCGAGACCGACAAATCCCATGAACGCGGTTTCCAGCATCACCAGTTTGCCGAGGCGGCCCGGCCGCAGGCCCAGCGCCATGATGATGCCGAACTCGCGTGTGCGCTCGAGCACCGACATCAACTGCGTATTGAGCACACTGAATGCCACCAGGATAACGAGAACTCCGTACATGAAGAATGCGCTGCTGAGATCCGCCTGGATTGCCTGCTTGAGCCCGGGTTGCAGTTCCATCCAGTCGTAAACCTCGAGATTCGTTTCTGCCGGAAGCCAGGCGGCAACCTGCGCCTGCAACGCGCCTGCCATCGAAAGTTGCGGCGCCCTGATAACCACCTGGTGACCCGCACCCTCCATGAAGAACGTGTCCTGAAAGTAACCCAGCGGCACTTCGGCAATGCTGCGGTCCAGGTCGACGGCGCCACTCGAAAATATGCCCACGATGATCGCAACATTCGCCGCGAACGAGCCATCCCGACCGTTGCCCAGCAAGGTAATCTCATCGCCGACTCCCGCACGCAGGTTTCGTGCGAGCACGGAACCGATAACAATCTCGGCCGCATCGTTATCCTGCAGATATCGGCCCTCGGTAACCTGGCCGGGGATGCTCGACACGCGCGCTTCGAATTCAGGTTGCACGCCAATCACCTGTATGCCGTAACTGCGCTGCTCGCTGGATGCCAGCGCGAAAGCCGCGCCGCGAGCCGCCACGTCCTGCAGGTCGAGAACGTTGCGTATGTCGTCCGCCAATGCGATGACGTCCGGCACGACGAGGCGCATTTTCTGCTCGTCTTTGTAACCCTCCGCCTGCACCTGCAGATGGCCCGTGAGCGTTTGCAGCGTATTGGCGATCATCAACTGATACATGCTGAACTGCAGCGAGATCAGGAATACGAGCAGTACGTTGGAAAAAATCATGGCCCCGGTGGTAAGCCACGTGCGGCGCGGATGCCGCCAGAGGTTTCGCCAGGCGAGTCGCTGTTCGACGTTCACTTGGGCTGGTGACCGGCGCTAGTCGCGCGGATTGCGCAGGTTCGACAATGTGAAAAGGCCCTCGCCGATCTCGATGTTGTACTGCGCGTCGGATACGAGTATCTCCGTCCACTCCTCCGGCGCTTCCTCCTTGAACATGCGCTGACGGATCGCGATAGTGCGACCGCCCACATCGCCGATTTCGAGCGAAGCTAGCGTTTTGACAAGCTCGCCGTCCTGATCGTAGAACTTCTGGTCGACCAGTACATTGTCGTCGCGGATGCGCAATACTTCACGGCCCCAGACGACCGCCGCTTCCTCGTGCGGAACCGATTCGACCTCGTAGACGACGTGCCCGTCCATCTCTGACTGACCCAAAAGCACGTGGTCGTACTGGTCGACAATATCGTCGGCCCGCGACACGTCCTTGTTCGAGAAATCCGACCCCATCCAGCTCTGGTTCATCATCGATGACGGCACCTTGATGACACGATTGACCTTCGGCGAATAGGTCCACATGTTGTTGTCGATCATTAGTGTGCCGTTGTTCTTGTCGCGCGCCGGCGCCATGACCCGAACCAGTGACTTCTTTTCACCTTCGGTCCAGCCGCGCATCGACATCGCGCGCTCCCAGTCGGGCCTGTGAATGGTCATGGTCATCTCGCTGTACGAGGACGTGCCGCGCCAGTGATCGATCGCCGCCTTGACGATCTCGCGAGCGTCCTGCGCATGGGCATGACTGCCGACACAAAAAAAGATGGCCGTTGAGAGCCAGGTGATGTTCGTCATTGGAGATGCCCGAGTGCCGCTCCGCAACAGTATTTCACGGCAACCGGCTGTCGGCCAATAGGCCTATTTACGTAGGTCGGTTTCGCGCATGCCGCTGCCGCTGAAACCCGCCACCTCATTGCCGAGCGGCCAGACGATCAGCGTGCGCACACCCTCGGCCGAATGCGTCCGGTGCACAACGCGATCCCTCGCGCGGACGACGCCGATCATGCCGGGCGTGAGGATGTGCGACTCCCCGTTCACGATATGATCTAGTTCGCCCTCCAGCACATAGATGATCTCGAGCTCATGGGGATGCGGCTCACCCTGGTAGCCGGGCGGGAAATAGATCTCCGCAATTTCCGCACCCTTGCTGCCGAGATTCGATTCCTCGATCAGCACTTTGATCCAGCCCGGGTCAGACTCGTCGCCCCATTCATACAACATCGTCCCGGCAGAGACGATCTCGTAGCTCTCATAGGCTGCCGGGTCGTGCACGATGTCCGAATCGCACCCGGCCGTCGATAGCGCGACAACGGCCAGCGCCGCGGATACTGCAGTTCTTGATTTCATCGGTTTATTCCAGTTCGTAGACGACGTTACCGGCGACTATCGTCATCAGGATGCGTCCCTGAAGGATGTCGGCAGGCCTTTCGTCCGCCAGGATGAACGGATCGACGTCCATTACCGTCAGGTCTGCCCAGCGGCCCTCCTCGATAACGCCGGTCTCGTTCTCTCGAAAGCTCGCATAGGCTGACCAGCTCGTATAAGCGCGCACTGCCTCGTCCGCATTCATTGCCTGGTCGGCATACCAGCCACCCTCGGGCTGCTGGTTTTTATCCTGCCTCGTGATCGCGGAATGCAGACCGTAGAAGATACTGTGATCGGAGCCCGGGTTGTCCGAGTTGAACGTCAGCCTCGCATCCGCTTCGCGCAGCGAGCGCCAGGCGTAGGCACCGAGTACGCGCTCCGGGCCCAGCCGCTCTTCGGCCCAGGTCTTGTCCTCCATGGCGTGGGGCGGCTCCATCGAGGCAATGAAGCCGAGCTCCCCCAGCCGCGGCAAGTCGTCGGGATGAATTACCTGCGCATGCTCGATGCGATGACGGTTGTCCCTCGTTTGCGGATTCTCGCGAATAACGGCTTCCAGTATATCCATCGCCTCGCGGTTACCGGCATCGCCGATCGCGTGAATGGCAATCTGGAATCCCTTTTTCATTGCCTCGGCATTCAGCGCCTCGTTGAATCCATAATTGTCGCCGCTGACGCCGCGATGACCGGGCATGTCCGAATAGTCGTACAACAAGCGAGCCCCGCGCGATCCCAGGGCGCCGTCGTAATAGGCCTTGACCGTGCGCGTCACCAGCATACTGTCGTTGTCGGTATCCGGACCTTTCGCGATCCAATTCCGCGTCAACTCCTCGTCGCGCAGCGACAACATGGCGTATACCCGAACTGGGAGCTGGCCGGTGGCCTCCAGTTCCTCGAGGGCTTGCATTTTCCGCGTATCGAGACCTGCGTCGTGGACCGCGACATAGCCGTCGGCTGCCATTTGCCGCAGGCCGGCCAGCGCGTGCTGCATGAGCTCTTCCTGTGACGCCGCAGGCAGCGCGTTGTCGATCATCACGGTCGCACGATTCAGGAACAATCCGTTCGGCTCGCCGTCGTCGCCGAGCCGCATGTCGCCGCCGACCGGCACCTCGGTGTCCGCGGTGATACCTGCAACGTCCAGCGCTTTCTGGTTCACCCAGCCGGCGAAGCCGTGCAGGCTGTCGAGAAACACCGGGTGGTCCGGGACTGCCGCGCTCAGCAAGGTCTTGTCGGGGTAGCGATTGGCCCAGGCTCCTTCGTCCCAGCCCTGGCCTATGATCCACTGGCCTTTCGGCACGGACTTCGCGCGCTCCGCGACCAACGCAACGGCCTCTTCCTCGGTATCGATTCCTACCAGGTTAACCTGGCTGATGCTTTCCCCGAGCCCGAACACGTGCGTGTGCGAATCGACCAGCCCGGGAATCACGGTTGCGCCCGCCAGGTCGACCACGCGTGTCGATTCACCCTGGTGCTGCAACGCTTCGCGTGTTGTGCCGACGAATGCAATGGTGTCGCCGGTGATGGCTACGGCATCGGCGTCCGGCTGCCAGCCGCGGTCATTACGTGGCGCGTCCGGCATGATCGAGCCATCCGCGGCCGGCTCTGCCCAATTGAGCGTGTAGACGCGGCCATTGGTCAGAATCAGGTCGGCAACCGTTTTGCCCGCCGCTGTTTTCGGCGTGTCGTCCTGCGAGCAGGCGACAAGCGTTGTGACGAAAAAGAGGCAGGCCAGCAAATTCGCGATTGATTTGCGCATTATTTTCCTCGTGCTCCAGGGCGCGGGAACGCGCCATGCGCTGAAGTGTAATGCACCGCGGCGAACGCTGTCATCGCACTACCGCGCTTCTCGCCCGCCGTCTACAATGTGCGATCGGCCGGGCCCCGTCCCGCCCCGGCTCACGGAGAATAATAATGAGAAAACGTCTCGCCGCGCTGGTCGCGTTCGCCTTCACACTACTGACCGCAGCAGGCAGTCATGCAGCGCTCGATTCGGACCTGCTCGAGGGCCTGTCCGCGCGTGCGATCGGGCCTGCCGCCGTTGGCGGACGCATTGCGGCACTCGACGTCGTGGCATCCGACCCGAACCGGATTGTAATGGGCGCGGGCACCGGCGGCGTCTGGATTTCGGACAACGGTGGCCTGACCTGGGAGCCGGTTTTCGACGACGAAGCCGTCGCGTCCATCGGGGCACTGGCCATCAATCAGTCCAATCCGGACATTATCTGGGTCGGCACCGGCGAAAGTAACGTACGCAATTCCACCTCCATCGGCGGAGGCGTCTACAAGTCCGTCGACGGGGGACGTAACTGGTCACTGGTCGGGCTGCAACAGAGCGAACGCATCGACCGCATTGCATTGCACCCGACCAATCCGGACATCGCCTACGTTGCTGCCATGGGCACGTTGTGGGGGCCCAACGAGGAGCGCGGCGTTTATCGTACGACGGACGGTGGCGAAAGCTGGCAACTCGTCCTTTACGTTGACGAGAACACCGGCGCGACGGACATCAAGATGGATCCGTCTAACCCGGACAAGCTGTATGCCGGCATGTGGGAGTTTCGCCGCTGGCCCTACCAGTTCAAGTCCGGAGGTCCCGGCTCGGGTCTCTTTATATCGTACGACGGCGGCGACAACTGGCAGAGAAAGACGGAGGAAGACGGACTGCCCGCGGGCGAGCTGGGACGCATGGTATTCGGTGTTTCTCCCGCGGCGCCAAAACGCGTATATGCACTGGTCGAGGCAGAAAAAAGCGCGCTGATCGTTTCCAATGACGGCGGCGAATCCTGGTCTGCCGTCAACGAGGAATACAACGTCGCCGATCGGCCGTTCTACTACACCGAGATCAGCGTCGATCCGGAGAACGCAGACCGCGTCTATAACATCGCCACGCGCGTGCGTGTTTCCATCGACGGCGGGCGCACGTTTTCGCCGAACCCCGTCATCGACTGTTGTGCTGCCGGCAACACCATTCACATCGACAATCACGCGTTCTGGATCAACCCTGCGGATTCGCGCCACATGATTGTCGGCAATGACGGTGGCCTGGCGATCACGCAGGACCGCGGCGACACCTGGCGCTTCGTCCGCAACCTGCCGCTCGCGCAGTTCTATCACGTCGCCGTCGATGACGACCATCCATACAACGTCTACGGCGGCCTGCAGGACAACGGTTCCTGGCGCGGCCCGGCGGAAGTCTGGGAGAACGCCGGTATTCGAAACCTGCACTGGCAGGAAGTCGGCTTCGGCGATGGCTTCGACACGCTGCCCGACCCGCAGAACTCACGCGCAGGCTACGTCATGTCGCAGGGCGGTTTCCTGTTTCGCTGGAACCTCGATACCGGCGAGCAACGCATGATCCGGCCCGACCCGCCGTCGCCGGACGTCGAATTGCGATTCAACTGGAACGCCGCGATCGAGCAGGATCCGTTCGATCCCGCGACCATTTATTACGGCAGCCAGTTCGTCCACAAGTCGACCGACCGGGGCGCCACGTGGTCCGTGATCAGTGAGGACATGACGTCGAACGATCCCGCAGTGCAACTATACAAGGAAAGCGGCGGCCTCACTTACGACGTGACCGCGGCCGAGAACTACACGACGATCGTCTCGATTGCAGCCAGTGAGACTGAACGAGGCACGATCTGGGTCGGTACGGACGACGGACGGGTGCACGTAACCCGCGACGGCGGCGATACCTGGGAACGCATCGACGAACGCGGCCGCGCCGTACCGGACGGCGCCTGGGTGCCGATGATCGCGCCCTCGCCGCACGACCCCGGCTCTGCTTTCGTCGTGTTCGATGACCATAGACGCGGCGACATGAGCCCTTATGTATTCCGGGTCGGTAATTACGGCCGCAGCTGGGACGCCCTGCACAACGAGGAACTAGCCGGTTACGCGCTGTCGGTGCTGCAGGATCCGGTCGACCCGAACCTGCTTTTCGTCGGCACGGAGTTTGGCCTGTACGTTTCGATCGACGCGGGGGAGTCGTGGAGCAAGTTCACTGCCGGCGTGCCGACCGTCTCGGTGATGGATATGGCCATCCAGGCGCGTGAGAACGATCTTGTGCTGGGCACGCACGGGCGCGCGATTTACGTGATAGACGACTACAGCGCGTTGCGCGGCATCAGCGAGCAGGATTTCAACGAAAGGCTCATGCTTCTTTCGGCGAGCGAAGGCCAGCATTACACGGCCAATCCGACCCCCTCGACACGTTTTACCGGTTCCGGTGAGTTCCGCGCGGCCAACGAAGACTACGGCGTAATGCTCACGTTCATCGCAAGCGGTGACGATCTCGCTCATCCCGACGAAGACATGGAGCGCGAGCGAAAAATACAACGTCGGATGCGGCGCAATCCGGGGAACGAGGACGATGAGGAGCAGGATGAGGCGCCGAAAATCAAGATCGAGGTTCGCGACAGCCGCGGCGATTTGATCAGGACGTTCAAGGCGGCGGTGCACCAGGGTATCAACCGCCTCACCTGGCCAATGCGACGCGACGGTATCCGCGGCATGCCGGGGCCAGAGCCGCAGGACCACTCGGACGGGCTGCCTGCCGGGCCGGAAGTACCGCCCGGCGACTACGAGATAACGATGACGCTGCCCGGCAGCGATGGCGAAGACGTCGTCGAAACCGCCCAGGTGCGAACCGTCGCTGATCCGCGGTCCAAACACTCGCAAGCGGACATCGAGCGCAACTATGCCGCAGCTATCGAGCTGCAGGGGCTGGCGGAGAAAGCGATAAGCGCAGTCGAGCAAATCGTGCAGGCACGCGATGACGTAGCCGCATTGAAAGGAATGATCGGGAAGCGCAACAAGGACGGCAACGACGATTCGCTGACGGCGCTGGCGGAACAGGCGGACGCCCTGACCGAGTCGCTCAATGAGCTGGAAAAATCGATTCGCGTGCCGCCGCAGACCAAGGGTATTGTCTACACCGCAGACAAGCTGACCAGCAAAATCGGTATGGCGCAGTTCTATGTCGGGTCGACGAATGGTGCGCCGACGGCCAGTGCCGAGACTTACATCGACATCGCCAGGGCGGCGACCGCGGAAACGATCGGCAAAGTGAACACGGTGCTGAACGGCGAGCTGATGAACTTCCGCGATGCCGTAAACGCTGCCGGCATCGGGCTGTTGTCCGACGTAAAGTCGGTCAACCTCGACTAGCGTCGCCGGCACAGCGAAACACGGGGATACAGCAAGACGATGAGTAAGAAAAAAACGGCAATTGTCACTGCCGCCGGCAGCGGCATGGGGGCCGCCGCGGCGCGCAAACTGGCCGACCTTGGCTACAACGTCGCAATACTTTCGTCGTCGGGCAAGGGCGAAGCGCTTGCGAAGGAACTTGGCGGTATTGGTATCACCGGCTCCAATCGCTCCAATGACGATCTGCAAAGGCTGGTCGACAGGACCGTCGAGAAGTGGGGGCGCATCGACGTTTTGGTCAACAGTGCCGGTCACGGACCGCGCGCAGCGGTTCTCGAACTGACGGATGACGACTGGCACACCGGAATGGAGATCTACTTTCTCAACGTCGTGCGCCCGACCCGGCTGGTAGCGCCGCTCATGATCAAACAAAAGAGTGGCGTGATCATCAATATTTCGACGTTCGCCGCATTCGAGCCGGACCCGACGTTTCCGACCTCCGGCGTGTTCCGTGCCGGACTCGCCGCATACACAAAATTATTCGCCGATGCTTGCGCGGCCGACAACGTGCGCATGAACAACGTCCTGCCCGGGTTCATCGACAGCCTGCCGGAGAAGCAAGAGTTTCGGGCACGCATCCCGATGCAGCGCTACGGCAAAACCGACGAAATCGCCGAGACCATCGCTTTCCTGGCCTCCGACGGTGCCGCCTACATCACCGGCCAGAACATTCGCGTCGATGGCGGCATCACGCGGTCCGTCTGAGGAAGCACCGCTCGCCGTAAAATCCTTGACACCGGGGCCGGCGTTGAGACCGGCAGGTTACTGCTGATCGAAAGCAGATACTTGTTGGGCCGGGTTTCGGCAATGGCAGCCGCGTGAAAAAACCGGAATTCGTATGACGACACGTTCGAAACAAAAAGATCTGCTTGGACTATTCGGCTGGCTGATAGCGACTTTCGCGCTTTCCGCCGTCGGCGCTAGAGCGTCAATCGAGGCCAGGTCTTTCTACTCACAGCTTGTCCAGCCCGAATGGGCACCACCACCATGGCTCTTCGGGCCGGTGTGGACCGTTCTGTATGCAATGATGGCGGTTGCCGCGTGGCTGGTCTGGCGATCCTGCGGGTTTCGCGGCAATCATATTGCGCTAGCGCTGTTCTTCGTCCAGCTCGCATTGAACGCCCTGTGGAGCTGGCTCTTCTTCGCCTGGAATCTGGGCGCCCTGGCACTGGCTGAGGTCCTGGTGCTGTGGGTATTGATTGCCGCGACCCTGCTGGCGTTCTGGCGCGTGCGTCCGCTTGCCGGCATGCTTCTTGTGCCCTACCTGATCTGGGTCGGTTTTGCTGCCGCGCTCAATTACGCGCTCTGGCAGCTCAACCCGCAATTTCTTGCGTTGGCCAGCTAGTGCTGGCAGTGAAGTCCTGGCGCTTGTCTGTCCCGGGTTTTTCGGCCTGGTGCGATCGCGAGTTCGCGTATCGCAACTTGCTTGCGTCGCCGGCGCGAATCAATTTGGCAGCAGTTGCGCCTCCCGTTCCTGCAAGAAGGTAACGATCCTGTCGGCGGCGCGCCTCACGTGGGGCCGACGTCGAGCGTCGTTGTCCATTACGATCCAGTGCCCGCCATAATCAGGCACAAACGAGTCGCTCACCCGAACGAGATTTTCCTCCGGGTCTCCAATGAAACACGGCACTACAGCGAGTACGGAACCGCCCTTCACCGCATCGAGCAGGTTGACCGATGTCGAGAAGCGCGCAACGGGATTCTTTCGGAGCCGATCTGTCAACCATCTTGCAGTGGGAAAATGGTCCAGCTCTTCCACGAGAGCTGCCCAGTCGAACTTCAGAAAACGCCTGGTGTCGAACGCGTCATCACGCTCCCCGACCAGGTCCAACGCACCGTAGGCGGCACATGCATAGTCCGGCAGACGTTTTAGTGCGAGACGCTTGTCCGTCGGACGCTGGTTTCGAATCGCGATGTCGGCCTGGCGCCGCGGCAAATCCGCGAAAGCAATACTCGATACAATTTCGATTTCGATATCACTCGGCTCACCGAGCAAGCACTGAATATTCTTGCTGAGCATCGCAGCGATCCATGGCCCGCAGGTGACGCGAACGACGGGTGTATCCGTCGTCGCCAACTGTAACGAGCCGATCGACGACGCGGCCCGCATCATTTCGCGCAGGGCCGGCGCAAGCAGCAGTGCGGCTGCCGTCGGATGGGATCCATCGGGCGTAACCTCAACGAGAGCCTCGTCGAGGTCTTTTTCCAGGGCGCGGAGCTGTCGACTGACGGTGGGCTGACTCACGCCGAGACGCCTTGCGGCCGCCGACAGGCTGCTGGTCTCCAGAACAGCACCCAGAATGTGCAGTTGCCGCCAGTCAAGGTTCTTCATTTTCGTTGAACTATCCAGAGTTTTGTTAATTGATATTCGATTTTGTGTAGTCAAGAATAGCATCTACTCTGGCTGACCAACGGGGCAACGGTGATTCGGCTCATTGCGCTATTCGCACTCATCCTGACCCACGCGGAAGCGCTCGCAGCCGGGCCGCAGAGTTCGGAGGCTGCCCTCCGAATCCTCATGACGGTCGGCGGAGTCGGTTACAACACGTCGATTATTCGCATGCTCAAGAACATCCCGGGGGGTCGAACTGACCATCCGCGACGTTGATGATGACAACGTGGTGTTTACGCCCGCGGTTCTTGCCGACGTGGATGCCGTTCTGATGTACCACAGAGACAATGTTGCTGAAGCCGAGGAACGTGAAGCCCTCCTGGGATTCCTCAGCAATGGCGGCGGCGTGGTCGTATTGCATCACGCAATTGCCAACTACCCGGACTGGCAGGAATGGTGGCGCGACCACCTTGGTGGACTTTACGCGCTTTCTGATTCCGAAGATCTGGTTCCTTCGAGATACTTTCCGGAATTCAGGGGCGTTGCGCGGCCAACGTCCGACCACCCGATAACACGGCGTATCGGTAGTTTCTGGCGCTACGCAGATGAGAGCTATGAACAGCTCTGGATTTCCGACGAGGTCATTACATTACTGGCCACGACGGCGTTTGGATCGGATAGCAGAATTGCGTGGATCGGGCCATCGGACTCCGGCAGAGTCGTATTCATTCAACCCGGACACTTTGAAGACGTATTGACCGACCCGAAGTACCTGATGCTCATCGAAGACGCGCTTCGCTGGACAGCGCGGATCTCTGACTAGCCGCCCGTAAATCGCACTGGTGCCGCTTCCACAAGCGGCCCGAGCACGGTCTCGGGGTTGCTTTTGGCACCCGGCCGGCCGTATCCGCTGAATGGTCAACCGGTGCCGCCGAATCCAGGGTTGCCTGCCACCATATCGACGTTTCCTGCATATTTGCGTACTGTACAGGCGATCGATAATTGGAGGTTTACTTGGCCTCCATTCTCAATAACAAGAAAACCGGAGGAAATAGCATGTTTTCAATACAATCAGCGCGCCGTTGCGCACTTGCTGCCGTCACCTTTTTCGGGCTGGCCATCATGGCGGCGCCTGCATCTGCGCAGTTGCAGCCGTGGCAAGACTACGAAGCGTCAGATAGCGTCTGGGTCGTAACACATGTCGATCTTGATCCGGGAACCATGGGCATTTACCTGGAGGGACTGAAATCCACGTGGATCGCGGCTAACGATGTTGCCAAGGAACTGGGTCAGATCAAAGACTACGCAATCTATTCCAACCAGTTCGGTGCCGATGAAGATTTTGATCTGGTATTGGTGATTGAAATGGACAGCACTGACGACATCGCGCCAAATCGCCAGCGTTACGAGGAATTCCTGAAAGCGTGGGGCCAGGCGAACATTGACAAGTCCAATGAAAAGGTCCTTGAACTGTACAACAAGATTCGAAGAATCAAGGGTACTTATCTGCTTCGCCAGATAGAGGTGAAGTAAAGGATTGGCGCGATATCGAATCGCGCCACAAACACGACCAATCGATCAGGCGCCTTGCGACAGCACTTGTTGCAAGGCGTCTGATCCTCGCACCAATCGCACTAAGCCGTTTCTTGGGCGGTTCTCTCGACCGGCGCGCGAGCAACGGTCAGGTAACAGCAGCCGTCCTGCTGCTGATTTTGGCCATCCGGCGATTTTTGCCCCGGCAATCAGATCACGCGACACTCAGTGGTGTCCGCACCTGATACTGCGTCTGCCACCAACTATTTCCACGGATCGCGGTATGTCCGGTTGTACTCCCGCAAGACAACCAATAACGACGGCATTCGCCGTACCAAGGAGCATATAAATGACGAGGAAAAACCAGCTGTTATCAGTGTTCGCTATAGGTCTAATAGCCGGGCCGATATCCGCCTACTCGCAAGGGGCCTACGACTACGAGTCGATCAACTACCCGGGATCGGCGTTTGACCAAGCCTTTGGAATCAACAATCGTGGAGATGTCGTTGGAAACGGATCCATCGATCCGGACACCATTCCCTATGTCTGGGACTCGAAGAAAGGTGGATTCACGAACGTCACGCCGGTCGCCGGATACGTTGAGACTGCCGTGCTTGGCATCTCCGACAAGGGCGATCTGGCGGGCTCCGTATTCGACGGTTCCGTGGAAAGCGGCCTGATCGTCGACAAGAACGGCGCGGTCACGGTGTTCGATCACCCGGACGCGGTCGTTTTTACGCAGGCGAGGGGCATCAACAACAAGGGACTGGTCACCGGCTTCCGCGATGACCCGAACGACCAGGGTGGTTTGGAAAACGGTTTTATCTACGACTCGAAGGAAGGCACATTCACTGACATAGTCCCGAGCCTTTTCACGATCGCGCAAGGCATCAATTCGCGGGGCGACGTCGTCGGCAGCGCCATCTTTGACGACGGTTTGGGCGTAGTGGATCCCTGCAATACAGGGATTCCGTTCGTGCGTCTCGGCTGGCGGCGCAGCGCAGACGGAACCGTTACCTACTTCAGCGTCAACGGTGAGGCGACCAGAGCACGCGGCATCACCGATTCGGGGACGATCGCCGGTTGGGTCGATGATCCCGGTAGCGGCTTGATCAAAGGCTTCGTCGTCGAGCTCGACGGCACGCAGTGCCAGACCATACCCGTTCCGGACGAAGACCTGCTGCACTTCCCGGGCGCTACTGCCACGTTTGTGGGCGGCATCAAGAACTCGGGCGAGGTCGTCGGCAGTTACGATGACGGCACAACCACCCTCGGATTTATTGCACGGCCGCAGTAAGCCGACACGCTGATATCTGCGACAGGATTGATCGACTAACCCCGGCCCTGTGCCGGGGTTTTTTTGACGCCTAGCCCGCCTCTTCGGCGGTTCTCTCGACCGGTGCGCCCGCGCTGTATTCGACTTCTGACAGCTGCGTGCCGTCTTCTGCCCAGTGGCGCCATGTGCCGTCTTTTTTCCCGTCGGCGAGCTCGCCTTCGAGGCGCTTCATGCCGTTCGCATGCCACCAGGTCGCCGCGCCGTGTTGCTTGCCGTTGAGGTAGTCGACCTGGCTCTTTTTGGTCGTGTCGTCGAACCACTGGATCGAAAGCCCGTGCGTGCGGCCGTCGACGTAAAACGTTTCGGATTTCTTGTTACCGTTTTCGTACCACTCGGTGACGCGGCCGTTGCCGCCGTCGAGGTCACGCTCCAGCCGCTTGGCGCCGTTTTCGTACCACCAGGTCTGCGCGCCGCGTGGCTGGCCGGCCGAGTAGCTGCCCTCGTAGGCCATCATGCCGTTTTCATGCCAGCGGTTCTGCAGGCCGTCTTTCCTGCCGTCGACCAGGTTTTCCTTGCGCCTGATCTGCCCGTCTTCGTAGTTTTCGACGACCACGCCGGTATAGGGGGTGTCGGCATCGATCGCGTACTGAACACCGTTGCGCTGCTGCAGCTGGTCGGGAGTCAGAGCCTCCGGCTCAGCGTCCTGCGCGAACGCTGCAATAGGTAGCAACAACGCAACCACTGTCAGAATCTGTTTCATCCGCTTCTCCCGGGGCAGGTCCCTGCGGGTCCCGGCTTTACCTGCTGAGCCCCTTAGATACCAGCGAATTCGGTATCAGGCGCGGCTTTGTGTCACGATTTTCACCGATTGGAAATTTGCAGCGATATCTCGGCGATGCCGCTGACGCCGCCGGCAACGCGGTCGCCGGGCTGCAGCGCGCCGACACCCTCGGGAGTACCCGTAAACAGGAGGTCACCGGCCGCCAGCGTGTAGAACGTGGAAAGATCCGCGATCGCGTCCGCCACCGGCCAGATCATGTCGGCAATATCGCCGTCCTGGCGCACCTCGTCGTTGACCTCAAGCCAGATCCGGCCGCTGTCCGGGTGCCCGGTTTGCGCCGCGGGGCGGATGACAGAGATCGGCGCGGCGTTTTCGAAACTCTTGGCCGTATCCCACGGCGCCCCCTTGTCCTTCGCGGCTGCCTGCAGGTCCCTGCGCGTGAGGTCGATGCCGACGGCGTAGCCGAAGATATGCGACGCGGCATCCTCTGCAGCAATGTTCGAGCCACCACGGCCGATGGCGACCACCAGCTCGATTTCATGATGCAGGTCGCTCGTGCGGGGCGGATACGGAATCGTTGCACCGCTGCGAACAACGCTGTCAGCCGGCTTCAGGAAATACACCGGCTCGCTGCGCTGCGGATTGCCGCCCATCTCACGCACATGTGCGGCATAATTCTTGCCGATGCAGTAAATCCGGTGAACCGGGAACACATCGTCCGAGCCCGCAATTCCTACGCTCGGCCTCGGTACTTCGAACAAAGCCATCGATGCAGAATAGCACTGCAGGATGCGATGCACATCAGCGACAGAGAATTGACTTTACGACGCGACAATTTAGAGACAGCAAACCAGGCGGAGCAGCTCGATGGCGGATAAGGAGGACAGCAGCTCTGCATGGACCAACCGCAGCTTCCAGATATATATCGGCGGCAGCATCGTTTCGCTGCACGGCCTGTGGATCTACCGCGTCGCACTGGGCTGGTATGCATGGGAACTGACGCAATCCGAATTCTGGGTCGGGGTCGTCACCTTTACGCAGTTCGCGCCGGTCGTGCTGTTCGGCCCGCTGTTCGGCGTACTCGCCGACCGTTTCGACCGCCAGGCCGCCTCGGTTTTTATCAACTCGCTCAGCGTCATGAACAACCTGCTGCTTGCGCTGCTCACAGCCCTCGGCAACATGGATATTTACGTCCTGAGCCTGTTCGCACTGATGCAGGGCACGCTGGATGGCGCGCACATGCCGGTCAGGCTCGCACTGGTGCCGAACATTGTCAGCAAGGCACAGTTGCAAAGCGCCATTGCGACGAACTCGATCGCGTTCAATGTGTCCCGCTTCATCGGGCCGGCGATCGCCGGCTTCGTCATTGCGTGGAAAGGCGTCGCAGCGGCATTCGCGCTGAACGCCGTGTCCTACGTCGCGCTGTTGATCGCGGTGCTGAGCATAGAGCTGCGACCGTCTGAACAGGGTGCGCACCAGCGAAGTAACGTATGGCAGGAGATGAAAGACGGATTCAGCTACGTCCTGCAACACAAGGCTATACGCGCCCTGCTTGCCATTACTGCGGTCTCCGCCTGTTTTGGTCGCGGCCCGCTCGAAATGCTGCCGGCGTTCGCCGATGCGGTGTTCCAGCGCGGCGCCTCGGGACTGGCGACCCTGACCGCCGCCGTGGGCGCCGGCGCGATTGTGGGTGGTGTGATGCTGGCGCGCGGTCCGACCTGGCTGCGGATTCGAATTGTCGGTGTGTTGCTGGTGATCGGCGGCCTGCTGAACATGCTGCTCGCCGAGGTGACGGCGTTCGCGGCCGGCATCGCAGTGGTGACGCTTCTTGGTTTCGTGCTGTCGCTGGTGGGCGTTGGCTCGCAAATACTGCTGCAGTCCACGGTCGCCGACCAGATACGCGGCCGTGTCAGCGGCATCTGGGGCATCATGGCATTCGGCGGAACCGCCTTTGGTGGCCTGGGCGTCGGTATCGCTGCCAGCATCTGGGGTCTGGGTCAGGCCGTGCTCGTCACCGGCTTCCTGTGCGCACTGTTTGCTGCCCTTGCCGGCGTCAGGCTGCGCAGCTTCCGCGAAGCAGCCGCGGATCAGGAATGACGCCAGTTTTCCGAATCATCCGAGTCACCGGGCGAGAGACCGATGATGTCGCCTTGAGTATCGACGCCGAGACCGAGCACGGCGCGGTTCGCATACGCGAAATAGGCGGCGACCTGGTTCAACTCCAGTATTTCACCGTCGCTGAAGCCACTGTCTCGCAGCATGCGGATATCGTCCCGCGACAGTGACGCCGGCGCCGTGGTCAGTTTTCCGGCGTACAGCAAGCCCGCCAGCTCTTTCCCCCCGAACGCGCTTGCCGGGTTGCCGCGTTCGAGGGAACTTCGTATCGTCGCGGCTCTCGAATCATCCTTGAGCAGGCGCGAAAGCCCGGCAAAATGATGCTCTGCGCAGTAGTCACAGCTATTGAGTATGGACACGTACACACCAATCGTCTCGAGGTAGGACTTGTCCAGCCGGTTTCGCGAATTGTGCAGCACGTGCTTGTAAAGCGCCATGTGACCTTCCATGGTATGAGGCCGCAGGCTGTGCGCAAGCATAATATTGTCGACGTTGTTGTTCGGGCCCTTGATACGGTCGTACAGTTTTTTCAGCTTGCCTGTCGCATCGTTGTAAGAAATCGTCTCGATCCAGGTCATCGTTCCGCCCGCTAAAAGGAAACCGGCAGGAAGAATAACAACAATAATGGATCCGAACCGCTTCAACCGAATTACCTTGCTCGCGCTGCCGATCATCGGCGGCATGCTGTCGCAGAACCTTCTCAATATCATCGACACGGCGATGGTTGGCTTTCTCGGAGACGCCGCGCTGGCTGCGGTCGGCCTCGGCGGGTTTGTGAATTACATGTGCATGTCGCTCATACTGGGAATTTCCACCGGCGTACAAACGCTTGCGGCGCGCAAAAAAGGCGAAGGCAACGTCGACCGGGCCGCAATGGTGCTGAATACGGCGCTGCTGATCGTCGTCGTGATCGCCCCCGTATTTTCAGTAGTCGTCATCTACGCCTCCGGGCACTTCTACCCGCTGCTGAACGACGACCCGGCGGTTATTCGCGAGGGCCTCCCCTACCTGCAGTGGCGATTGGCAGCGATCGTTTTCGTTGGGATGAATTTCGCCTTTCGCGGCTACTGGAACGCCCTCGACTTGTCACGGCTGTACATGATTACGCTGATACTGATGCACGCCTGCAATATCATCCTCAACTATGCGCTGATCTTCGGCAATCTGGGCGCCCCAAGGATGGGCACCGAAGGCGCCGGCCTTGCCAGCGCGATCTCAATGGCATTCGGCACCGCGGTCTACTTCTACCTGGGCTTCAAACATGCGAGGTCGCATGGTTTCCTGCACTCGCGCGCCAGCCGCGACGAAACGCTGTCGCTCGTGCGGATATCGATCCCGGCCGGCGTGCAGCAATTGTTCTTCGCTGCCGGCTTCGTCGCGTTGTTCTGGATCATCGGCCGGGTGGGCACGCCCGAACTCGCGGCCGCCAACGTCCTGATCACAGTGACGCTGTTCGCGATTTTGCCCGGACTGGGTCTCGGCATAGCATGCACGACGCTGGTGAGCCAGGCACTGGGTCGCGGCGAACCGGACGACGCCTATAGCTGGGCCTGGGACGTAGCAAAAGTCACCGCAGTGTTGCTGACGGTGCTTGGTCTGCCGCTGTGGTTGCTGCCGGACCTGGTTTCGTCGATCTTCATTCACGATGACGCAACGCGCGAACTGGCACGCTGGCCGATGCGGCTGGTTGGCCTGACCATGCCGATCGAGGCACTGGGATTTGCCTTCATGCATGGCCTGCTCGGTGCCGGTGACGCCAAACGCGTCATGTTTACCAGCGTCGGCACGCAATGGTTCCTGTTGCTTCCCGCGGCTTTCGTCGTCGGCCCGGTTCTTGGCTTCGGACTTCTCGGCATCTGGGTCCTGCAGGGCCTGACACGATCGCTCCAGTCAGCTATCTTCGTGTCCATGTGGCGCGGTCGCGCCTGGCAACATATCGCGGTATAACTGCGTAGCGAAGACAGCGGGAGGTAGCGATGGCTGCGGTCAACTCACGAATGCTGCCATTGGGCAGCCTGGCACCATTCTTTTCATTGCCGGATCCGGACGGCAACAAACACGCGCTCGCTGACGCCGAGGGTGCGCCTGCGACGCTGGTGATGTTCCTGTCGAATCATTGCCCCTACGTGCAGCACATCCGTACCGAGGTGAGCAGCTTGTGCGCCCATTACATCAAGCAGGGCGTTGCTGTTTTTGCCATCAACAGCAACGATGTCGAAGCGTATCCGGCTGACGGTCCCGCCAGGATGAAGGAAGAGATCGCGGCGCAGGATTATCGTTTTCCTTACCTGCTCGACGAGGACCAGTCAGTCGCCAAGGCCTATGAAGCCGCCTGCACCCCCGATTTTTTCCTGTTCGACGGCAAGATGGGCCTGGTGTACCGCGGGCAATTCGACGGCAGCCGGCCCGGCAACTCCCTGCCGGTAACCGGCGACGACCTGCGGTCCGCGCTTGATGCGGTACTCGGCGGTTACGCGGTGAACGATGTGCAGACGCCGAGTATCGGCTGCAGCATTAAATGGAAACCCGGCAACGAGCCGAACTGGGCGAAATAGAAACGGCGCTCAGGCGTTTTGCGCCTGTTCGGCTTCCTGCGCAGCCTCGTCGCGTTTTCGTTGCGCGAGCGCATATTCTGCATCCGCCTCGGATCCGACGAGGATGGCGATCCAGCGCGTGTTGTCGTTGCTCTCGAGCCCCAGCTTCAGGCCCATTGTCAGTGGCACGGATAGCAGCATGCCGACCGGACCGAACACCCAGCCCCAGAAAACCAGGCCGACGAATACGATCAGGGGAGACACGCCGACCCCGTAGCCCATCAGGCGCGGCTCGACAATATTGCCGATGACCGTGTTGATGGCGACGTAGCCTATGGCAATGCCGAGCGCCTCCGGCGCCGTGAGCTGCACCAGGGCGAGCAACACGGCCGGCACCGCCGCGATGATCGATCCGATGTTGGGAATGTAGTTAAACAGAAACGCCAGCATGGCCCACAAGAGGGGAAAATCGAGCCCGAACGCAGCAGTCATGATGCCGACGACGATGCCGGTCACGATACTGACCACGGTCTTGATGCCGAGATAACGGCCCAGATCGTCGAGAAACTGCCGCGGCCCATCGAAGGTTCGGGTGGCGGTTCCGAAAGCCGCCTTGGCCTTCGTCTGAAAACTCGTCGCCTCCAGCAGGATGAACACCATCGTGAACAGTATGAGAAATGTGTTGGTGAGCACGCCGCGAAGCGCGGTCAGCAAGCCGGCTGCCATCCCCATTGCGCGACCGGGATCGAGCGCGTTGCGCAGGCTGTCGACCGAAATGTCGTCACCAACGATGCCCTCGATAAAATCGATCGCGGTCTGCATTTTCGTCGCAAGCGCGTTTTGATAGTCCGGCAGCGCCGCCGTGAATCCGGCGATGGACGTACCGACGATCGAACCCAGCGCGAACAGGACAAGCATCAGCGCGGATACGACGAGCAAAGCAGCGAACACCGACGGCACCCGGTGCGCCTGCAGCCACAGCATCGGCCGCACACAAATCAAGGCGAAAAAAACGGCCAGCAGGAATGGCACGAGCAGGACTTTTGCCGCCTGCATGCCAAAAATGAGAACGACGACAGCGGCCGCACTGATCAGTGCCGTGGAGTTCTTGTTCTGGGTTATATCCACGCGCCCGATCTTCGCATAGTCGGTGCCTCTCAGGCTAACGCCCGTCCAACTATGGGCGGTGCAGCCGCCACCTCCATGCCAGGGCAAAAGCCACGAGCGCAGCGGTTACGGCCCACCAGCCAACATGTCGCGGCAAATAGCTGCTTCGATAAAATGCGTCACTGACGCCGGCTATACCCCACAGGTCGCCACTGCCGCGCCCCACCACGAGCTGTCCGCGCATGCCCTTCTCCATGTGCTGCGCCATGTCACAGTGAATAAGGTAGTTACGGTCCTCGGCGGGAACGATAAACGTGCCCGTCTGACGCTGCCGGCCCATCGCCTCGATATGAAACATGCCGGTCGGATAAAGATACTTGGGCAGTCCGTGCACCATCCACTGATGCCGGATCTCGTCTTCGTTGACGAATGTAACGGTCACGCGGCTGCACGGCTCGACCCTCACCTCGTGCTGGCTCATGCCGAACGTCAATCCCGGTTTGCCCGCCACATACTTCTTGCCACCGTGAATGGTGAACTCGTGATCGCGACTTATCGCGTCGCAACCGATTGGCAGCTCATTCGCGTTCTGGTTCATCACGATGCCGCTCTCCGACATATGCATGCGATGATGCGCGGAATGATCCTGCGCAATCGCGGTGGATGCCAGCAACACCATGCAAATGATCGAAAGACGCATCACGACTTTTTCCTGAACGCCGGTGCAACCAGCAGTGCGACAGCGGTACCCAGTGCGAGGGCGAATACCAGCAGCCGCAGCAGCAAAGACCGGTCCCCGCCGACGTCTGAAAACAGGCCGGGTGCATAACTTTCCCAGATGGGAACCTGCTTGCGATAGTACTCCTCGGTGAAGTACTGATCCCATGCGACACCGCGTGTGCGCGGCCAGCCATCGGCTGCCAGGTAGTCCGCATAGACGATCGCACTGATGTTGCCGCCGGGCCCTATGCCGTCGTTCGTTACGCCGCTGTTCTGGTGATCGTGGAAGGGCCATATGCCGGGACCGTAGGAATGCAGGCCATCGTTCGTCGTCTGCAGCGACAGGTCGACACGCTCCGCGGTGGCAAGCCAGACGACGTCCTGCGGTGATTGGGTGGCGACGGGTCTTGCTATCCCGTCCTTGTGCGTAACGACGAACTTGTGGCCATGCGTATGGAGCGCGATACCCTTGGCGCCGCCGTTCACCACGCGAAGCTTGATGCGCTCTCCCTGGTTCGCCACGACCAGCGATTCGCGAAACGTGTAAGGAAAGGATTTGCCGTTGACCGTGAAATAATCCTGCGTGGCGTCCGTAACGTCATAGTCGCGGTGCATCGATTGCGTGATCAGACGCGGATCATTCGACTGCTGTATGCGCTCACTCAGTTCGCGGTCGAGGTCCATGTAATGCAGGTCATACTCGCTGTCGTAGTTTTCGCCAACGCCGACGGATGGTGCGCGAACAAGCCCCGCACCAATATTCATCGTCTGCACGAAATTGCCTGGCCGGTTCTCCTCGATGACGAAAAGCCCCTGCAGCCCCATCATCACGTGCACGTGCGGCTGCACGTGACAGTGATAAAACATGCTGCCAGCCACGCGCGGCTTTAGCTCGTAAGTGCGCGCATTTCCCGGCAGCACCGGCACTTCGCTGGTCATCGGCACGCCGTCGTTGCCCTCGCCTGTGACGTCGACGAAGGCGTGGTCCGCACCGTGCAAATGCAGGGTGTGCGGCATGTAGTGACTGTTTTCGAGCGTGATGCGTACGGTGTCGCCCTGCTCCACCCGTAACGCCGGCGATGGCAGGCGCAGCGAGTATCGGGCGATATTCGATTCGAAGTTCTCGACGGCCATTCCCGTGAACTTCGGCGTGAATACCCACATTCCGGGACGGATGCCGGGCGCAATGTCGTATTGCACGACCGGATCGGGCCGTATTCCCGAACTGCCGTTAAGTTCGGCCACTTCCAGGCGGATATGTATCTCGTCGGGATCGCCGTCGCCATCCAGGTCGCGGCCCTTTGTCACCGCATCCGGCGTCAGGCCGCTGCGCATCAAGGTGTCGCGAGACACGTTGTTGGTGCCCCTGACGAACGCGGCAACCGCATACGGATTGTCCGGTGCGCAGGGCGGTGATGCGGCGATCGACACACCATCGATGTCCTGTGCCTCGCGCCAGCCCGAGGGATCGGCGGGGCAGAATTCCTCCGCCTCGAGCGACGCGGGGTCCAGTGACTCCGGCATTGGCCGGTAGTCCGCTGCCCCGAACCAGCGTGTCAACTGCACTCGCAGCGGTAGCGGATACCACTGGGGCGGCCATGCCAACGCGGCGACCAGCAATGCCAGCAGCAACATCCAGTGCCTGCGCAGGAAATCCATCGTTACGCTTCCCGCGCCTGCCCCGGGCGCGCTTTCGTCGCCAGGCGAATGAGCAACACGAACAGAACCGCTACGGCCACGAAGGCGATCCAGAGCGGGAATTTCGTTTCGCCGACACTGAACGGAAACACAGAGTAGTAGATATTATCGTTGCTCGGGTGACCCGCGGTCACGATGCCGATGTAGTCTCCTTTTTCGGGAAACTCGTAGACGACACGATAACTGCCGTCGCTGCGCACGATCGGCGCCTGGTAAAACACGCTGTGCGGTTCGATATCGCCCAGCCGTTCGACGTCTTCCCATTTCGCGAAGCGCCCGGTGCCGGTCACGTCCTTGATGATGCGAAAATCCACCGGCACCTCTTTAAGGCTGTCGTGCAGGTAGTCCAGCACGAAAATCGACTCGCCAATCGCCGGCAAGTCCTCGCAAAACTCTTCGTTGCCCGTGCTCTGTGGCTGGTACGCGGTGAAGTGCGCGGTATAGAACCCTATCGTGATGATGCAGGTGTCCTTGGACAACACGACGCCGCCACCGGCAACGGCCGATCCGGACCACATCAGCAGCAGCAAGGCGGTGAGCGACAGCCCTGGCGGACTGCGATGGTGCGGTATCAGTATCACGGGTATTCCTGGCGAACGATGTGCTCTCTACGCGGCAACCGGTTCCGCAGACTCGTCGATCTCTTCGATGGAAATGCCGGTAAAACCGTAGAATATCGAGACCAGCGGATTAATCAGGTTGAAGAATGCAAATGGCGCGTAGGCCAGAGTAGCAACGCCGAGGGTCGATGCCATGTAAACGCCACAGGTATTCCACGGCACCAGCGGCGAGGTAAGCGTGCCCGAATCCTCGACGACGCGCGAGAGATTCTTCGGTTCCAGGTTGCGCTTTTTGAACTCGGCTTTGAACATCTTTCCGGGCAGTACAATCGCAATATACTGGTCGGCGGCGAGCACGTTAATGCCGATCGCGCTCAACACCACGGTCATGATGAGCGTGCCGGTGGATTTCGCCGCCCTCAGCGCGGACTCGATCAGGCGCTTCAACATACCGGTGTGCTCGACCACCGCACCGAAGGACAGCGCACAGAGTATCAACCAGATTGTATTCAGCATTGATTCCATGCCACCGCGTGACAGCAGATCGTCGACTTCCGCTACGCCGGTCGCAGAAACGAAGCCATGCGCCAGCGCAAGCCACACACCTTTGGTCATCGCCAGTGACGTTGCCAGTTCAGGCGAGTCTGCAAAAGCGAGTACCACGCCTGGCTGCAGGATTACGGCCAGGATCCCGCCAAGCAAGGCACCGAAAAGAATGGTCGGCAATGGCGGCACCTTCTTGTAAGCCATGTAAAACACGATTGCCAGCGGCGCCAACGCAATCAGTGAAATTTCGAACGAGTCGCTGATCGTCGCTTTCAAACGATCGAGCGCCGCGGTATCGGCGACCGATTCCGCGCCGAAACCGATAAACGTAAAGAGGATAAGCGCGATGACGATCGACGGCCCGGTAGTCCAGGCCATGTGACGAATGTGCGTGAACAGGTCGGTACCCACGACGGCGGGAGCCAGATTGGTCGTGTCCGACAGCGGCGACATCTTGTCGCCGAAGTACGCACCGGAAATGATGGCGCCGGCAGCGATGGCCGGGTTGAGGCCCAGCCCCATCGCAACCCCGATCAGCGCAACCCCGATAGTGCCGGCCACGGTCCAGGAGCTGCCCGTGGCGAGCGCTGAAATGGCGCAAATAATGCAAGCCGCCGCGTAAAAAATGCTCGGGTTGAGCACCTCGAGTCCGTAGTAGATGAGTGACGGCACAGTGCCCGACATCAGCCAGGTACCAATCAATGCACCGACAGACAGCAGGATGAGAATTGCGCCCATCGCGGTGCTGATGCCGGCGACGATGGCTTTCAACAGCTCTGCCCAGCGAAAGCCGTTCTTCAGCGCGATTCCCGAAGCAATCGCCGCTCCGACGATCAGCACGATCTGGTTCGGCCCCGAGGACGAACTGTCGCCGAACAGGTAGACCGACAGAAACAGCATTGCCATCAGCAAGACGACGGGTATCAGCGCGTCTATCAGCGACGGCGGTCGGGTCTGGGACATGGGCACGGATCCGTTTCGTTATTATTGCCGCCGCATTATACGTGTGATTTGCGGCGCCGAGCCGCACAACTGCAGAAGCAAACGGGGACATTCTGCATTTCCCGACGTAAATGGGGACATTCTGCGTTTCCGCCGGCGGAAACGCAGAATGTCCCCATTTTCGCGCTTTTACACGGCGGGGGCGGCGAGGCGTCGGTTCAGCGCCGCCAGCGCGATGACCGCAATCAGCCCCAGGAAAGACATCAGGGTCAGAAACAGAAAGAAGTTCTGGTGGCCGGGGAGGCCTGGCGCGGCGTCGAGAATCCGACCGGTGACCGGGCCGAAAAATGCGTCCGGTGTGTAGCCGAGAAACGCAACGAATCCCACGGTCGTGCCGGTCAGATGCTTCGGCACCCGCGTCTCTTCGAGCAGCGCGTAGTAAAGGCCACGAAACGCATAAATGGCGAGATAGCTCACCAGCAGGTTGGCGAAAATGACATTGGTCCAGAATGGCGAGGGCGCCGCGAAACTGAGAACCCCATAAATAACGATGAGCAACACGAACGAAACGCCGCTGGTCAGTGCCGCCCCGACGCGATCTGCAACGATGCCCGCGGCAATACAACCGACCGGCCTGAGGTAGCCTGCCCAGGCTGTAAACCTCGCCGCTTCGACCTCGTCCATACCGAGGACCTGCACAGCATAAAGCGAATAGTTGTCGAGTCCCTTGTAGCCGCAGTAAGCGGCGATGATGACCAGCGCATGGGTCCACGCGACAGGACGGCGCATGACCTGGAGCATGCCGTTGAGCGGCGATGGTCGCCGATCGAAGGGCGGCGGTGTCATTGGCGGAATGATCAGCCACACCAGTACCGCGGCGAGCAGCGTACTGCCCGAGTAAAAAATGATGACCGAGCGAAATCCCGCAAGCCGTTCCGCGTCGCTGGCCAGTCGCGCGTCGTCGGGCATGTACAGCGCAAAAACTGTGACCGCGAAGACCGCCATCGCCGCGGCGATAATTCCGCGGCCGCCGTCGAGAATACCGAACGCGAGGCCCTGCGAGAGGTCGCCGCCCCATTCGCGGGTCGCGCGGATCATTGCTGCCCAGAACAGGAATATCGTGGTAATACCCCACCAGCCAAATACGGTTGCGGTGCCGACGAAGCCGGGAACAGTGAGCAGGTAAAGCCCGCCGGCAGAGGTCGTCGCCAGGGAAAAAACCATGAGTCCGCGCGGCGAGAAGCGATCCGCGATCGGGCCACCGATGTAATAGGAAAACATCGCCGTGACGCCGTAGAACGCGAACACGTCGCCCAGCTGCGTGTTTGAAAAATCGAAGACATCCAGGAAAGTCGGCCTGAAATAGCGCGTCGTATGAAACGGCAGACTGAAAATCATTTCGCCCGCGAAAACCAGCGCGAAGATGAAAAGAACGCGGGAAAGCCGCTGGTTATTCAATTGCCAGAAAATCCGCTTGACGCGGCAATTCGGTTTCGAATGCTCTGTGAACGAGCGCGGGGCTTCAAGATGTTATCCAGACGTTCCGTTGCAGGACCTGGTCCCGATTATTCCACGGCGACCGCAGCTTTGCGACGCAGCACCCATATCACGATAAGCTGTAGAGCGATCACCGGCAACACGAGCGCCGGCGAGGCGGTCGCGCCCGCGACCAGATACCCCGCGAGCGCGATCACGCCATTCGTCAGCGCATACGGCAGTTGCGTCTGGAAGTGCGCCAGCGGGGTCGTGCCGGCGCCGGTCGATGAGAGGATGGTGGTTTCGGAAACGGGAGAGGAATGATCGCCGAAAAGACCGCCCGACAACACGGCACCGATCACGACCGGCATGGTCGCGCCGGTCGCGAGGGCCGCGGGCACCGCGAGTGGCATCATGATAATTATCGTGCCCCAGGAGGAACCGCTCGCAAACGAGATAATTGCAGCAAGAAGGAACGTGACCGAAGGCAATAGCCAGCCGGGAATCCCGTCGCGCGCCACTTCGGCAACGAACAGGCCGGTACCCAGGGCCTCCGAGACGCTGCCGAGCGCCCAGGCAAGCACGAGCGTCGCGGCGATGGGCATCATGCCGGTCATCCCCTCGATGTACGTGGCGATGGCCGACACGGCAGCGGCCGCGCGAAACCAGAGCATCAGGGCAACAAGCGTAATCGCCGCGAGGAAATAAGCTGCCGAAAGCCCTGCGCGAAACTCGGAGCCAGCAACTTGCTGGAATGGAAAACCGAGCTGCGTCAACGTGGTGAAAAGCGTCGCTCCCAGGACCAGCAGCGGCAGCCAGACGAATACCGGGCGCGCAGCTGATTCTTCGTTACGGTGTTCCGTGGCGATGGGCGCCGCCGAGGCCTCCGTGTCCGCGATGCGCATCGGACCGAAGTCGAAACGCATTACTGTAAGCAACGGCACCATCGAGATTGCCAGCCAGGCATAGAACTGAAACGGAATTGCCGCGACGAATGCATCCCACTCGCTTTGTGCGACGTTGTTCGCTCCAAATGCGTCGGCAATGACGCTCATCGTGAAGACACCCCAGCCGATGAACGGCACGAGGATGGCAACGGGCGACGACGTCGAATCGAGAATGAACGCCAGCTTCTGCCGCGAGACGCCAAGGCGGTCAGTCAACGGCTGAAATACCGGTCCCACGATCAGCGGCGTGCCAAGATCCGAAAAGAAAATCATGATGCCGCCGAGCCAGGCGCCCAGCTGGGCGCGAACTTTATCCGTGACCCAGCGGACGACTGTGGCGGCAAACGCTGCTCCACCGCCGGAGCGCTCAATCAGCTTTACAAAACCGCCAATGAAAGCAAGCAGCACGAGGACGCTCGCGTTATAGCTGTCGGCCACCTGCGGCACCAGGAAGTCCCTGACCAGCTCCGGAAAGAAGCGCAGCAATCCCGTCTCGGTGAGCATTACGGCACCGGTAAGTACACCGCAGAACAAGCCGACCAGCACGTTGCGCACCGTTAGCGCGACGAACAGAGTGACCAGAACGGGCAACAGCGAGATGGCGGATGGCTCGGGCACGAAATCGACTGAAAACTTGGGACAGGACAAGAATCTATTGAAAAACCTCCGCGCGCAATGGAACATGCGCATTCAATGTATCGGTCGTAACCCCGGGGAAGCTTCTAAAGTGCATTTCACGCAAATACGCGCACTGGTCATCAGTGCAATAGCCAGTGTATTTCTACTGTATGCCACGGTGGCGGAGACCGCCGGGCGAACACCTGTTCGCGGCAAGAATGGCATAGTCGCATCATCGTCCATGACTGCATCCGAGGTCGGCCTCGAGGCGTTGAGAAAAGGCGGCAATGCCATCGATGCTGCGGTCGCAACCGCTTTTGCCCTGGCGGTTACCTGGCCGACGGCTGGCAATATCGGCGGCGGCGGATTCCTCGTCTATCACGGAGCCGACGGGGAAACCGCGGCGTTCGATTTCCGCGAAAAGGCGCCGCTTGCAGCAACGGAGGACATGTACCTGGACGACGAAGGCAATGTGCGGCAGATGTCCAATCACATCGGCATTCTGGCCGTCGGTGTACCGGGCACGGTCGCGGGCCTCGAGATGGCGCACAGGAAGTACGGCAAGCTCGGCTGGAGCGAATTGGTCGAACCGGCTGTAGAACTCGCCGCCAATGGAATACCGATCACCTGGAAGCTCTACGACGACTTCAATCGCAGCCGCCGCCTGTTCGTACGTCACCCGAGCTCGATGGACGTTTTCTTCCGGCCGGATGGATCATCCTACGAGCCGGGCGACACCTGGATCCAGTCTGACCTGGCGGCAACACTGGAACGGATCCAGCAACAGGGCAGCGACGGTTTTTATAAGGGCGAAACCGCGCGCTTGATCGCCGAGTTCATGAAGAAAAACGGCGGCCTGATTACGCGCGAGGACCTGGAACGATACCGTGCGGTTGAGCGCGAGCCGATCAAGGGCAACTATCGCGGTTACGAAATCGTCAGCATGCCGCCGCCGAGCTCTGGTGGTGTGGTGCTCGCGCAAATGCTCAACATCCTCGAGGGATACGACCTGAAGAGCATTGGCCACAACACCGGCATGTACATGCACCTGCTGACTGAAACGATGCGCCGTGCCTACGCCGACCGCGCCAATCACCTCGGCGATCCGGATTTCAACGAGGACATGCCGCTGGATCGCTTGACGTCAAAAGCTTACGCGGAACGCCTGCGAAACAGCATCGACCCCGACTTCAAGTCGGACAGCAATCCGTCGCAGTTCGCGCAACGGTACGAAAGCGAGGACACGACGCATTTCTCCGTGGTGGATAAAGACGGCAACATGGTGTCGCTGACTTACACGCTGGAATGGAGCTACGGCTCGCACATTGTCGTGGAAGGCGCCGGTTTTCTCCTCAACAACGAGATGGGAGATTTCAACGCACAGCCCGGCGTTACCAACGAACAAGGCGCAATCGGCACGCCCGCAAACCGCATTCGCCCCGAGAAACGCATGCTCTCCAGCATGACACCGACCGTCGTCGCGAAGAACGGTGTGCCGCTGTTTGCGACCGGCAGTCCCGGTGGCAAGACCATCATCAACACGACGATGCAAACGATACTTAATGTCATCGACCATGAGATGTCGATCGCACAGGCCATGGAGGCCCCGCGTATCCACCATCAGTGGCTGCCGGACGTTACGCGCTTCGAGTCCTGGGGAATTTCCGCCGATTCCCGCCGCATCTACGAAGAACGCGGCCACCGGATCCGCGAAGTATCCGGCATCGGCTCGGCAATGGCTGTGTACCGCGATCCGGAAACGGGTGTGCTGTCCGGCGCTGCCGATTCGCGTGCGGCCGACGGCGGCGTCGCGGCATACTAGTAACTGGTGGTCGCGCTTCTACCTTGCTACTGCTACCAGGCTTACGTACGAGCGGCGCCCTCGCCGCGATAATTGATCACCGTCGCAGTCGCGCCGGGGGCGGCGCTCCTACATTGCGACCGCAACCAGCGTTCTGTACGAGCGGCGCCCTCGCCGCGATAATTGATCACTGTCGCAGTCGCGCCGGGGGCGGCGCTCCTACATTGCGACCGCGACCAGCGTTCTGTACGAGCGGCGCCCTCGCCGCGACATCGATGACTAGCGCGCGAACTTGTCGCCAAAAAAGTCGCCGTCGTTCCAGCGCGGGCGCGCCTGCCTGTCGGCGACGATCAGCCCCACCAGTAGCCCGGTGCGCGCGAATCGTTCTGCGGCGGCGTTGTCGTACGGCAATGACAGGTCGTCGCTGGCGCGATGATAGTGATTCTTCAGGAAGTCATCGAGTGCAGCAGCGCCGTCTGTCGCCGGATCCAGGGACATGGACCCCGGCTTGAGCGCCAGCGCGGGTACTCCCTGTTTCACGAAAGAGAACTGGTCTGAACGGACAAAGCGCACCTCGTCCGGCAGCGGGTCCGGCGTCAGCTCGAGCCCGGACAGGATTGTTGCTTCCTGCACGGCAGACAGCAAAGTCGAATGCTCGGCGCCGAAAGCATGCACGTCGCCCACCGGGAAACCGAGATACGGCATATCGATATTGATGTTCGCGACCAGCTGCTCGGCGGGAACGGGCGGGTTCATTGCAAAGTAACTGGAACCTTGCAGGCCTTTTTCCTCCGCGGTAACCGCGGCAAAAATGATCGAGCGGCGCGGTCCCGTGTCCATGACCGCCATCGCCGCGGCGATCTCGAGAATGGTGCCGATGCCGGCTGCATTGTCGTAGGCGCCGTTGTGAATATCATCGCCGTCGCTGCCCGGGCGCACTCCGATGTGATCGAGGTGCGCCGTGTACACGATGTACTGGCCGCGTAACTCCGGATCGCTGCCTTTCAGCATTCCAACGACATTGGACGACCTGACCGTACGCTGATTCGACCGGCGGCCGAGCGTGGCGCTAATGTCCATATCAAAACTGCCGGTATCACCGGCCGCGTGTTTTGTAAAAAGTGCGTCAAGATCCGCATCGGCGAGCGCGAAAAGCTTCTCCGCGCCGGCTTCGCTGACCGTCGCACTACCCGCCAGCTGCGGGTATCCCTGGTGTGGCGCTCCCTCCTCGTCGAGCCAGCGCATGCCGGGCGAACCTACGCCGGCGAGGTATCGCTCCCACGGTCTGCGCTTCTGGTCGACCGGCGTGCGCACATTGATTATGCCGACAGCACCCCGCTCCATTGCAATTGCCTGTTTGCCGCGACTCGACGAATAGAATGCACGCTGGTCCGTCGCAAACCCCGGCGGAGCGCCGCTCAGTGACACCAGTATCTTGCCGGCTACATCGACGTCCGCGAAATCGTCATGTCCGTATTCCGGGGCAACAATTCCGTGACCGACGAATACGAGCGGCGCGGTAATGTCCTCGTCCTGCTCGCCGTAGCCGCCTGCGCGAATGAAGTCGTCTCGAAACACGAGTTCGACCTGGCTATCGTCCCTGGCCACCGAAAACGAAGCGGAACCCGGTGCCAGCCGTGTCTCGAAAAACCGGATGGACTGGAAGTAGCTGCCGCCGTCACCAAGCGGCAGCAGGCCAATCTTGCGATAGCGATCGGCCACGTAGTCGGCTGCCCGGTCGTAATCCGCTGTACCTGCCGCACGACCGCGCATGTCATCTGCGGCGAGCACTTCCATGTGTTGCCTGATTTCAGCGCCGGTAATGGAGTTGGCGGCACCGCTGCGGGTATTTGTCGGGGTCTCTTCAACGCTATTGCACGCGGCGAGGGCCAGCATCGACAAAACAAAGAGCCCGTAATTCACCAACCCCCCTCTCGAAATGCTTGTATTACGCCGGCGAGACCCCAACAGTCTCGCAGATTCTTCGCCAATGGCAAGCTGACGCC
>JAHHOT010000125.1 GCA_018677555.1 Gammaproteobacteria bacterium | reverse complement strand
GGTCAGTCACGTACAGAGCCGCGATCATTGGCAAAGGACGATGCAGGGTCATGCAGCAGCCAACATGGCGCCGCTCGTCGCGTCCAACCGCATAGGTCAGGAAGCCGGCGAAACCTGCTCGATCGATTTTTACGGTTCTTCATTTATTGCCGATCAAACAGGCGCCAAGGTGGCCGAAGCGAGCGAAGACCGTGAAGAAGTGTTGCTGCACAGCTTCGACCTGGAGAGTATCGCCGAGCTGCGCACCGGCTGGGGGCTTTTTCGCGATCGTCGGCCCGAGCACTATGGGCCGTTGGTCACGTTGAGCGGGAAGGCGCCGTAGTTCAAAGTATTTGAACGTATCTCAGAGCCGGTTTTCCCTGATTGACCGAATCCTGGATCGCCCACACATTAGTCGCTGGGTGAAGTCGATAGTGGTGAGTGCACGGTGACCGGATCGCTCGACGATTTTCCAACTGCTGTCCTCCTGGGAATAATGTTTCTGATCGGTCTCGCCGCCGATCTCATCGGCCGGTTTACGTTTTTGCCCCGGGTAACGCTACTCTTGCTGGGCGGCCTCGCCCTCGGCCCGACGGGCTTCGCGCTGCTGCCGGAGGCGTTTCTGCAGACGTGGTTTCCGGCACTGACGAACATCGCGCTGGCGCTCATTGGCTTCCTGCTCGGGCAACAGGTCTCGATTTCTGCCCTGCGGCTGCATGGTGCGCAAATCATAACAATCTCGATCGTAAAGGTGATCGGCACATGGCTCGTTGTGGCGGCCGGGCTTTTCGCTTTGCGGGCGGACCCGGTCATCGTGCTTTTGCTCGCAGCGATCGCATCGGCAACGGCGCCAACGGCGATCTACGATGTCGTTCATGAATTCCGCGCGAAGGGCGAATTCGTAGACACGTTGCTGTCGGTGGTCGCGATCGACGACGTCTGGGGTTTGATACTTTTCATTCTCGTGATGGCGGCTACGGGCGTGCTTGCGGGCGATGCCAGCATCGGCGCCGGAGTTGCCTCGGGCCTGAGAGAGATTGGCGGCAGTCTGTTGCTGGGCATCGCGCTTGGCATCCCCATGGCCTATCTGACCGGACGTGTGCGGCGGGGTGAGCCTATGTTGGCGGAAGGCATGGGTTTCGTTCTGCTCGGGGCCGGGGCTGCAGAGTGGTTCCAGGTGTCACCGATTCTGACGGCAATGACGATGGGAACGACGGTAGCCAGCCTGGCGAAGCACCACGAGCGCCCGTTCCACGCAATCGAGGGTATCGAGTGGCCGTTCATGATTCTTTTCTTTGTGCTCGCCGGTGCGTCACTGGAAACCGCTGCGCTGGAACATGCGGGATTCGCGACGGTTGCCTACGTCGTCCTGCGCTGTACCGGCATCTATCTCGGCGCGCGAATTGGCTGCCGAATTGCCGGCGCGGACGAAGTGACACGAAAATGGCTGGGTCTGGCCCTGTTTCCGCAAGCCGGCGTGGCAATCGGCATGGCGCTCCTTGCGTCGCAGCGATTCCCGGACCTGGCCTCGGCAATCTTAACTGTCGTCCTGGCGTCGACGATTTTCCTGGAGATATTCGCACCGGTCGTCACCCGTCAGGCGCTGCGCGCATCGGCCTGACTCCGGCGCAGGATTCCTTAACCTGGTATCTGCCGGCCAACGTCGCCAGGGAGCTAAAGTGCCCGGCTCAGGTTCGGCCTTTTTTGTTAAAATTCGGTACCGGTTCTGTTTTTTCGGGGGAAAAACCATGAGCTATTACGATCTTGGAACTTACTCGCGTACCGTATCGACAAGCGCTCCGGAAGCGCAGCTTTGGTTTGATCGCGGCCTGGTCTGGACCTACGCCTACAACCACGAAGAAGCCATCGCCTGCTTCGAACGCGCGTTAGAGGCCGATCCGAGTTGCGCGATGGCACATTGGGGCATCGCCTATGCGATCGGCCCTAACTACAACAAACCCTGGGAAGCGTTCGAGGACGACGAAAAGCCCGATTGCCTCGCCAAGGCGGCCGACGCGATTGCGGCTGCGACGCGGCTCAAGGACAGAGTTACCGAATTCGAGCAGGCATTGATCGAGGCCATTCCGCACCGATACCCGGACAGCGCGTCGATTGAGGACTTCAGCCCATGGAACGACGCGTTTGCCGATGCAATGCGTGTCGTCTACAAGGCGCATGCTGACGATCCCGATGTGTGCTCGTTGTTTGCCGAGTCAATAATGAACCGCACGCCGTGGCAGCTGTGGGACCTGCCCAGCGGCAAGCCGGCGGACGGCGCCGACACGCTCGAGGCGGTCCGGGTGCTCGAATCGGCATTCGACGGTCTTGACGGCGCCTGGGATCATCCCGGGCTGCTGCACATGTATATCCATCTCATGGAGATGTCACCGCATCCGGAGCGTGCATTGCGCCACGGCGATCGGCTGGCAACGCTGGTGCCGGATGCCGGTCATTTGCTGCACATGCCGACCCATGTTGACGTTCTGTGCGGCGACTACATGAACGTTGTGGCACGCAATGATGCAGCCATTGCGGCTGATCGAAAATACCTGGAACGTGAGGGCGCCGAGAATTTCTATTCGGTCTATCGCTGTCACAATTATCACTTCAAAATCTACGGCGCGATGTTCCTCGGGCAGCCGGGACCGGCGCTCGAGACGGCCGATGAACTGATCGACACGCTTCCGGCGGAAACGCTCAGGCCGATGGCGGACTGGTTCGAAGGCTTCGTTCCGATGAAACAACACGTACTGATTCGCTTCGGCATGTGGGACGACATTCTCGAGCAGAAATTACCGGACGACTCCGGGCTGTACTCGGTTACGACGGCGATGCTGCACTACGCGCGAACCGTGGCTTTGTCCAACCTCGGCAGGATTGCGGATGCCGAAGCCGAGCGAGACCGGTTCCTCGAAGCGCGCGATCGTGTGCCCGAAACACGTATGCTGTTCAACAACACCTGTCGGGACATACTGGAGATTGCGGAACAGATGATGCTGGGTGAGCTTGCCTACCACAACGGCAAGTACGACATTGCATTTCAGCATCTGCGCCGCTCGATCGAGCTGGATGACAATCTGCCATATGACGAACCCTGGGGCTGGATGCAGCCGACGCGTCATGCGATTGGCGCACTGCTGCTGGAGCAAAAGCGCTACGACGAGGCGGAAGCCGTGTACCGGGCCGACCTGGGCCTGGATGAGACGCTTAGCCGCGCGTGCCAGCACCCGGGCAACGTGTGGAGTTTGCACGGCC
>JAHHOT010000091.1 GCA_018677555.1 Gammaproteobacteria bacterium | reverse complement strand
CTTCAATCTCGAATACAACCTGTCGCCGGTGGCCGCCGCCGGGCAGCCGTTTTCGGCAATGCAGGCAGAACTGACCGGTGCAATATCGGAACTGAATCGAATCGCAGCGAGATCTGGCGGCCGAATTATTCCAATCGGGATTCTGCCAACGTTACGACTCGAACACCTGCAGTCAGACGCCATGACGGATCTGGCGCGATACAAGGCATTGCAAGCGGGAATACGACGCATCCGGAAAAAGGATTTTCGCATACGCATTAATGGCGAGGATCCACTCGATGTTGAATGCGACAGTGTCACCCTTGAAGGTGCGAATACGTCGTTCCAGGTACACCTGCGCGTCAACCCGGACGAATTCGCTGCTTGCTACAACGCGGCGCAACTGGTCACGCCACTGGCGCTTGCTGTTTCCGCGAACTCTCCTTTCCTGCTGGAGCACAGTCTCTGGGATGAAACCCGTATTGCGCTGTTCAAACAATCTGTCGATACGCGCACGGCCAACAAGCACGAGTGGCGCCGCGCAGCACGGGTCCCGTTCGGACACGGCTGGTCGAGAAACGGCGCGTTGGAGCTGTTTGCAGAGTCCTGTTATCTGTATCCGGTGCTGATTCCGCTGTGTTCGGAAGAAGATCCTGTCCAGGTGCTCCGGGACGGTGGAGTACCCGGCCTGCAGGAACTGCGTTTGCAGCAGGGCACGATCTGGAACTGGAATCGTGCGGTGTACGATGCAGCCGCAGGCGGACACTTGCGGATCGAATTTCGGGCGTTGCCGTCGGGGCCGACAGCTATTGATCTCATGGCCAACGCCGCTTTCCTGATCGGCCTGACCCTGGGGATGAAGGACCGCATCGACCAGTTGTTGCCCGCATTTCCATTTCGCTATGCGGAATACAATTTCTACAGGGCTGCGCAAACGAGCCTGGACGCCGAGTTGCTGTGGCCGGACCTCGATGAACTGTCCCCGCGAACCGTCAAGGCCAGTGATCTGTGCCGCGAGCTGCTGCCGGTCGCTCGCGACGGGCTTGATCGCATGGGGGTTGACAGATCGGAGGCCGACCACTTGCTCGGCATCATCGGCGATCGACTCGCGACTGGTACTACGCCAGCTCGCTGGCTGCGGCGCACCTTCCGTAAACTTGACCAGGCGGAACGATCGTCTGCTTTGGCCGATCTGGTCGAGGCGTACCTCGAAAAGGTCAACAGCGGGCAGCCTGTTTCAACCTGGTAGGCGTCGCCCCAGCCGCGCCAAATCCGAAATCGACTACGTACAATCCGCAACGAACCCGCGGCGTTGCCATGGCTACAATCAACGGAGAATCGAAAGCCAGAATTTCGCCGGTAGGGGATCGGGTATGAGACTGCTTCAACGTCAACTCTGGATTGCGGCTGTTACCGCAATTGCAATCCTCGTGTCGACCGACGCGTCCGCGCAGGCCACGATAAGCGACGCGCTCGATGAGCAGCGGCAGTCGCAGGATGCCAGCATTGCTACGCAGCAACGGGTTAACGCGCTCGATGACGACACGCGCCAGATGCTCAATGAATATCGCAATGCGCTATCGCAAACTGCGGATCTGAGAGCGTACAACCAGCAGCTCGAGAAACTTGTTGCGACACAGAACGTCGAGATAGCCGACTTCGAGCGGCAGTTCCAGGAAATCGAAACGACGAAGCGACAAATCCTGCCGCTTATCCTGCGCATGCTCGACGTGCTGGAGGAGTTCGTCGCACTGGATATTCCATTCCTGCCGGACGAACGACGCATGCGCATCGAACAGTTGCACGTTTTGATGGAACGGCCGGATGTGCCGACGTCGGAGAAATATCGCCGAATTACAGAGGCTTACCAGGTCGAACTGGAGTACGGGCACACGATAGAGGCGTACGAAGGCGAGCTCGAAATGGGGGGTGAAGCGCTGACCGTGGCATTCCTGCGTTACGGTCGATTGGGACTCTACTACATGACGCTTGACGGCCAGGTAATCGGTCACTGGGACAAGGCGCAGGACGCCTGGGTCACGCTGGACAACGACTATCGCCAATCACTTGACCGCGCAATGCGTATCGCCCGCAAGCAGCTCCCGCCCGACCTCACCCGCCTGCCGATCCCGGCGCCGGAGGACAGAACGTGAATCTTCAAAAAGTTCTACTTTCACTATTCGTATTGCTGGCAGCCGCTACGGCGTGGGCCAGTCCACAGGACATCGACGCACTGGTCGAGGCCGTGCGCCAGGAGGCCCTGCGCGAAGCCGGCCACGACCAGGAACGAATCGAGCGCTTTCTCGACGCGAACCAGGAGCAGCGTGAACTGCTGGCAAACGCCAATGCGGAGCTGGCTGTAGAGAACCGCCGGGCAGATGCATTGCGCGCAAACTACGAGGCAAACGAGGAGACGCTGACTCGCTATGCCGAAGAGTTGCGCGAACGAGCCGGCGACCTGAACGACCTTTTTGCGATTGTCCGGCAGACGGCCCTGAATGCAGACAGCTCGCTCGCCACGTCGCTGGTGGCGGCCGAAAGCGAGGGGCGCTCGAGTTTCCTCAAGGATCTCGGCAAGGGCGAGCGACCGCCGTCGATCGACGACATCAAGACGCTCTGGACCATGGTGCTCGGCGAGGTCGCGGAGTCGGGCAAAGTAGTGCGCTTCCAGGCGCCGGTGATCAAGCCGACCGGCGAGGAGTCCGTGCAGCAGGTTACCCGTGCCGGGGTGTTTACCTCCGTCAGTAATGGCGCGTTTCTGCGCTACTTGCCGGACGCCGGCAAGCTCGTCGAGCTCAGCAAACAGCCTGCAGCACGATTCCAAAACATGGCCCGCAACCTCGAAAGCGCGACAGGCGGCGTACATGCGATGGCGCTCGACCCGTCCAAGGGCGCGATTCTGAGTCTCATGGTGCAATCGCCGGATCTCAAGGAACGCCTGCAACAGGGCGGTGGCATCGGCTACCTGATCCTGATACTCGGTGCGATAGGCTTGTTACTCGTCATCCAGCGCGGCGTTGCGCTGCTGCTGGCTCGCAGAAACTTCGAGGCGCAGGAAAAAGCGCAGGAACCGAATTCGAAGTCACCCCTCGGCAGGCTTTCGGCCATCGCCGCGGACGCGGCGGCACACACATCCGGCACGACGGGCCTGCGCATGGATGAGCAGCTTGCCGAAGAGAGTTCCATGCTGAATCGCGGATTGCCAACGGTCGCCGTGCTTGCAGCCGTCAGTCCGCTGCTCGGTTTGCTGGGCACCGTGACCGGCATGATCGAGACATTCCAGTCGATTACGCTATTCGGCACCGGTGACCCGAAGCTGATGTCCGGCGGCATTTCGCAGGCGCTCATCACGACGCAGCTTGGACTGGCGGTTGCCATACCGTTGGTGCTGTTCCATAGCCTGCTCGTCGGCAGGGCAAATCGCATCATCGAGAAACTCGGCAAGTATTCGAGCGATCTGCTCGCGAAGTATGAACTGGCTTAACCTCAGTGACGGAATGGCGACCCTGTTCGAGCAGGGAGGCCTGGTGCTGTGGGCGATTCTCGGCTCGTCGCTGCTGCTCTGGTTCCTGTTGGTCGAGCGTTACTGGTTTCACATCGTGCAGTTACCGGGGCTGCGCGAGAGTCTGCGCAAGGAATGGCAATCGCGACCGAGCCAACTCGATTCGGTCGTCATGCTCAGGCGCATTAACGCACTGGTCGGCGATCTGCGCGCCGAGTCGAACCGCAACATGCTGGCACTGCAGGCGCTGATCGCCATCCTGCCGTTGTTGGGGCTGCTTGGAACGGTGTCCGGCATGATCAAGGTATTCGATGTGATCACGGTATTCGGTACCGGCAATACGCGCGGCATGGCATCTGGAATATCCGAGGCGCTCGTGACGACGATGGCTGGCCTTTTCACTGCGCTGTCGGGGCTCTATTTCGTCAGCGATCTCGGTCGACGCGCCGAAATCACGGCGCGCAAGTTCGAGGCTGAACTGGTAGAGGACGAATAAATGGCGACGAAAGACCACCTGAACTCTGAAACCGGGACCACCGCGCTCAACATCACGCCCATGATCGACATGGTTTTCATCCTGCTGATCTTTTTCGCGGTCAACGCATCCTTCGTCAAGGAGGCCGGTGTCGAGATCGAACGGCCCAGCGCAAGGACGGCGGTGACGCAACAACAGGCGAATATCATGATCGCCGTCACGCAGGCCGGGGAAGTCTGGGTAGACCGAAAACGCGTCGATCCCCGCAGCGTGCGCGGGCATGTCGAGCGCTTGCATGCGGAGAATCCGGAGGGCGCTGTGGTCATCCTTGCCGATGACGAATCTCAGACCGGGCTGGTCATCGAGGTCCTCGATCAGGTGCGTCTCGCCGGGGTGGAGAACGTGGCGGTTGCCGCAACACAGGACACGGTGTGATCCGCAGCAATTTCATTCGCGTTTCTTTCGTGCTGTTAAGCGCGCTGCTGGTCAATGCGGTCATCTTCACCGTGATTCAGCTAATGGTTGTGAATCGGCAAATGCGCCTGAGCGATGCGTCGAATTTCGACATCGCGAACTTCATTCGCATGCAGGAGCAGGCGCGCGAGGTGCACTCGCGTCGCGACCCGAGGGCGCCCGAGAAGCCTCGGTCTGAAGCGCAGCGGGACCTCAGCAGGCTGGCGCAGGCTTCCAAGTCCGGGGCTGCGGGTGGCCTTGCCGTCGACATGCCCGAAATAGAGATTGACGTTGACGTTGGCGGCGGAATACAGATCGCGCGCGAGTTGACGCCCCTGGTACGCATGCCAGCGGAGTATCCGTACGCGGCCCGCGCGGACGGCACCGAAGGCTATGTCATTCTCATGTTCACGGTGACGGAGACCGGCTCCGTCGCGGAACCGGAAATCCTGGTCTCGGATCCGCCCGGCGTATTTGACCGTTCGGCAATCCGGGCGGTGCTCAAGTGGAAGTACCAGCCACAGCTCATTGACGGCAAGCCCGCAGAGGTTGTCACGAAAACCCGCATCAACTTTGCCTTGCTGGACGATGCATGACGATTACATCGCGAATCTGGCTGTCCCTGTTGCTACTGGTCTTGTTGCTGGCGTACAGCACTGCCGCCACGGCGCAATCGACCACCCGGCCGACCTACAACGCGCTGATCAAGGTGCAGGAACTGATGGAAGAGCAGCGGCTCGACGAAGCGCTTGCAGAACTCGAGGTCCTGCACGGCAAAACCCTCGGGAAGCCGTACGACCACGCCATCACGAACCAGTACATGGCGCACATCAGCGTCATGCAGGGTGACATGTCGAGGGCGCGCCGGGCCCTGAGTGACGCACTGGCGATGCCCGGGTTACCGGAGGCATTGCTGGCCGATCTGAATCTTTTCTATGGCACCGTGTTGCTGGGCGAGGAAGAATTCGAACTTGCTCAGGAAGCGCTGGAGGGCTGGCTGGCTACCGCGACGAATCCGCAACCGAACCAGCTTTTTTCCGTCGCATACGCGAACTTCCTGGCCGGCGATGCTCCCCGTGCACAGGAACTGATCGAGCGTGCGTTCGACGGCACCAGCGGCGCGCCGGAGCGCTGGTACCAGGTCTACTACCAGATTCTGATGGAGCGCAAGCTGCACGACGATGGTGAGCGGGTGCTGCTGGGACTGCTCGAGCGCCACACGGGGAATGGCCTGTATTGGCGCATGCTCGCTAATCATCACATGCAACTCGAACGCAGTCATGATGCGCTTGCTTCCGTGATGGTCGCCTACGTCAACGATCTGCTTACCGGCAAGCAGGACCTCGAACAGATCGTGTCGCTGTTTGGTTATATCGATGCACCGGAACGAGGTGCAACACTGCTCGAGGAGTGGATGCAGAACGAGACCTTGCCGACCGACATCGATTCGCTGAACCAGCTAGCGAACCTGTGGTTGCTGGCGAGAGAGCGTCAGAAAGCAAAAGAGGTATTGCTGCAGGCAACGGAACTTGGTGCTGACACTCGCACCTTTCGCCTGTTGGGCGGCGTCTATTTCGAGGATGAGCAGTGGGTCGATGCCTACGAAGTCTATCGCAAAGCGATGCGGTCCGAGGACTTGCAGGACCCGGAATACATTTCGATGCTGGCAGGCATCAGCGCATTCAACGCGGGTATGAACGAGGAAGCGAAAGTCGCGTTATTGCGTGCGTCCGAGTCGCCGGAGTACGCGCCGCAGATCGAGAGCTTTCTGAAACAACTCAATTGACGAAACAGTGCGAAGGCAGCTCCTGCCGGCTGGATTCGGGCAGCTCGTATTCGTGACCGACGATGCCGATTGCCATGCAGCGAGCCTTAGTGGCCGGCCGCGGCGATTGCACGGCGAGTGCGCAACAAAAGCTCCTGCAGCTGGCGCATGTCGTCGAGAGGGAGTTCGGCGAGCAAATCCCTGATCCAACCCTCGTGTTTCTTTGCCATGAGCCGAAATTCTCTGCGTCCCTCGTCGGTCAGCTCGATGTACTGAATGCGCCGGTCTTCACGGGAGCGCACGCGGCGCACGAGGTTGTTTTTGCTGAGGCGATCGATCACGCCCGTGACGTTGCCGTTCGACACCATGAGCTCTTTCGACAGTTGCGACATGGTCAGCGGTCGGTCCGCCCGCTCGAGTTCCGAAAGGACATCGAATTGCGGCAGGGTGACTTCGAAATGCTGGCGAAAAAGCGTGCGCACACGCTGTTCCAGAACGGTCTCGCAAGACAGCAGGCGCAGCCACAACCTCAGCGATTCCTTGCCGCGGGAGGCGGAATTTCCAGTAGACTCTGTCACGTGATTGACTTGAAAAAAATTGCTGGATCAAGGGCTTGTGCGATTGGCCTAGCATGCCGCAAAAAACATCCAATGTAAAACGAATCAGCTTAGATATTTTGTATATAAAATAATTTCCGCTAGAATGTCCGGGGCCTGAACGCAGCGATAAAAAAGCGGGTGGAAAACACGATGAAAGTGAGCATAGTCGGCGGAGGACCGGGCGGTCTGTACTTTGCCATCCTGGCGAAGAAGGCCTGGCCGGATTGGGATATCGCGGTTTACGAGCGCAATCGACCCGACGATACGTTCGGCTTCGGCGTCGTGTTTTCGGACGAGACGCTGGGTTTCCTCAATGACTACGATTCACCCAGCTACGAGGCGATACGCCGCAGATTCGCCTACTGGGATGACGTCGACATTCACTACGACGAGGAAGTACTGCGGTCCGCCGGCAACGGCTTTTGCGGCTGCTCGCGTCTCACCTTGTTACAACTCCTGCAGCAGCGCGCCGAAGAGCTGGGCGTCGATGTGCGGTTCGAGGTCGAAGTGACCGACGCCGCGCAATTCGCGGACAGTGACCTGATCGTGGCGGCGGACGGAATCGCGAGCGTCATCCGCGACCAGCGCAAGGAGGCATTCGGGACGGACGTTCAGTTGATGAACAACTATTTCTGCTGGCTCGGTTCCACGCGCGAACTGGACGCTTTCAAATACTTCTTTCGCATGACCAAGCACGGCCCGATGGTCATGCATTCCTACCAGTACGAGCCGGGCATGAGTACGTGGATTGCCGAACTTCCGGCAGCGACTATGGAGAAGTCCGGGTTTCTCGAACAGAGTGAGGAGCAGTACGTCGCCGAGCTCGAGCGGCTCTATAACAGGGAACTGGAAGGCCATCGGCTCATCACCAATCGCTCGATCTGGCGTCAGTTTCCACGCGTAAAAAATGCGTCATGGGTCGACGGCAACATCGTCCTGATCGGGGACGCGCAGCACACCGCGCATTTTTCGATCGGCTCCGGCACCAAGCTGGCGATGGAAAGTTCGATCGCGCTGTTCGAGGCATTTCGCAAGACCCACGTGGTCGATGATGCGTTGCAGCTTTTTGAGGAGACACGTCGCGATCCCGTGGAAATAACCCAGCATGCGGCGGAAGTATCGCTGGCATGGTTCGAAAACCTGTTCGATCACTGGGGTCAGCCGCTGGAGCAATTCGCGTTCGGCGTGATGTCGCGTTCCAAGCAGATTACTTACGAGAACCTGATGCTGCGCGACGCCAGCTTCGTGGAAAAATGCGACCGCCGGTTCGAACAACACATAGCCGACTCGGGCTTGCGGAAACCCCCGGGAGCGCCACCGATGTTCGCCACGCTGAGGTTGCGCGACATGGAGCTCGAGAACCGTGTTTCCGTGTCGTCCATGGCGCAATACTCGGCTGTCGACGGCAACCTGACGCCCTGGCATCGCATTCACTACAGCAAGTTTGCGACCGGTGGAGCTGGCCTCGTGTGCACCGAAATGACCTGCCCGTCGCCTCAGGGTCGGATTACACCCGGCTGCACCGGTTTGTGGAACGAGCAACAGGCCGAGGACTGGCGGGAAATCGTTGATTTCACGCACGACAATTCGCCGGCAAAGATCTGCATGCAAATCGGGCACTCCGGGCGCAAGGGGTCCACGAAACTCGGCTGGGAGGGAATCGACCAGCCGCTGGATGAAGGAAACTGGCCTGTCGTTTCCGCGTCGCCGCTCAAGTACCTGGATGTCAGCCAGACGCCGGAGGAACTCAGCGAGGAACAGATGTCGCGCATTGTCGATGAATTCGCGCGCAGCGTTGCGCTGGCGGAGATGGCCGGCTTCGACATGATCGAGGCGCACTGCGCGCACGGCTATCTGCTCGCAAGCTTCATCTCGCCGCTCACGAATAAACGCAGCGATCGCTTCGGCGGATCGATCGAAAACCGCATGCGCTTTCCCCTCGCTGTCATCGAACGAATGCGCAAGGAGTGGCCACAGCACAAGCCGCTGTCGGCAAGGCTGTCTGCGACGGACTGGGCGCCGGGCGGACTGTCCGAGGAAGATCTCATTGCCGCTTGTCACATGCTCAAACGCGCGGGTGTCGACATTATCAACGTCTCGACCGGGCAGACCGTCAGCTTCGAGGAGCCCGTATACGGACGCATGTATCAAGTGCCGTTCTCGGACAAGGTGCGACATCGCGTCGACATTCCGACAACCGTTGCCGGCAACATCTACACGGCCGATCAGGTCAATACGATTCTGATGGCGGGGCGGGCAGATCTTATTGCGTTGGCGCGACCGCATCTGACGAACCCCAATTTCACACTGGATGCCGGAGCCTGGTATGGCGTGGAGCAGGATGCAATCTGGCCAAAGCAGTATCACTCTGCCATGTTCCAGGCCGTCAGGCTCGGTGAGAAAGATCGCCAGGAATGGAATGACATGAAGCGTGCATTGAAGCCGCCGACCCACGAAGTCAAGCAAGAGGAGCGTTGATATGTGGCGTCCGGCAGAACGAATCAAGTACAAGCCGCAACCGGGTGATTGGCCGACGCGCGAGGAGGCCGCCCGGTCCATGCTGTTCAGCCCGGTTGATGTTGGCGCAGTGCAATTGCAGCAGCGCAGCTGGGTGCCGGCGATGGTGCCGTGGCGAGCAACAGAGGATGGCATGATAACCGACGACCTGCTGGCCTGGTATGAGCGCTACGCGCGCGGCCAGCCGGGCGCCATCGTGGTCGAGGCAACGGGCATACGTGATATCCGCAGCGGGCCGCTATTGCGAATCGGTCACGACCGCTTCATCCCGGGCTTGCGGCAGCTCGTCGATACCGTGCGTGTGGCCAGCGCCGGCAAAACACGCCTGTTTATCCAGATCATCGATTTCCTTCGCATAAATCGACGGCCGCCCGCGGAAAAGTATTTCTCGCGATATCTCGAGATTACCGATGCCCACCGCGACTACTTTTACAACAAGCTAAGCGACGACGAGATTCGCGCACAGCTCCTGGAACTGAATGACGAAGCGCTGCGCGAAGCATTGACGGCGCGAGAGTATGAAGCATTGACCTACGGCTATCGTGAGCGAGTCAGCGACCTGCATCTGCCGCACATTCGCGAACTCCCCGAAACATTGCCGGGCCTTTTCGCCGATGCCGCCGGGCGGGCGCGCGAAGCGGGTTTCGACGGCGTCGAGCTGCACTACGCCCATGCGTACACGATGGCGTCGTTTCTGTCGGCCCGCAACACGCGCGACGACGGTTATGGCGGCGACCTGGAGGGTCGCGTGCGGCTTCCCCTCGAAGTGCTGGCAGCCGTGCGCAACAAGGTTGGCCACGACTACACGGTCGGTTGCCGTTACCTGTCCGAGGACTGCATCGACAAAGGCATGAGCAACGAGGATGCCGCCTGGTTCGGCGTCAGGTTTGCCGCGGCCGGCATGGATTTTCTGTCGCTATCGCGCGGCGGCAAGTTCGAGGACGCGAAGCAGCCGAAGGTTGGAGCTGCAGCCTATCCTTACACCGGCCGCAGTGGCTACGAGTGCATGCCGCAATACATTTCTGACGAGATCGGCCCATTCGGCCGTAACCTGCCCAATACGGCGCGTATCAGGAAGGCGGTGCGGGACGCCGGCTACGAAACGCCGGTCGTTGCGGCCGGCGGCATACATGGGTTCGTCGAGGCGGAACGCGTGCTGCAGAACGGCGAAGCCGACATTATTGCAGCGGCGCGGCAATCCATCGCCGATCCGGACTGGTTCCTGAAAGCGCGCCTCGGCCTGGGCGATCAGGTGCGTGTTTGTATTTACTCGAATTACTGCGAGGCGCTCGATACCCGACACAAACAGGTCACCTGCGAGTTATGGGATCGGGAAGACAAGGACGCGCCCGGCGTGGCGCTATCATGGGACGGGAAACGACGGCTCCTTCCGCCGGACTGGCAGCCGCCCGGGGATCCAGCGGGTGAGTGAACGTGCCGTCCGGGCATAGCAGCGTCTGTTCCGCCTTCCTCGCGGCTTCGGAGGAACACGCCGCCAGACCATTTCTGCATGCGCCAGCATCGGCGACAGCGGCCTATGCCGACACTGCGATCTCCTGGAGTTACGCTGACGTATTCGCAAGAGTCACGCAGCTTGCGGCCGCGTACCAGGCGAGGGACCTGCAGACAGGCCAGCGTGTGGCGCTTGCATTCGACAGCCGGTTGGACGTGTATGTACACCTGCTGGCGGCCAATTCTGTCGGCGCGAGCATCGTACCGCTGAATTCGTCGGCTACCGACCCGGAGTTGCGTTACCTCATCGAGCACAGCGATTGCCGTCTTATTTCGGCCGCCGATGAGCATCGCGAGAGACTTGCAGGAATTTCGGGAGGTCTGTGCATCGTCGGTAACGCCGACCTGACCGCGACCGAAAGCCCGGAACTGCGTCCGGCAGGTGGACCAACGACGGAAGCCGCGCTGCTCTACACCTCCGGAACGACCGGCAAGCCGAAGGGCTGCATGCTGTCTAACGAGTATTTTCTCGCGGTCGGCGAATGGTACACCGGCCTCGGCGGCATCTGTTCGCTGGACAGCAGCGACCGCATGCTGACGCCCTTGCCGCCCAATCACATGAACGCATTGTGCACGTCGTTCGTGGCAATGATGATGTGCGGTGGCTGCCTGGTGCAGCTCGATCGTTTTCATCCAAGATCCTGGTGGCAAACGGTCCGCGAGGAGCGGGCGAGCGTCATACACTGTCTTGGCGTCATGACCGCCATGCTGCTCACGCTCCCCGAATCGGACGACGACGATTTCTCCCGGCAGATAAAATTCTGTTTCGGTCCGGGATCGGATCCGCGCCACCAGGCGGCATTCGAGTCGCGTTTCGGTTTTCCGCTGGTCGAAGCCTGGGCCATGACGGAGACAGGCGCCGGTGCGATCACGATTGCCGACAGGGAACCACGCCACGTTGGCGAGCGCTGCATTGGCAAGCCGCTGGAGTCCATGGACTATCGCATCGTCGACGAACGGGATATGGACGTCGCCGACGGTCAGGATGGGGAGTTGCTGGTGCGGTCCAAAGGCGACGATCCGCGTGCAAAATTCTTCAGCGGTTATTACAAGGACGAAGCGGCTACGGAAGAGGGGTGGCGCGGCGGCTGGTGGCATACGGGTGACGTCGTACGCGAAGGACCGGATGGCTCGCTTTTCTTCGTTGACCGGCGCAAGAACGTTATTCGCCGGAGCGGCGAGAATATCGCCGCGGTCGAGGTCGAAGCGGTTCTGTACGAAAGTCCGGATGTCGAGGCCTGCGCCGTTTGTCCGGTCCCGGACGAGATTCGCGGCGACGAGGTGTTCGCGTTCGTCGTCCTTGCCGAGGGCAGTAGCACGGATGCGCAGTCGCTGTTCGATTTTTGTATGACGAAGCTGACATACTTCAAGGTGCCGGGCTACATTGCTTTCGTCGACGCTTTACCCTTGACGGCGTCACAGAAAGTCAGTCGCGGAAAACTGAAACCGCTGGCGCGAGAATCGATCGCAACGGGCAATTGCGTCGATCTGCGCGAGTTCAAACGCAGGCCGAAGTCGTAGTGGGGAAGTCCGGACGAACGCGGCAGGGTTATGACGGCGTCGTAGTGACGGCGCCGATAAGCGTGCCCTATGAGCGTTATTCTCCGGAGCCCGCGCACTGGTGGCTGGCGCGCGCGCTGTCCGCGATGCACGATGCCACGAAACTTGGCGCTGACGATATTGACGGCCTGTGCGTGTCGTCGTTCACGCTGTTCCCGGATACGGCGGTTGGCTTGACCCAGCATTTCGGCATTACGCCGCGCTGGCTGGATCACGTGCCGACGGGCGGCGCATCCGGCGTGGTGACACTGCGCCGCGCGGCGCGCGCGGTGCAATGCGGAGACGCCAGCGTCGTGGCCTGTATTGCGGGCGATACCAATCATGTCGATTCTTTTCGCGCGATGCTGACGAGTTTCAGCCGATTTTCGCAGGACGCGGGCTATCCCTATGGTTCCGGCGGGCCGAACGGCAGTTTTTCCCTCATGACCAGCTACTACATGGACAGGTATGCGATCGCCCGCGAGGATTTTGGCAAACTGTGCGTCGCGCAACGGGACAACGCGCTCCGCTATCCGCATGCGCTGATGAAAAAGCCGCTGACGCTGGACCAGTACCTCAATGCGCGCATGATCGCTGATCCCATTGCGTTGTACGATTGCGTAATGCCCTGTGCCGGTGCGGAAGCCTATCTCGTGATGTCGGAAGAAAACGCCAAATCACTGGGCCTGCCGTTTGCCCACGTCCGCTCGACCATTGAACGGCACAACGCGTACCCGGACGACCCGGTACAAATTCGCGGCGGCTGGGCTCTCGACGTCGATGAGTTCTGGGCAATGGCCGGCATGCAGCCCGGGCAAACAGACATGCTGCAGACCTACGACGACTACCCGGTGATCAGCGTCATGCAGATGGAAGACCTCGGTTTTTGCGAGAAGGGCGCTGCGCAGGCGTTTATTCGTGCCAACAGCTTTACAGTCGATGGTTCTTTTCCCCACAACACCTCCGGCGGGCAGCTGTCGGTCGGCCAGGCGGGCGCGGCGGGCGGATTCCTCGGCATGGTGGAGGCGATGCGGCAATTGACCGGCGGCGCTGAGAAGAACGCCGTGCCGAATGCCCGCACGGCGGTGGTCTCCGGTTTCGGCATGATCAACTTCGACCGTGGTCTCTGTTCGGGAGCGGCGCTGCTGGAGGCGGGGCAATGACAGAGCCGCTCAGGAAGCCACCCAGGAAGAATCCGCAGGTCAGGACCGTATTGCCTACGCTGCCGCCGTTTTCGCGCAGTCGCAAGGCAATGGCGTTCACCGCCGCTGCCGCTGAGGGGCGCTTCGTGTTACAGGTTTGTGCGGAGTGCGCCAGCGCGACCTATCCCGCGCGCGAACTGTGCCCCAAATGCTGGTCGATGCATCTCGAGTGGCGTGACGCGGACACCGGCGGGCGTCTCATCAGCGAAACGACGCTGCGGACGAGCATCAACACCTATTTCCGCGAACGCATGCCGTGGCGGATCGGCACCGTGCAGCTCCGCGCCGGGCCGACCGTGCTCGCACACATTCACGGCGACGTAATGAGGAACGACGAGGTCCGGATGATCGCCCGGACCGACAAATCGGGACAGGGCGTGCTCATGGCCCTGCCGGCTAAGGAGACTCCGAACATGGCGGACGACCGACAATTGCGTGAATTGACCTGCGACCCGAAGCATCGGCGCGTACTCGTGACCGACGGCAGGACCGAGTTGGGGCAGCAAACCGCCAGGGCGCTGGCCAGCGCTGGCGCATCGCGGATATTCGTGGGAATTGCGGAGCAGTGGCGGCCGTACCCGGGCAGTGACGATCTCGCTGCGGTTCCGGGCGTGGAAATCATGCCGCTGGATGTCACGGATACGATTTCGGTCAATGAGCTCGCCGGCGAGATCGGCGGGAAGACCGATATTCTTGTGAACACGGCGGAGCATGTACGTCCGGGCGGAACCCTGGACCGTGACGGCACACTGACCGCAAGAAACGAAATGGAGACCAACTATTTCGGGCTGTTACGACTGATGCAGGCCTTCGCCCCGGGTATGCGGGCGCGTGGCGCCGACGGCGACAACAGCGCCTGTGCCTGGGTCAACCTGCTGTCTGTCTATGCGCTCGCAAACTGGCCGCAGTTCGGTACGACCTCGGCGAGTCATGCTGCCGCGTACTCGCTGAGCCATTGTCTGCGCGGCGAACTCGCCGGTAGTGGTGTGAAGGTCATCAACATCCTGTTCGGGCCGCTGGAAGAAAGCTGGCGTCAATCGCTGCCGCCGCCGAAAGTCACGCCACAGAAACTGGCGGCTACGATTGTCGATGCTTTGCGTCAGGGCATCGAGTCGGTTGCCCTGGGCCCGGTTGCCGAAGATGTCGTGCGTCGCTGGAAGGAGGATCCTGCGGTGCTTGAACGAGAATTGACACAGCTGCAGGCGGGGCAGGCGTCATGACGGTGCTGCACGAACTGGCCAACGCGATTGCCGGCGGCGACATCGAAACGGTGGATCTCACGCATACGCTCGATCCCGATTTTCCGGTCATTGTGCTGCCGCCGGAATTCGGTCAGTGCGCCCGCTTTCGCGTCGAGGAAATCTCGGCGTACGACGAACGCGGGCCTGGCTGGTACTGGCGCAACTTCAGTTGCGGTGAGCACACCGGCACACATTTCGATGCGCCGGTGCACTGGATTTCGGGCAAGGATTTGCCGAACGGATCGGTCGACTCCATCCCGCCGGATGCTTTCGTCCGGCCGGTTTGCGTCGTTGATTGCTCGGCCGAAAGCGCGGCGGACGAGGATTTCCTGCTGACACCGGAGTTTCTCGTGGCCTGGGAAAAGCGCCATGGGCTGATTCCGGCGAACTCCTGGGTCCTGATGCGGACCGACTGGTCGAAACGCAGCGGCGCTGCCTATCTCAACATGCGCGAAGACGGTGCGCATACGCCGGGGCCGTCGGGCGACGCCGTGAAATTCCTGATCGACGAACGCAACGTCGTCGGGTTTGGCACGGAAACCGTAGGTACGGATGCCGGGCAGGCCGTGCACCTGTCGCCGCCGCACCCGGCTCATTACCTGTTCCACGGGGCCGGCAAATACGGGCTGCAGTGCCTGCGTAATCTTGATCGCTTGCCGCCGACCGGTGCTATTCTGGTTTGCCCGCCGTTGAAAATAAAGAACGGATCAGGCAGTCCGTTGCGGGTCCTGGCCCTGGTCGACAGGAGTAAGGGATGAACAAGGAACAACCGGTCGCGCTGGTTACGGGAGGCAGCGCCGGGATAGGCGCGCAAATCTGCGAGGACCTGCTCGAGCGCGGTTATTACGTATTGAACTTGTCGCTCTCGGCGTCCAAAAATCAACATGAGAACCTGCGCGATGTCGAAGTCGACCTTGCAGACGTGGCGGCGACGTCTGCGGTTCTTGACGAGCTCGCCAATGCGTACGAGATCACGAACGTGGTGCACAACGCCGGCGTCATTCGGGCTGCGCTGATCGAGGATGTCGCGCTCGAGGATGTGCAATATCTCGTCGACCTGCATATCAATGCAAGTATCACGATTGTGCAAACAACGCTGGATGCAATGAAGCGGGCGGGTTTCGGGCGCATCGTGATCATCAGTTCGCGAGCGATGCTCGGGCTGGAGACGCGGACTGGCTATTCGGCGACGAAAGCGGCGCAAATCGGCCTCGTCCGAACCTGGGCGCTGGAGCTTGGCAGGTACGGGATTACGGCGAACGCGATCGCCCCGGGACCCATCGTTACCGACATGTTCACAGCGGTGGTGCCGGAAGGGAGCGAAAAAGCCAGACAGATTGCCGAGTCGCTGCCGGTAAAACGCCTCGGAGAGCCTGGCGACATATCGCGTTTGGTAGCGTTCCTGCTGGAACCGGATACCGGGTTTATCACGGGGCAATGTGTTTTTGTCTGTGGCGGCGCGAGCCTCGGTTCGCTGGCGCTGTGAATTCGAGGTCTGAACTATGTATAGCAATAGCGAACTTGCCGGCCTGATCCGCGATGACGCGGTGCACCGGTCGGTGTACACGGATCCTGAAATTTTCGAACTCGAGATGCGACGAATCTGGGGGCGCGCCTGGATTTACGTCGCGCACGAAAGCCAGGTTCCGCTCAAGGGAAGTTTCTTCACGACGACGCTGGCGCGGCAGCCGGTACTGCTGGTCCGCCAGGACGATGAAACGATCAACCTGTTTTTCAATCGTTGCGCCCACAAAGGCGCCAAGGTCATTGAAGTCGAGTCTGGCAGGGCACCGGTACTGCGCTGTGGCTATCACGGCTGGTCCTACGAAGTAGACGGTCGCTGCAAGCACGTGACCGGCGGTGATGCCGCCTACAAAGCCTCGGGTTACAGTCGTAAAGATCCGTGCATGGGTCTGCAAAAAGTCCCCGGCGTCGCCAGCTATCGCGGATTCATATTTGCCAGCCTGGCACCCGACGCGCCGGATTTACGCACCTGGCTCGGGGCAACCGCGACCTCGATCGACAACATGGTGGACAGGTCGCCCGAAGGCAAGCTCGAGGTGACTGGCGGCGTACTGCGCTATCACCACGATTCCAACTGGAAGTTTTTCGTCGAAAATCTGAACGACATGATGCACGCAATGATCGCGCACCAGTCATCGGCGCAAACCGCCAGGGTAATGGGTAAAGAGCTGTTTCCGGATGATCCGAATCCGCCGGCGGAAATTCAGATTTTGTCACCGTTTGCCGAAAACACCTCGTTTTTCGAGGAAATGGGTGTGCATGCATTCGACAACGGGCACAGCTATTCCGGTGGAAAGACAAGCATACATGCCAACTATTCCGGCATTCCGGAATACGAGGAGGCAATGGAAAAAGCCTACGGCAAGGAGCGCGTGGCCGAAATTTTTTCGCTCAATCGCCACAACACGGTCGTCTACCCGGGATTTACGCTAAAGGGAGCGATTCAGACAATTCGGGTCGTGAAGCCTGTTGCCGTCGACCAGACCGTAATCGAGTCCTGGACGCTACGCCTTGTCGGTGCGCCGGAGGAGATGCTGCGGCGCTCGATTCTCTACTGCAACCTGATCAACTCATCGGGCAACCTGGTCGGGCCGGACGACCACGAAGCCTATCACCGGCTGCAGAATGGCCTGACAACTGATGCGGGCGACTGGGTATCGATGGGCCGTTACCTCGGTAACGAGGAGCCGAACGACGAAGGCGGTTTCTCTGCGACGGGCAGCAGCGACATGGTTTTTCGCAGCCAGTTCAAAGCCTGGAAGAATTATATGACCGCAAACGGTGCAGGTGATTGATGATGGAGCAACCGGACGTACGAATACTGGAGCGTTTCCTGTTTCACGAAGCCAGGCTGTTGGACGAAAAGCGCTGGGACGAATGGGAGGCACTGTTCGTTGAAGATGGCGAATACTGGGTTCCGGCATCCCGCAACCAGCCTGATCCGCACACACATGTCTCGATCATGTACGAGAAATCGCTGCTGCGCGCCGTGCGCCTCAAGCGCTATCGCCATCCGAATGCAATGTCCCTGCAGCCCGAACCACACAGCGTGCACTGTATTTCCAACGTTATGCTCGACTCCTTTGATGACGACTCCGGCGTGTGCATCACCAATGCGCGTTTTGTCATGCTGGAATATCGGCGCAACAACACCAATATCCATGGCGGTGCCGTTACGCACACCCTCGAGCCGCACGGCGAAAGCTACCTGATCCGCCGGAAAAAGATCGAGCTGGTCAATTGCGACGGGGAACTCGACAACATCCAGCTGTATTTCTGAAAGTCAGCAAGCAGCAACTGCAGACTTGCGCTTATGTCGCATCGAAGTTTGCGCTGACTGAGCGTTTCGACCTGCGACCTGTGTCGCGGCGACAATTCGAAGCGACTTCATGGCACCGAGTGTGAACCGCTTGCGCGCCAATACGCCGCGGTGATGTTAATCTCTTGCACTTCTCTTATGCATTCGACGGCGCTGCTGCGCGCGGCGTTACATTTTGTCGTATTGCACATAATGCGAATAGTAAAAAAGCAAATATTATCATTAACTTAGGGGAACTGTTTAAGCGGTCGGTGAGATAAGCTTCCAAACATGCGGAATGACGTACAAAATAGCTCAGGCACCTACGAAAGAACCGGTTCGCGTCGTCGACTCGGGAACGCAGCGGGTTCGTCGTATGCAAGGGAACTGCCAGGCAACAACAACAATAATCAAGGACCAGGTGCGTGGAGCGATCGTTAGAAAAACCCGAAAATGAGCCGACGTATCTCGATTTTTTCGGATTGAGCAGGCCGCCGTTTGCCCGGATCGGGCAACCGTCGGAAATATTTCACTCGGAACAGTATTCGTTGCTGCTGTCGCATCTCGAGCGTGCGTCACAGGAGCCCGACTCGCTGGTCGTGGTCTGCGGTGCGGACGGCTCAGGCAAAAGCACTCTGCTCGGTCTGTACGTCACCAGCCTGCTCGGCAACGATATTTCATACGCCATCATCGACGAGACCTGCAGCGGTGAGCTGCAGTTTTACGGTTCTCTGCTGAAGCAGATCGGTTTCGGTGATATCACCGGCACGCCGCGCGAACTGCACAACATTACCAAAGAGTTTTTCGTGCATCGCGGCATGGCCGGGGAGCCGGTGCTGCTGATCATCGACAACGCACATCTGATCAGCCCCACGGTTCTCGAGCAGTTGCGCCGCGTCTCGGCGATCAAGGTCAAGAATCGCCGGGTTCCAAGCGTCATTCTTGCGGGCAATTCCGAACTGCTACGGGTTGTCGAGTCGCCGGCAATGAGCCAGATCAAGTTTCACAGCCATGTCGTCTTCCACATTCGCAACTACACCGAAGAGGAAACGGCGAACTACGTTTGGCATCACCTGCGCATCGCTGGCGGTGGCGATGGCGTAAAGATCGCCAACGAGGCACATCCGCTGATCCATCGATACACGGGCGGCATTCCCAAGATGATCAACGGTCTTTGTCACGAATTGATGACAGAGGCGCATGCAAATGAAACGCGGGTCATAACCGAAGCGCTCGTGCGCAGCATCGCTGACAAGCAGCGCTTGTTGCCGCACGTTGTGCCGATGCACGGCAAAGGGCGCCGCCGCACCGACCCGGACTACAAGCCGCCCGAGCAGGTGGTGGAACAACCGGAGCCCGAGTCGCCGCCCAAGCTGGAACTCGAGCTGGATAACGTCGCCAACGACGGTGTGTCCCCGCCGCCCGAGGAACCCGTTTCGCAACAGCCAGCGCCGCCGCCGTCCCCGTCGGCTTCTACCATACAGGCATCACCGGTAGAAACGCAGAATCTGCTCGAGCATATCTCCCAATTATCGGAGCTGATTGACGACCTCAGGGCTGACAAGAAACGCGCCCTGCAAGACATCAATTCGCGTGATCGGGACATCAACGACTTGCGCGAACGCCTGCAGTCCCGCAAGGCGGAAATCCAGCGCTTGACGACCGCCGTAATGAGCAAGACGGAATTGCTGGAACGGCAAAAAAAGGAATTTGCCGACAAGTTCGAGACCCTGCAGAAACAGGAGCAGGCAACTGACAAAGTCAGTGCCAACCTGGAAATCGCCAGGCGCGCCGCCGAGACGGCACAGAAGGAGATTGCGGCTGCGCGGGCATTGGCGGGCGAGCGTGAGCAGCAGAACGCGGCGCTGCAGGCCCGCATCAAGGAGCTCTCAGCGGATCTCAAGCTCGCCGACGAGCAGGAAGTCGAGATTGACTCCCTGCAAAAGGGCGCCGCGGCGCTGCGGGACGAGCTGGCGCAAAAGACCCGCGAGCTGGACACGCTGCGCGAAGAACTCGATACGCTGAATAGTGGCCTGACGACCAGCCAGGATGGCCTCCGGGCTGTCGAGGCAGAACGCGACGCACTGACGAAGGAGCGGGACGAACTCCGCGCCGACCTGGACTCTCTGCAGAGCGAAATCAACACACTGCGCGGCGGCCTGGATTCGAACCAGGGCGAGCTGGACGAATTGCTCGGTGAGCGTGAGTCTTTGCGTGCCGAGCGGGACGCAGCCCGCGAGGACCTGCGCGTTTTGCAGGCCGAGCACGACACCCTGAGCGGTGGCCACGAGGTGTTGCAGCAGGAGCAGGATGAGCTGCAGGCCAAACTCGACGAATTGCTCCAGCAGCACGAAGCCCTGCAAGGCGAGCTGGTTGCTGCCAACGAATCCCGCGACGCCGTTGAAGGCCAGAAAGACAGCCTGCAACGTGAGCTGAACGAGGTGACGGAAAGCCGCGCGGCCGTGACCGATGAGCGGGACTTGCTGCGACGCGATCTGGAAACGCTTGGCGAACAGAAAACATCATTGTCGCAGGACCTCGAAATGCTCCTGGGCGAGCATGAAACGCTGCACAACGAGTTTGGCACGCTGCAGGTCGATCGAAATTCACTGCAGGAAGCAACGGCCCTGATTCGCGATGAGCTGGATGCGCTGGAGACAGAGCACGACGGTCTGCAAGGCCGGTTTGCCGGCCTGCAGGGAGAGTACGACGCGCTCAACGCCGAAAAAGAATCGCTGCAAGGCAAGCTCAAATCGCTCAAGGAATTGCGTGAATCGTTGAAAGGCGACCAGGAGTCGTTGCAGGGCCGCCTGGAGTCGATGCAGGACGAATTATCCAACATCACCGATCAACGCGATTCTCTGCAACGGGAATACGATGGGCTACAGGGTGATCGCGACGCGCTCGATGCCGAGCGCGCTTCGCTTGCGGAAAAGCTGGAAGCCGTGTCCAGCGAGCGGAATGATCTGCAGGCTGAACTTGTCGGCCTGAGCGAAGACAGGGATGCTGTCCAGCAATCGCTTCGAGACTTGCAGGAGCGGCACGATTCCTTGCAAGCGGATCTCGGCGCGACGATCGAGGAACGTGACAGGCTGCAGTCGGAACTGCAGGAGCTGCTGGACAAACAGCAGGCCCTGGAAACGGATCTCGATTCAGTCGAGAGCGACAGACAAAGCGCAAGTGGCGAGCTTGCGGCCCTTGCGGAAAAGCACGCGGCGCTGGAATCCGAACTGGCATCGGTAACTGACGAGCGGGACGCGTTACAGACCGAGCTGCAGACCGGCCACGAGGCACAGGAGGCATTGCAGAGCGAGCTGGCCAAGGTCACGGAAGCGCGCGACGCACTGCGGAGCGACTACGAATCGTTGCGAGAGACGCAGGAGTCGCTGGCGGCCGAGCTGGATTCAGTCAAGACTGCGCGCGAGTCGCTGCAGGACGATCGCGACTCGCTGGACACGAACCTGACAGCGGTGCGCGGCGAACTCGAAACGCTGCAGGCCGAGCACGTTGCGTTGCAGGATGAGCTGAGCAACATGGTGGCTGCGCGGGACGCCGTGCAGGAGGCGCACGACTCATTGACGTCCGATATGACCGCGCTGAAGGAGCAGCAAGCGTCGTTACAGAGCAATTTCGACAGTCTGACTGAAGAGCGCGATGCGCTGCTCGGCGATCGTGACGCATTGCAGGCCGATCGCGATTCGCTGCAGTCGGAATTCGAATCACTCGAACAGGATCTCGAGACGCTTCGTGGCAAGCATGAATCATTGCGCGGCAAGCGTGCGGCGCTGAAGGAAGACTTTGCCGCGCTCGGGCTGGAAAAAGACTCGCTGCAAAACGAGTTGCGGGCGCGAGACAACGCCGTCTCGGACCTGGAAAAGCTGCTGGAAGAATCACACAGCGAGAGCGAGTCTGCCCACCGCCGGATCGAGGCGCTCGAAGAACTCAAGGAGACAATCCAGGAGGGCGCAGAGACCGGCGCCGCACGCTTTGCGCAACTGGAGTCATCGTTTGCTGCTGAGATCGCGGAGCTGCGTGAAAAGCTCGAAGCGCAGAATGCCGAGGTCGACGAACTGACGGTCGCTCTGCGAGACAAATCGGATCAAATCTGGCGACAGGGTCAGGACCTCGTCGACAGCGCGAAGTCGCTGCGCAAAAGCGAGAAATCAGCGAAGAAACTCGGTAAGAAGCTCAGTGCCGAAAAGCAGGCCCTGGCAGATGCACGCGACGAAATCGCCATCGCGGAAGAAGCCAATGCACTCCTGCAACAGGAAAAGCAGGGTTTGCAGGCGAACATTGAGGCCCTTACTGCAGACCTCGGACGGGCACAGGAGCAAATAGCAGCGTTCGAGGAACGGTCGGCATCGCTGGAGCAGGATCTGCGCGATCGGCAAGCCGAGCTGGATTCGCTGCGCGGGGATCTGGAGGATCGGGAGCAGGACCTCGACGCCCGCAAGCAGGAGATCGAGACGTTGCACAGCGACCTGGCTACCCGCCAGGATGCCCTGGAGGCGCGAAGCAAGAAGGTCGACGAACTGCGCGGCGAGCTGGGCTCACTGCAGGAACAACTGGACTCAAGGCAACAAGACCTGGACGCCGCATCGGAAGAGCGGCAGTCCCTGCAAGGCGAACTCGCGGCGGAGCAGGAAGAAACTCGTACCCTGCGGGACGCGCGGGATGTACTCGAGAGCAAGCTCGCGGCGAGAAAGGAGGAGCTCAGCTCGTTGCGCGACGAGCGAACTGCCCTGCAGGGGCGGCTCGACTCCCTGCAGGACGACTGGGACAACCTGCAAATCGAGCTCGAGTCGAATCAGGGCGTAGCGGAGTCGCTCAAGGGCGAGCGTGAGACACTGCATAGTCGCCTGGATTCATTGCGCAACGAACGCGACGCACTGCAAACGAAGCTCGATACCCGGCAGGACGAACTGAACGCCGTGCAGGACGAACGTGACGCCCTCCGCTCGGCACTCGAAACCGCGGACAGTGAACGCGTCGGCTTGCAGAACGAATTGCAAGCACTCGGCGACGAGCGCGAGACCTTGCGGGGTGAGCGCGATAGCCTGCTGGGTGAGCGCGAGTTGCTACAGGGGGAACGCGATTCGCTGCGCGTCGAACTCGACTCGCTGCTCGGTGAGCGCGATTCTATTCTCACCGAGCGCGACTCTCTCGTCAGCAATCTGCAGACCTTGCAGGATGAACGGGAGTCGCTGGCCGGCGAGTCGGAATCGACCGATGGAGAAATTCAGGCGTTGCGGCAAGAGCGCGACCGGCTGCGTGACGAACTCGACGCACTCAGGGATCAGCAAGGTTCCGGCGAGGAAGCCTACGAGTCCTTGCGCGCGGAACTCGATTCGCAACAGGCGGCTTACGAACGACTACAGACTGAAAGCGACTCCCGGCAGGAACGGCTCGAATCGCTGCAATCCGACATCGATGCTCGCAATGAATCGATTGCGCAGTTGGAACAGGGCCTTGACGACTCGCAAAAATCGATCGACGAAGCGCGCCAGCGTATTGCCGATCTGGAACACCTGGAAGGCGCCGTGCGCGATACTGCCGCCGACGAAGCCGGGATTGCAACCGTCCACGCAGGCGAACTGGACGAGCTGCGCAGGCAGCTCGCAGCCCAGGCCGATGAAATTCGTAGCCTGTCGGAGACGCTTGACGAGCGCTCGGCGCTGGCCGACGAACGGCAAGTTGCGCTCGAGAGACGCGAGGCGGAGGCTGAGGAACTCGCCGCCAGGCTGGCGCAGGAGAAGAAAGCGGCGAAGTCTGCGCAAAGAGACTATGCCAGGGCCAAGGCATCAACGACAGAGCTAAAGGTCCTCAATCAGGAGCTGCGCGATTCTGTCGCCGATCTCGAGGAGCAGATCGAGGAACTGGAGGACGACGCCGCCAGCAGCAGGACGCGCTCGTCAGCGGGCATGCAGTCCATCAAGGAAACGTTCTCGAAGGGCGAGAAGGCATCCACGGAACAGTCGTTCCGTGATTCGTCTGTCGCGATTGCGCGTCTGGAGCGCGCCCTCGAGAGTATCCCGACTTTCCACACGATCAGGGAATACGAGCCTGCTGCTTACAAGAACATGGTGCAGACTTACGAAGTCATGCGCGATGAGCAATGTACGGAGCAGCAGATCAAGGATGCCCTGCGACTGCAGCAAGCCGAATTGCTTGAACAGCGCCTGCCGAAGGCATCGGATGAAGCGATCGTAGCGTTCGGCCGTCTCGTCATCGAACAACTGGATGAATTCCAGTTTCACGGCGAAAACCCGACGTTTACCTTGCTGGTGCCGCCGACTTCGTCACGCGGCGGCAAACCGCCGAAGTACTCCGACAAAACGCGTAGCCGCGAGTTTGCAGCGCTGGACGCCACACTCAAGTCCTACGACGCGCGCCGGCCGATGCCGTCGGAAGATGAAGTATGGCCGTACGTGGAGCCGATCTTCGCCGATCTGTTCGAGGCCTACGGGGAGCAGAACGTATCCGCACTCTACAACTCACGCGGCGAGAATATCGATCCCGTACTGGCCTGCAACATCAGCCGTTCGTTGTACTTCGAGATTCTCAGATTGCCGGGCAAGCACGCCGTAGATGCCCTGCGCTGGCTGTTATCGCCGTAGTCGTGGCAGCGCATTACACGCGCTGGCGCGCGAAGCCTTACTCCGACCCCAGGCCCGCCTCAGTCCAGTGAGGAATGTTGCGCCTCGTTGACCAGGCCGTGGATCTCGGCGTCGGAACAGGCTTCCAGCGCCAGCACCGCCTCGTAAGGGTCGCCTCGCAACTGCAACAGTTTTGCGAACGCCGGCTCGGTCTTCAGGCCGGCAGCTTTCAGCGCAACGATTTCATCGCCTAGTTGCGGGAATGCCCCGAGAATTCGCTGCTCGACGAAAAAATGCCGGACGCCCCATTGTTGCGACACCGGCAGCGATTGGCAAAAGAGCTCAATGGGCCAGCCGTCACTGTGGAAAAGTACGCGAACGGCGGAATTTTCCGGGCGGTCTTGCGTCGCGATTGCAAAATCCGGCATGTGCGAATAAGCACTGGCTGCTGCCACGGCGAATTCTTCGAGATCGGTTGCGTGACAGGCGATGTCGATGTCGCTGCCGGGGATGTCGAGTCCCAGCGGCGGAGTGCCGATCACGATCGGGTCGAATGACGCGAGATTCGTCAGTAGTCCGAGCCTGTCGAGGACGAATTGGTAGTCCGGCCGGCCAAACCGCATCGGCACCACCGGGCTCACGATGCTGCACCGGCCCGCGGCTTCAGGCCGGCCAGTATGGCTACTGACGATGTACAAACGATCGCCGAAGCCAAACTGAGCGGTACGAGACCGACTTCGATAAACGGTGCGACGACGGCCGTACCGACAGCCGCGGTGAGGAGAATGAACAAGACCACGAGCGCGGAGCCGCGGGCATCGTTTTCACCGGCCGACTCGATGGCGCGGAAGAATCCGGGAGGGCCGCGCACGCCAAGGCCGAAATTTACGAATACAAACAGTACCCATATGACTTCGTGTAAACGGCCGCCGCCAAGGGCGTACGCCAGGACCAGCACGCTGCCGGTCGCCGAGATTGCAGAGCCGCCGAAAATGGCTCCTTCGACACCGAAACGGCCAACAATGCGTTCGGTGTTATTGGCGGCAATCACGAAGAAGGCAATGCCGGTTACCTGCATGATGACGAAGTCGCTCAGTTCACCACCCATTGCGACCGTCATCACCGTAGGGGCACCGAATACGAAGATCAGCAGTCCGCCCAACGTGAAGGCGTGACTCAATGCGTAAGCCATGAAGCGGCGATTCACAAGAAGGGACCGGTAATTCGACGCGCTCCTCTTCGAGCGAACCTGTTCACTCCGGCGGATTTTGAATAACCAGGCGACGCTGAGAACCAGTGCGAGAGCGGCCGTCAGCGAAAAGGATGCGCGCCAGTCGAAATAGATCAGCAACCACGCCCCAAGAACAGGCGCCAGTGCTGGCACAACGGACTCGATACTGCCCAGCAGTCCGAGCATTCGAATCGCTTTCTTGCCGTCGTACATCGCGCGGATCATGACACCGGCAAACACGGCAGGTGCGGCGGCGAAAAAGCCCTGCACAAAGCGAATGACGATCAGTTGCACAATCGATGCAGCCAACGTGGCGAGCAGCGATACGGCGGCATAGGCACCCAGCGACAGAAACAGAAGCGTCCACTGGTTTTGGCGTGCGCCAAGTTCACCAAAAGCGAGCAAGCCGACCGCGATACCGCCGGAGAACGCGGCGAGCACCAGTTGCGCCTGCTGCAATGTGCCGTCGATTGCATCCGGCAGGCCGGGAACGGCTGGCAAGACGAGATCGATACCGGCAATCGTAAGTACCGTGCTGGCAACGATCATCAGGAACGTCGATCGATTGGACGACCTCATTGTTGCTGATCGAACGCCTGGCTACTGGCTTGCCGCATGCCAGCCGAGGCCATTCAGGTAGTCTTCCATCGTCGTGAGATTCGGATACTTTGCGCGCAGCGCGCGCACGTCTACCTTGTAGCCCGGGCTATCGAACCAGCGGTACATCTGCGTCATTTCGTCGCCAAGCGCCGCTTCGAACTCTTCCCAGCCCATTTGCCGATATTGCACATCGACACCCAGGCATTCAGCGAGCAGATCAGCGTATTCGCCGATGGTCATTTCGTCGCCGGCTATATTGATGGCCTGTCCGAGCCACTGCTCGGGCTTGTCGAACATCTCACCGACAAAGAATCCGATGTCACGTGCCGCAATCCACTGGTGGCGCCGGTCGGGATCCCGCGGATCTGCAAGAATGCCCCCCAGGATCCGGTCTTTTGAAAAGTGAATATTGTTCATGAATTCGACCGGACGAACAATTGACCAGCGCAGGCCGGAATCATAGAGAAACTTTTCGATTTCGTACTTGCTGTCGAAATGCGGGATTCCGGTCCCGGACTCGGCCTCGGCAACGGATGTGAACACGAAGTGACTGACGCCGGCGCGCAGCGCAGCGTCGATCAGTTGCCTGCCGTGTGTGATCTCCCTGTCCGTGCCGTGTTCTCCCCAGTCGGTGACCGCAAATACGCCATAGGCACCATCCATTGCAGCGGCGAGAGAGGGTGCGTCTTCGTAGTCACCTTTGACCATGGTCACACCGAGATCCGCCAGCACGCGCGCACGTTCACTGTCGGGGTTTCGTGTCAGACCGCGCACGTCGTAGCCGCGTTGCAGCAATTCGCGCGCGACTGCACCACCCTGGGTTCCGGTGGCGCCGGTGACCAGTATGGTCTTTGTAGCCGGAGCGGAGGGCGATTCGCCATTTTTCTCAGCGGAACAGCCAGCCAGTGCCGCGACGGCAATTGAAGCGAACAGGAAGCGACTCAGTTTGTTCATCATCGGGGGGGCCTG
>JAHHOT010000195.1 GCA_018677555.1 Gammaproteobacteria bacterium | reverse complement strand
GATGTAAACCGGCTGCTGAAGCAGCACCTGCAGATGGAAAAAATGATGAAAAAAATGTCCAAAGGGGGCATGAAGAAGCTCATGCGCGGAATGCCGCCCGGCATGCCACCGCCCGGGTTTGGCCGTTGATCACGTAAAGCATTGTTATTAAGGAAGTTTTACGATTCTGCGGCGGCAGCCGCGCGGCGCACACGACGGCGCTGATTTCTCAGCAAAAACAATGACCTTCCGCGTTTTTTCCGCTTCACATTTGGCCGGAAATGCGTACAATGCGCGCTTTACTCGGGCTCGCCCCGGGCTCAGGCATGTCTGCCTCTAATTTTTAGCGGAAAAGCAATGGTTAGTATTCGTCTTTCGCGCGCTGGCGCGAAAAAACGCCCTTTTTATCACCTGGTGGTCACCGACAGCAGGAATCGTCGGGACGGCCGGTACATAGAGCGGATTGGTTTTTTTAATCCTGTCGGAACCGAGAAGGAGGAGAACCTGCGCATCGACCTCGATCGTGTTGACTACTGGATTGCCCAGGGCGCCAGGCCGTCGGAGCGGGTGGCCTCGCTGATCAAGGGGCTGCGCAAGGCAAAGGCGACAGCCGACGCCTGAGGTCTCCACGCGGGCCGGTGAGGTTGGCCGTGGCATGACGCCGCCGAGCAATTGCGAGCGGATGGATAAACCGATCGTCCTGGGCCGCATATCCGGCCTGTACGGCGTAAAGGGCTGGGTCAAGGTGTTTTCGTACACCGATCCGCGCGAGGCGCTGCTCGATTACCGGGAATGCTTTATAGGCCGCAGCGGACGCTGGGAGCCGACCACGATCGCCGAGGGCCGGCGCCACGGCAAAACCGTCGTCGCCCGGCTGGAACCGGTGCAGGATCGTGACGCGGCCGCTGAGCTGATTGGCGCCGATCTCGCGGTGCCCAGGAGCGGATTGCCCGAACCCCCCGAGGGGGAGTATTACTGGGCCGATCTGGAAGGGTTGCGGGTTGTTCACAAGGACGGACGGGAGCTGGGAACGGTCTCGAGTTTGCTGACCACCGGAGCGCACGATGTGTTGGTCGTTGCAGGAGACAACGAGATTCTGGTTCCGTTCGTTCCGGGACGAACGGTACTCGACGTGGACCTCGGAGAGGGTCTGATCCAGGTCGACTGGGAATGGGACTGAGCGGTGAAAGTTCGGGTCGTCAGCATTTTTCCCGAATTGGTTCGCAGCGTGACGGATTTCGGCGTTGTGGGGCGGGCGGTCGAGCGTGGCATTTTGTCCGTTGGCTGCCGCAATCCGCGGGAATATACGCAGGACGTCCATCGTACCGTCGATGATCGGCCGTACGGTGGCGGGCCAGGGATGGTCATGAAGTACGCGCCGGTAGCCGCGGCAATAAGGGCGGCAAAGTCGGACGCGGGCGAGCAGGCTCCGGTAATATGCCTGTCCCCGCAAGGACGTGTATTTGACCAGGCCGAGGCGCGGCGGCTCGCTGAACTGCCGGGCATGGTGCTGCTGGCGGGCCGCTACGAGGGAATCGACGAGCGGCTCATCGAGACGGAGATCGATGAGGAGCTGTCGCTCGGCGATTTCGTGCTGAGCGGCGGTGAAATCGCGGCTATGGCCGTGATCGATGCGGTGGCGCGCCTGTTGCCGGGCGTGCTGGGTGATGCCGAGTCGGCTGATCAGGACTCCTTCATGAAGGGGTTGCTCGATCATCCGCACTACACAAGGCCGGAAGAAATTGCCGGTCGACGCGTGCCGGGCGTGCTGCTCTCCGGCGACCACGCGCGAATCGCGCGCTGGCGCTACAAGCAGGCACTGGGGCGAAGTTTTTTGCGACGACCGGATCTTGTCCGCAAGCTCGGTCTCGATCAGGAGCAGCAGCGGCTGCTTGACGAATTTTTGCGGGAACAGGACGCAGAGCCATCCGTACTGGCGACTGCGGAAAGAACAGACAGCGCCTGACCAATGGCGGTAGGTAGGGAAAGATGAGCAAAGTAATCGAAGTAATCGAAAAAGAGCAAATGACAAAGGAAGTTCCGGACTTCTCTCCTGGCGACACCGTTGTCGTCCAGGTGAAGGTCCAGGAAGGGAATCGCGAGCGCCTGCAGGCCTTCGAGGGAATTGTCATCGCGAAACGTAATCGCGGCCTGAATTCGTCATTTACGGTGCGCAAGATCTCGCATGGTGAAGGTGTCGAACGGGTATTTCAGACCTACAGCCCGCTGGTCAGCGGGATCCAGGTGAAACGCCGTGGTGATGTGCGTCGGGCGAAGCTGTACTACCTGCGCGGGCGCACCGGCAAGGCAGCGCGAATCAAGGAAAAAATCTAGCGCTACCGGCGATCCGCCGGGCCAGACATCGCTAATTCCATGCATGGTTCGCAGTTTTGCGCACCTGATACCCGTGCTTGTCCCATTCCGGCGTAAAATCCCTGAACCTTACCCTTCGCTGGGGGTCTTTCGAGGCATGAGTACTGTGCGAATCAGTCGCGGGCGCGTTGTCGCCGCCGTTCTGAGCTTGCTTGCGGTTTCGCTGGCAGGCTGCGCCTCGCTCGTGTCCTCCGCCGCCAGCAGCATGGCGGACAACCTGTCCGCCGCGGTTCTGAACCAGAACGACCCGCAAACCGTGAGAGACGGTGCCCCGGCGTACCTGCTGTTGCTCGATTCGTTCCTGGAGGGCAGCCCGGACGATCCGATGCTGTTGTCCGCGGCGGCCGAATTGTACGCATCGTACGGTTACGTGTTCGCCGGGGAACCCGAGCGGGCGCGTCGCATGAGCCAGAAGGCGCGCGACTACAGTTTCAAAGCGATGTGCGAAAGCTACGAGCCGGCCTGCGCCTGGCGCGATATCCCGTACGGCGAGTACGCTGCGTCGCTGGACGGGCTCGGGACAAGGCACGCGGAGGTCGTTTACGCCTATGCGTTTTCCTCGCTGGTGTGGATTCGCCTGCACAGCGACGATTTCAATGCGATCGCACGTCTGCCGCACGCCGAAGCGCTGCTCACGCGGTATCTCGAGATCGGCGACGGCTCGGCCGATTCCAACGTGTATGTCTACCTCGGAATCCTCGCTACGCTGCTGCCACCTGCGTACGGCGGCGAACCGGAGAAGGGTCGCGCTGCATTCGAGCGGGCAATCGAGCTCAGCGAGGGCCGTGATCTCGGTGCCAAGGTCGAGTTCGCCAGGGGTTATGCGAGGCTCCTGTACGAGCGGGAGTTGCACGACCGGTTGCTGAAGGAAGTGCTGGAAGCCGATCCAAACGAACCCGGGTACACATTGACTAACGTACTGGCGCAGGAGTCCGCTGCCGAGCTCCTCGCAAGTGCCGACGACTATTTTTGAAGATCTGCCCCCTTTGTGGAGGAAACCATGACAAGTGTTAAGCGCCTGGCGTTATTTTTGACTGCGATCCTGATGGCGGGGCATGCGCATGCCGCTACCGTGATCAAGATTGCGACCCTGGTACCGCAAAATACGGCATGGGGCAGCAAAATCGACGCCGGCCGGAAAGAAATCGCCGCACGCACCGACGAGCGGGTCAAGCTGAAAATCTACTACGGCGGAGTGCAGGGCCACGCCGGGAAAGTGAAGCAAAGGATTCGCTTCGGTCAGCTGCATGGCGGCGATTTTACGCCGACCGACTTTCAGGACAGCATGCCCGATCTCAATATCTACGGGTTGCCGTTCGTGTTCCAGTCGAACGAAGAGGTTGCGTACGTGCGCAGCAGAATGGATGAAACCCTGTCGGCGGGATTCGAGGAACAGGGGTTAGTTACATTCGGCTTCGCGGGAGAGTTTGCGATTGTCTTGTCGAATGAACCCGTGAGAAGCCTCGAGGATTTGCGCGGCAAACAAATCTGGTTGCCGGAAGGCGATTCCATAAGCGATCGGGCCATGAAGCGACTACAGCTGGTGCCCAACAGCAAACCTATATCTGACGTGATAACCGGGCTGCGCACCGGTCTGTTCGATGTCGTAGCGGCCCCTCCCGCCGCTGCAGTCGCGCTGCAGTGGCATACGTCCGTGAAATATTTCACCGACATGCCAGTGCTCTACGCGATGTCGTTCATGGCGATCGACAAGCGCGTGTTCAACAAGCTGAGCGCGGGCGATCAGGCAATCGTTAGCGAGGTATTGCGCCGTGTTTACAAGGAAATCAACGACAATGGCCCGCTGGACGCTGCGAACGCAAAAGACGCGCTTGCGAATAGCGGTATTCAAAGTGTCCAGCCGGCGGACGGTGAACTTGAAAAAATTCGACGGGTGATGGCAGACAATAACCGTGACATGGCGCGGCAAGGCCTGTTCTCCTTGCAATTGCTCGAACAAATGCAGGGGCACATTGCGGATTTCAGAAACGGCAGTATGAATGCCGGTGATGTCGTCGTGGGGGATGCTGCTGAGTCGGTGGCGAACGGAAACCGGTAGTGACCGGAGCCGTTCGAACCTGGCTCGATCGATTCGAGCGCTGGGGAACCGCAGCCGAGAACTTCCTGCTCGTGTTGCTGCTGGTCAGCCTGATGGTCCTTGCGGTCAGCGAGATCGTCCTCCGCATGTTTTTTAGCGTCGGCTTCGTGTGGGCCGGCGAGCTGATAAACCTGATCGTGCTGTGGATCACCATCGTCGCTTCCGTGGCGGCTGCGCGAAGCGATCGTCATTTGCGAATCGATGCCATGTCGCACTTCGTGTCCAGAAAATATGCGCGATTACCGCGCGCGATCGTCGATACGTTCGCGGCAGGCGTATGCATCGTTCTTGCATGGCATTCCTGGCGATACCTGCAGTTGACGATCGAGTTCGACGATACGGTGCTCGGCGACATTCCTGCCTGGTGTGCCTATGCCGTCGTCCCGGCCGCATTTCTATTGATGGCCTATCGGTTTTTACTGGCGGCCGGGCGCAGGCTGCTTCTCATTGTCGGCGTGCTTGACGAGCCCGGGGAGCAGACGTGATCGTCGCTGTCGTGCTGCTGGTGCTCGCCGTGTTCGGCGCGCCGCTGTTCAGCATCATCGCCGCAAGTGCGATGCTCGGTTACAGCAAGGAAGACATCGACCTCATGGCGATCGCGGTCGAGATTGTCGGCATTTCCAATCAGCCAATGCTGTCGGCAATACCGTTGTTTACCTTCGCAGGTTACCTGCTGAGCGAAAGCAACGCGCCAAAACGCCTGGTCCGCCTCACCGGCGCCTTGCTCGGCTGGATGCCGGGCGGGCTGGCCCTCGTCGCCCTGGCCGCCTGCGCGTTTTTCACGGCGTTTACCGGCGCGTCCGGCGTAACGATTATTGCTCTCGGGGCAATTCTTTACCCGGCGCTGAAACAGGACGGATATCCGTCGCGATTCAATCTTGGCCTCGTGACCTCCGCAGGAAGCCTTGGCCTGTTATTCGCGCCATCGCTGCCGTTGATCCTGTACGGCGTAATATCAAAGGTATCCATAGATGACCTGTTCAAGGCTGGCATCCTGCCGGGGATGCTGATGGTGGTCATGCTGTCGGGTTACAGCCTGTGGGTCAGTCGCGGCAGCAAGCTGGAGACCAAGCCATTCTCAATGAAAGAACTGGGTGGCGCGCTGCGCGAGACAATCTGGGAGCTGCCTTTGCCAGTCGTGGTTCTGGGTGGCATCTACTCCGGTTTCTTCGCTGTTTCCGAAGCAGCAGCCGTCACGGCGCTGTACGTACTGATCGTCGAGGTGTTCGTGCTGAGAGAGATTCCGCTGCGGGAATTGCCCGGCGTGATGCGCGAGTCGATGTTGCTGGTCGGCGGCATCCTGGTCATTCTCGCCGTTTCGCTTGCCTCGACGAACTACATGATCGACGCTGGCGTGCCGCAGCAACTGCTTGCCTATGTATCGGAATTCGTGAACAGCCAGGCGAGTTTCCTGTTCCTGCTACTGTTATTCTTGCTGATTCTGGGCGCAATTCTCGATATTTTTTCCGCCATCGTTCTGGTAGTGCCGTTAATTTTGCCGGTTGCGGCACAGTACAACGTGGATCCCGTCCATCTCGGCATTGTGTTCCTCGCCGCAATGCAGCTGGGCTACCTGACGCCGCCGGTTGGACTGAATCTTTTCATTGCCAGCTATCGCTTTGATCGCCCGATCATGAATGTTTATTCGGCAACGTTTCCGTTCTTGCTGATCCTGTTGCTGTCTGTGGTGATAATCATGTACTGGCCGGCATTGTCGCTCGCCCTTTTGTCGGACTAGTCGGGAGCATGCAATCCATGTGGCGACTTGGCTTTCTGTTACTGGCGACTTTCCCCGCACTGTCCGACGTCCACGCACAGGGCGGGCCCGATCTTGCCGATATCACGTTGCCGCAAGGCTTCGAAATCGAAGTCTGGTCCGATGAAGTGCCGAATGCCCGTTCGCTGGCGCTCGGTTCTGCCGGTACGGTGTTTGTCTCTACGCGGCGAGACGGCCGCGTATTCGCGCTCCGGCCGAGACTGAACGATTCGCCGGAGCTGATCACTGTTGCGCGGGGCCTCAAGATGCCGAACGGCGTTGCGTATCACGACGGCGACTTATATGTGGCGGAACTCCGGCGTATTCATCGTTTTGAGGACATCGAAACTGCATTGCCGGGCGTTCCGGAACCAATAACGATAGTGGACGATCTGCCGTCGGAAAGGCACCACGGATGGCGCTACATCGGTATCGGGCCTGACGCACGGCTGTACGTCAGTATCGGCGCGCCCTGCAATGTCTGCGAACGCCAGGGTTTTGGTGAGATTGTTCGCATGAACCTGGACGGCAAGAAGCGCGAAGTGGTTGCCAGGGGCGTGCGAAATTCAGTTGGCTTGACCTGGCACCCGGACAGCGGGGAGCTCTGGTTCACCGACAACGGCCGCGACATGCTTGGCGATGACACTCCGCCAGATGAACTCAATACTGCAGCGCGTGACGGATTGCATTTCGGATTCCCTTACTGTCATGCCGGGGAGATCCGCGATCCTGAATTCGGCGGCCGGCGCAGTTGTTCTGAGTTTACGGCACCTGCGCAAAAACTCGGTCCGCATGTCGCGTCGCTCGGTCTGCGTTTCTATAACGGGGACATGTTTCCGGAGGAGTACCGGGGCCAGCTGTTTATCGCGGAACACGGCTCCTGGAACCGGTCGCGCAAGATCGGCTATCGTATCAGCCTGGTACGCATGATTAACGGGCGGGCGTCAGGCTACGAGACGTTCGCTGAGGGATGGCTTCAAAACGAACAGGTATCGGGACGCCCGGTCGATTTGCTGTTTCTGCCGGACGGATCGATGCTGTTGAGCGATGATCATAACGGCATAATCTATCGCATAAGCTACTCATCACCCCTGGAGCGGGGTCTGGACGGCTAACAGATACGTTTAGCACAGCACCCGCAACTACAGATAGTGTCCAATACAACGTTGTACAGTTTTCCGAGGTATCTCAAATGAGCGCGTCGAGTGCATTTTTGTCGTTCCTAAAAACGCTTTGGTCGGGTATCGACGGGCTGCGCAAAGTATTGCATCTGCTGATCCTGCTGCTGGTATTCGCCATCCTGATCGGCATCATGTCGTCATCCGCGCCGATTGTCCCAGACCAGGCGGCGCTGATTATCCGGCCGCAGGGCGCGATTGTCGAAGAACTCGCCGGTGACCCGTTCGACCGGGCTCTTGGGGAAGTCCTGGGAGAGGCAGACCCACAGACTCTGGCCCAGGACATCGTCGATGCACTCGACTATGCGCAGGAGGACGAGCGCATCAATGCGGTAGTGCTCGAGCTGGGCGGCATGGGTGGCATCGGATTCAGCCAGCTGGAACGCATTGCTGCGGCGATCGATAGCTTCGCGGAGTCGGACAAACCGATCATCGCGAATGCGGATTTTTACGGGCAGGGGGCGTATTTCCTGGCCAGCCGCGCCGACGAGGTTTACATGCATCCGGACGGCGTGCTGCTTCTGCGCGGCTTCGGCGCGTACCAGACCTACTTCAGGGACGCGATCGACAAACTTCGGGTGGACTGGAATGTATTTCGCGTCGGCACGCACAAGTCGGCAGTCGAGCCCTATACGCGGAATTCGATGTCGGACGAAGATAAGGAATCGCTGTCGTCGTTGTTGACACAGCTTTGGGGTTTTTACCAGGGTGGCATCGTTGCCTCGCGTGAACTTGCTGCAGGGGCGCTGGATGCCATGCTCGCCGACCTGGTCGACAACATCCACTCTGCCGGCGGGAGCTTCGGCGAACTCGCATTGCAGCAGGGACTCGTTGACGGATTGCTGACGGACAATCTACTGCGCGAACGCATAGTCGAACTGGTGGGCGAAGATCCCGACGATGAGGGAAATTACCGGTCGACGGAACTCGACGTTTACGTCGCCGACATGCGGCTCAAGAAGGGCTTCCGGTCCTACGAGGAAAATATTGGCCTGGTGATTGCTTCCGGTGAAATTCTCAACGGCTCTCAGTCCCCGGGCACGGTAGGCGGGGAAACGACGTCGCAGTTGTTGCGCGACGCGTCGAAAGACGATTCGGTGAAAGCAGTGGTATTGCGCGTCGACAGTCCCGGGGGAAGCATATTTGCGTCGCGCCAGATTCAGTACGAGGTCGAAGAGCTGCGGAAACGCGGTAAACCGGTCGTTGCTTCAATGAGCAGTTCGGCAGCGTCTGGCGGTTACTGGATCTCGATGGCGGCCGACAGGATTTTCGCACGGGACACGACCATAACCGGTTCTATTGGCGTGTTCGGGATGTATCCGACATTCCAGAGATCAATGGAATCCCTTGGCCTGCGCAACGACGGTATTGGCACTTCTGACTGGGCCGCGATGCTGCGCCCGGATCGGGAAATGTCCGCGGATGCAAAGGCGCTGTTCCAGGCGCAGGTTGAATACGATTACGATGACTTCATCACGCGGGTCTCGCAGCACCGGGAGATGGCAAAGCAGGATGTCGATGACATTGCACAGGGTCGCGTCTGGACTGGCAGTGAAGCGCTGAAGCACGGCTTGGTCGACGAAATCGGTGGTCTGGACGACGCGATAGCGGCAGCCGCCGAATTGGCTGATCTCGAACCGGACGATTTCGGCATCGTTCACTTCCGGCAGGAACTGAGCCCGTCCGAGCAGCTCATCATCGACTTCCTGGCGCGCAGCCGGGATATCGGCGTGGATTTCGGGGGCCTTTTCGCGCGTCGTGCGCCGGTCGACAAGCTGGCGGGCATCGTGGAATCCGCGCTGTCGCCGCTGCTCCGTTTCAACGACCCGCGGGGCATCTACTCGCACTGTTTCTGCGTCTTCCGGTAGTCCTGGCAGGGCCGCGCTGCAGCAATTTGCAGGTAGCGGCGCAGCGTCACTAAAATCAATAAAAACAAACAGTTATCTCAAATATCGGCCTTGCTGGAGCGCGGCCTGTGGAAACCGGCCGATCGCCTGTCGCGTCAAACTGTGTACCAGGTCCCATCTTGCCAGGCCTGCCTTATCTAAGCTCCCGGAAACTTGGGCAAATTTCCGCGTCGCCGCGCGCCATCACCGGCATGGTCATTTACAGACCCTGCCTGTTCCTGTCGGGCGTCAGCGCGGACGATTCGTAAGACGGGGTTCCTGATATGCGTAACCTGATTGTATTTTCTTTTTTATTGTTGCTGGTTGGCTGTGCGTCGTCCGATCTGAGCTCGCTTGAAGTCCGGTCGGAAATGTCGCCGATGGCGCAAGGCGAACTGCAGATCCAGATCCAGTCGCCGACCGGCGAATTAACGACCGTCGATGGCGCGACAAATATCGAGGTTGAAGGCGTTGCGTCGACCATTGGTGGCGTTCGTTACCTCGACATGATCCTGGTGATGGATACGTCGATGAGCCTCCTCAAAACAGATCCCGACGATTACCGCTCCGCAGGCGCTATCGGTCTGGTCCGGAATCTTTCGCCGAAGAGCGACACCAAGATCGGGGTAGTGACCTTCGACAACGACGGTGAAGTGGCTCAGCCAATGACGTCGGACCGCGACAAGGTTGTGAAGTCGCTGCGCGAGCTGAGTCGCTCCGGCAAGACGGACCTTGCCGCCGGTATTCGGGCCGCGCTTGCCGAGCTTGACGCGAACGGGCGCCCGGAATCGTCGCGCGTCATCATGCTGTTCACGGATGGAAAATCCAATCGCAAGAAAGCACTGGCCGCATCGCAGGAAGCGAAGCTGCAGGGCGTCACTGTCCAAACGCTGCTGCTCGGCTCGAACAGAAACGGGGCACAGATTCTCGATGAAATCGCCTGGTCTACGGGCGGGAGTTTTGTCCAGGTCACCGACCCCACCATGTTGCCGGAAGCTTTCCTCAATTTGCGCACAACCGGTGTCGACAGCGTCATGCTCAGCGTTAATGGGTCTGAACCGGTCCGAACCAAACTTACCGGCGGTACGTTCAGTGGCAATGTGCCACTCGACGTCGGCGAAAACAGGATTGTTGCAACCGCTACGAGCCTGGACGATCGGACCCGCGAGTCGATCATCACGGTAAACGTACTCGACGCGAGCTGTGCCGCGCTCGAGGTCACGGCAATGAACGAGGGCGAGCCGGCGTTATCGCTTAATGACCGTGCGGTTGAAATCGTGGTCGATGCGTCCCGCAGCATGTGGGGACGCATGCAGGGCCAGCCAAAGATGGTGGTCGCCAAGGAGATCCTGCAGGATGTTTCAGACTGGCTGCCGGCCGACACGGACCTCGCGTTGCGCGCTTACGGCAGCGCCAGTCCAAGTGATGACAACAATTGCGCCGATTCGACGCTGCTGGTTCCGTTCGGCGCGGAGACCCGCGATCCGGTTCGGGCGGCGATCGACGGATTACGACCGCTCGGGCAGACGCCCATCGCCTATGCATTGCAGCAGGCGGCGGCCGACTTCCAGACCGGCGACAAGGATCGCTCCCTGGTACTGGTCACCGACGGCATCGAAAGCTGCGGCGGGGATCCGGTCGCTGCTGCACGCCAGCTACGTGAGCAGGGCATCATGGTGCACCTGATCGGCTTCGGGCTGGGAAATGCAGCGGACGAGGACTCGGCCAGCTTGCAGGCTGTCGCCGACGCCTCCGGCGGTCGATACATTACGGCCGGAAGTGCCGAAGAGCTCAAGGAAGCGCTGGCGCTGACCGTCGGTACCCCCTACCGGGTGTACAAGGGCGATGTCGAGATTGCCAGCAGCTCCCTGGGATCCACAGAGCCGTTATTGCTGCCGGGCGGAGACTATCGGGTGGCGCTGGACAGCTCACCACCGAATGAGGTGAACGTACGGCTGGAGCCACGTGACCAGTTGACTCTGACACTCGAAAAACAGGCTGGCGCCGTTTCGCACTTCGAGAAACGCAACGACCTGCCGTACACGTCTTGCGAAGCTGCGATCGCATCCATTGAGCGACTGGAAGCGGAAGCAGCGGATAATCCCGTTCAGACCGCAACCTACTAGCGGTCGCAGGTTTCGTCCTCGACTGGCTAATGCCAGTCGAGGATGACCTTTCCTGACTGGCCGGACTCCATCAGTTCGAAGGCCTCCTGGTAGTCCTCCAGGGCAAAGCGATGCGTGATGATGGGCTCGATCTTCAAACCGCTTTGCAGCATGCTCGACATTTTGTACCAGGTTTCGAACATTTCTCGGCCGTAGATACCTTTCAGCAGCAGCCCTTTGAAGATCACCTGGTTCCAGTCAATCGCGGTCTCGCCCGGCGGTATGCCGAGCAGCGCGACTTTCCCGCCATGGTGCATCGTACGTAGCAGTTCCTGTAACGCCGAGGGATTGCCGGACATTTCCATGCCAACGTCGAAGCCTTCCTCCATGCCCAGCCCGTCCATGGTGTCGTCGAGGGACTCGCGCGTGATATTCAGCGCGACGCTCGCGCCCATTTTTTTCGCCAGCTTGAGCCGGTAGTCGTTAACGTCTGTAATCACTATGTGACGCGCGCCTGCGTAACGTGCGATTGCGGTGGCCATGATGCCGATCGGACCCGCACCGGTGATGAGTACGTCTTCTCCGACCAGGTCGAAAGAGAGGGCGGTGTGAGTTGCATTGCCGAGCGGATCCAGGATGGCGGCCATCTCGTCGGTAATGACGTCCGGCAGCTTGAAGACGTTGAATGCCGGTACTGACAGGTAGTCGGCGAACGCGCCGGCACGATTGACGCCGACGCCAACGGTATTCATGCACAGGTGACGTCGTCCGGCGCGGCAATTGCGGCAGACTCCGCAGGTGACGTGGCCTTCAGCGGATACCCGATCGCCGATCGCGAGCCCGCGAACCTCGCTGCCGATCTCCACTATTTCACCGGAAAACTCATGGCCGACGGCCATGGGTACCGGAATCGTCTTGCTGGCCCATTCGTCCCACTGAAAAATGTGGATGTCCGTGCCGCAAATCGCTGCCCGTTTGACCCGAATCAGTACGTCGTTGTGCCCGACTTTCGGTTTGTCGAGTTCCTGCAGCCAGATGCCGCGCTCGGCTTTAGCTTTGACCAGTGCCCGCATCGATTCAGGCCTGCCCGATTACGCCGAGTTCCCGGCCTACCGCCGCGAATGCTTCCACGGCGCGATCGATGTGATCCGTTTCCAGCCCGGCTGACATCTGCGTGCGAATACGCGCCTGGCCTTTCGGCACTACGGGAAACGAGAAACCGATTACGTAGATGCCGTGTTCCAGCAGCTGGTCGGCCATGCTGCCCGCGAGCCGGGCGTCTCCGAGCATCACGGGGACGATCGGATGTTCTCCCGGTTTCAGGTCGAAGCCCAGAGTTTCCATTCGCGTTCGGAAGTGCTGCGCGTTTTGCGCAAGTTTTGTCCGCAGATTGTCATCGCTTTCGAGGAGATCGAGTACTGCGATCGATGTTGCGGCGATCGCCGGCGCCACAGAATTCGAAAACAGGTACGGACGCGACCTCTGACGCAGCCAGCCGACAATTTCCCTGCGTCCGGACGTAAAACCGCCGGAGGCGCCGCCGAGCGCCTTGCCGAGTGTGCCGGTGATGATATCGATGCGGCCCATAACGTCGCGATACTCGTGCGTGCCGCGGCCGGACTTGCCCAGGAAGCCGGTCGCATGGCAGTCGTCGATCATGGTTAGTGCGTTGTGCCTGTCAGCCAGGTCGCAGATGTCGCGCAGGTTTGCGATCGTACCATCCATCGAAAACACGCCATCGGTCACGATTAATTTTGCGCGGCATTTCGACGCCTGCCTGAGATTGTCCTCGAGCGCATTCATATCGTTATTGGCGTAACGAAACCGTTGCGCCTTGGACAATCGAATACCGTCGATGATGCTGGCGTGATTCAGCGCATCGCTGATTACGGCATCATCGGCCCCAAGCACGGTCTCGAACAGACCGCCATTCGCGTCAAAGCAAGACGGGTATAAAATGGTGTCTTCGGTGCCGAGAAAGCGGCTGATCCGCGCCTCGAGTTCCTTGTGGATGGTTTGCGTCCCGCAGATAAAGCGGACCGATGCCATACCGTAGCCGAACTCGTCCAGCGCCTTGTGTGCGGCTTCGATTATCGTCGGATGGTTCGCGAGCCCCAGGTAGTTGTTTGCGCACAGGTTAATGACCTGAGCGCTGCCGCCGTTGCGGCGCACGTCGATCTCTGCCTGCTGCGGACCGGAAATAAGCCGCTCCGTCTTGAACAGGCCCTGATCTCGTAATTCTTCGGTTTGCGCCGCGAGAGACGCAAGGAATTCTGCGGGCACGACATTGCCCTCCCGGTTCAAAGGCCGCACAGTATATCAATGCTCAGCGACATGCGAAGGACCACGAATGAGTGAGCTGCGGGCAGCCAGCCTGCGTATTGACCGGTGGCTCTGGTTTGCACGCTTTTACAAGACTCGGTCCGCCGCTTCGTTGGCGGTATCGGGTGGACACGTACGTGTAAACGGCGAGCGCGCCAAGGCGGGCAGAGCCGTCGCGCCCGGCGATGTCGTTGAGCTGACGCGGCAGCAAAGCTACATGCGTGTCACGGTCGCGGTAATCCCGGCCCGCCGCGGCCCGGCCCGCGAAGCGCAACTTTGTTACGTCGAGCAGGAAAGCGATCGGGCAGCGCGGGAGGAACGAGCGGCCAGCATACGCCGCGATCGCATGCAGATGCCCCGAACGAGCGGCAGACCCGACAAACATACCCGGCGCAAATTACGGGAACGGAATCGCGGAGACTAGCGAGAAAAACCGGTGATAGGTTCATCGAGCGGCTTGACCTATAATCGCCGCCCAGCCATTAACCGGCGCTGAGTTGCCGGTGCAATGCGAGACTGCATCATGAAGTTCACGTCACAGCCATTCGGCCAAGCGAATACCGCTGTTCCAGTCAGCCGTGGTTACCTGGCGGACGAACAGGACCTCGTTGCCAGGCTCGCGGAGGTCGCGGATGGCGGCGAAGCGCTCAGGCGGCGAGTTCACGATACGGCGGCCGGTCTCGTGCGTGCCGTGCGCAAGAACGCGGCGGAGGAGGGCGGCATAGACGCCTTCCTGCAGCAATACGATTTATCGTCCGTAGAGGGAGTCCTGCTGATGTGCATCGCGGAAGAGTTGCTGCGGATAGCGGATGCCGATTCCGCCGATCGGCTGATTGCGGACAAGATAACGAGCGCCAACTGGCAGGATCACATCGGCGAGAGTGAATCGCTGTTCGTCAATGCGTCGACCTGGGGGTTGATGTTGACCGGCCAGCTGTTGAAAACCGAGGAAGTGGTGCGCAGCAACCCGGCTAGGCTACTGACGCGCCTGGCCGGCCGGGCCGGCGAACCGGTAGTGCGCACGGCTATGCGCCAGGCGATGCGCATAATGGGCTTTCAGTTCGTCATGGGCCGGGACATTGACGAGGCGATGCAGCGGTCCAGGAAGAAGGAGAATCGTGCTTACCGCTATTCCTTCGACATGCTTGGCGAAGCGGCGCTGACGGCCGCTGACGCAGAGCGCTTTTTCGAATCCTACGCAGCGGCGATTGAGCGCATCGGCGCCGGCGCGGGCAGCTTCGACGACATTTTCTCCGCACCGGGTATTTCAGTGAAGCTGTCGGCGCTGCATCCGCGCTACAGCTTCACTCATCACGAACGCGTAATGACGGAGCTCGCCGATCGCGTACTGGCGTTGGCCGTGACAGCCAGGGACGCCGGTATCGCGATGACAATTGACGCCGAGGAAGCTGATCGCCTCGAAATCTCGCTGGAGCTGTTCGGGCAGGTGTATCGCAGCACGAGGCTGAGAGACTACGAGGGGCTTGGCCTCGCGGTACAGGCCTACCAACGGCGGGCTACGGATGTCATCGATTTCCTGAGCGAAACATCGGCCTCGCAGGGACGGCGTATTCCAGTACGCCTGGTGAAAGGCGCTTACTGGGACACGGAAATCAAACTTGCGCAGGAATCCGGCCTCAAAAGCTACCCGGTGTTTACGCGCAAGTCGCACAGCGACGTTTCGTACCTCGCCTGCGCACGCCGCCTGCTCGATGCAAAGGTCAGGATTTATCCGCAGTTCGCAACGCACAACGCTCACACGCTGTCGAGCGTTTTGCATTTTGCCGGCGCGCGCAGCGATTACGAGTTCCAGCGATTGCATGGTATGGGCGAGGAGCTTTACGCGGAGGTGATCGACACGGACAAGTTCAACAGGCCCTGCCGCGTCTATGCGCCGGTGGGCAGCCACGAAGACCTTTTGCCCTACCTGGTCAGGCGTTTGCTCGAGAACGGTGCCAACACGTCGTTTGTAAACCGGATCATTGATTCCAGTGTGGACGTCGACGAAATCGTCGCGGACCCGATCGAACAGGCACGCAGCCACGACTTCGAACCACACCCGGCGATTCCACAACCGCCGGATATTTTCATGCCGGAGCGTGTCAACTCGGCGAGTGTGAATCTCGCCGACAAATTGGACGCAGAGCCACTGCTCCAGGCGATGCAGGCAGTCGCTTTCGGCGCACGCAAGGCCACGCCGATCGTATCGGGCCGTTCTCTGGACGGCACAGCTATCGAATCCGTCAATCCGGCAAACGCCGCGGAGTCGCTGGGGGTTTGTCACCAGGCGACCGTCCAGGCCGTCGACACCGCGCTGGCGGCGGCCAGTCGCGCCCAGCCGGGCTGGGACAGGACGCCCGCTGCGGGGCGAGCCGACTGCCTGCGCAGGGCGGCCGACCTGTACGAGCAACACATGGCCGAGCTCATGGCGCTGTGCGTGGCCGAAGCCGGAAAGACCATTCCGGATGCGCTGTCCGAGTTGCGCGAAGCCGTCGATTTCCTGCGCTATTACGCCGCGCGCGCCGAGGCGCAGTTCGGCGAGCCAAGCGTGCTGCCGGGTCCCACGGGCGAGCGCAACACCTTCGGATTGCGCGGTCGGGGCACCTTCGTCTGTATCAGTCCCTGGAACTTTCCGCTCGCAATTTTTACCGGCCAGGTATCGGCCGCCGTGGCTGCCGGCAACGCCGTGCTGGCAAAGCCGGCGGAGCAGACGCCGCTGGTTGCGCATCGTGCCGTCGAGCTGCTGCTCGACGCGGGTATCCCGGAGGACATACTGCATTTCCTGCCAGGTGACGGGGCAACGATCGGCGCTGCGGCCGTTGCCGATTCGCGAGTGGCCGGGGTTGCGTTTACGGGCTCGACCGATACCGCCCGGGTCATCAACCAGTCACTGGCAAAGAGGGCCGGGCCGATTGCGACGTTCATCGCCGAAACCGGCGGTCAGAACGCGATGTTCGTCGACAGCTCCGCATTACCGGAGCAGGTCGTGCTCGACTCGGTGTTCTCTGCGTTCAACAGTGCCGGGCAGCGTTGCTCGGCGCTGCGCGTGCTGTGTTTACAGAAGGAGATTGCGCCACGAGTCATCGAGTTGCTCGAGGGCCACATGCGCGAGTTGTCGATCGGCGACCCATCATTACTGTCCACAGACGTCGGGCCGGCCATCGACGAGGAAGCGCGTGGCATGTTGCAGGCGCACGTTGAGCGCCTGGGTTCGAGCCAGCGGGAGATTTTTCGATGCGAGCTTCCGCCTGAATGTCACTCTGGCACGTTTTTCCCGCCGGTTGCCTACGAAATCGAGGGGCTGGACGTGTTGCAAAAGGAAGTCTTCGGGCCGGTCCTGCACGTGCTGCGCTACAAGGGCAACAGGCTGGCGGAGACAGTCGAGGCCGTGAACAGTACCGGCTTCGGACTGACGATGGGATTGCACAGCCGCATTGACCGGCGCGCGAAAGCGCTGGTGCAGCACTCGGGTGCGGGCAACATCTATGTGAATCGCAACATGATCGGCGCCGTGGTCGGTGTACAGCCTTTCGGGGGCCGCGGGTTGTCCGGTACCGGCCCGAAAGCGGGTGGCCCGAACTACCTGCCGCGCTTCGCTTCGGAATACACGGTCAGCAACAATATTTCGGCGGTGGGCGGTAACGCCAGCCTGTTGTCGCTGGAAACGGATTAATATCGGCCACTGTCATGCCAGCCATTAGCGTATTCGATATATTCAAGATCGGTGTCGGGCCATCCAGCTCGCACACTGTGGGCCCGATGAAGGCCGCGCGTGCCTTTGCCGACAGTCTCGGCGACCAACGGGCAGCTGTCAGCGGCATACGTGTGACGCTGTATGGTTCACTTGCATTCACCGGCAAGGGGCATGCGACAGATTCCGCGGTGCTCCTGGGGCTCTGTGGCGATATGCCGGAGACCATCGACCCGGATGCCGCCGAGCGGAAACTACGCGACATTCACAGCAGTTGCGAAATCGATGTGCCGGGCATCGGCCCGTTGCCATTCGATCCGTCGGCGGACCTCGTCTTCGAGTTTGCCGAAGTATTGCCGCGGCATACGAACGGGATGCGCTTCGACGCTCTTGACAGCAGCGGCAAGGTCGTCCGCAGTGACGACTATTACTCGATTGGCGGTGGCTTTATCGTGCGCGGCGACGAGCCTGAGGTACAAAACCAGCAAGGTGAGCCGCCGTACCCGTTCGACAGCGGCGCCGGGCTGCTGAAATTAGCGCAGGATGCCGACCTTACGATACCGCAGCTCGTGTACCGCAACGAATCGCACTGGCGTTCAACGGCGGAAGTCGACGAGCGGCTTGCGCAGATCTGGTCGGCCATGAAGTCCTGCGTCGATCGCGGGTTGAAGACGGAAGGAGTTTTACCCGGTCGCATGGCAGTGCCACGACGGGCGGCGAAGCTGTGCAGGCGATTGCAGGAGCGTGACGATAACAGTGGCCTCGATACTATGGATTGGGTCAATGCTTACGCGATCGCCGTCAACGAGGAAAACGCGGCGGGCGGTCGAGTCGTCACGTCGCCCACGAACGGAGCGGCGGGCGTCATCCCGGCGGTACTGCATTACTACGACCGCCTGATTCCGGATTCAGATGACGCCGGTGTGCGCCGATTCCTGCTGGCCGCCGGTGCCATCGGCATTCTGTACAAGATCAATGCATCGATTTCCGGCGCGGAAATGGGTTGCCAGGGAGAAGTCGGCGTCGCCTGTTCGATGGCCGCAGCCGGCCTGGTCGCCGCGTTCAACGGGTCCAGCCTGCAGATAGAAAACGCCGCGGAAATCGGCATGGAACACAACCTGGGCCTTACCTGCGATCCGGTCGGCGGCCTGGTGCAGATTCCCTGCATCGAGCGCAATGCGATGGGCGCCGTCAAGGCAATTAACGCGGCGCGCCTGTCGCTGCACGGTGACGGCTCGCACAAGGTGTCGCTGGACCAGGTTATCAATACCATGCGCCAGACCGGCCTCGACATGTCGACGATTTACAAGGAGACCTCACAAGGCGGCCTGGCGGTGAACGTACCCGAATGTTGATATAAGCAGCGCGCCGCGTCAGGTCGTTCGCGATTTCTTCGGCCAGTCGTGATAAGTGAGCGTTGCCGGCAGGTGCTGGCTGATGTTCCAGTCATCGCTTTCGAGGTTCACCGAAACGACGCCGCAGGTCGGGAGATTGTCGGTAAGCGCTGGAACGAGGTGGTTGGCAAAATCGGTGAACCCCGGATTGTGGCCCACGATCAGAATGTTGTTGAAACCCGTGTCCTGTCGCGCGATGACGTCGAGGATTGTATCGAGCCCGGCGTGATAGAGGTCCTTTTCCCGCTGCAGGAATTCCAGTGGATACGAGATTTCGCGGGCAACAAGCCTGGCAGTCGTCCATGCGCGCACCGCCGGACTGCTGATGATGAGCGACGGCCGAATTCCGGCGGCAGCAATGCGTTGGCCCATCACGGGTGCGTCACGCTCCCCGCGACGATTCAATGGGCGGTCACGATCCGCGAGGCCGGGATCGTCCCAGCTCGATTTCGCATGTCGTAATAACGTCAGCGTTTTCATCGAGTGCCCGCAGTATCGCCTCTCGCCGCCGGTAACGACGCGATGTTACATCATTCCGGTCTGCAGGCGCGCTTCGTCGGACATCATGGTCTGGTTCCAGGGCGGGTCGAACACCAGCTCAACCTGGACATCGGACACGGTCGGAATCACCGCGATCTTGTCCTGCGCGTCCTGTACAAGAATGTCGCCCATTCCGCAGCCCGGTGCCGTCAGCGTCATGTCGACACTGACCGAGCGGCTCCCGTCTTCGTTCGAAGTAACGTCGCAGCGATAAACGAGGCCGAGGTCGACGATGTTTATCGGGATTTCCGGATCGTAACAAGTCTTCAACTGCTGCCAGATGACATCCTCGATATCGGCATCGGTCGCGTTTTCCGGGATAGCCGGCGGCGGCACCGGCTCCTTGCCAAGCGCATCGGCGTCGGCGCCTGCGATGCGAAACAGGTTGCCCTCCACGTAGATCGTGAAACTGCCGCCGAGCGACTGCGTGATGAAGCCCGGCGTTCCTTCGCGCAGTGTCACGGCCTCACCCACGGGAATAATAACTGCCGTGACATCGCGTTCGAGAGTGACTGGTTCGTTGGTGTGTCCAAACATGAGGCTATTCCGTTGAAACTGTCGATTCGTGGCAGCGCAATGCCGAGTCCATGGCATGCCACGCAAGCGTTGCGCACTTGACCCGCGAGGGGAATTCCTTGACGCCCTCGAGGGCGCGCAGCTTGCCGATATCCATCACCGCGTCAGCGTCCGGCGCAGCGTTTTCGCCCGTCAGCCGGGTAACCACCGCCGAAAAAAACTCGAGCGCATCGTCCACGGCCATCCCGGTTACAGTGTCGGTGAGTAATGACGCGGAAGCGACCGAGATAGCGCAACCACTGCCTTCGAAGCGCGCTTCGTCAATCAGACCGTCTGAACTGACCTTGAAATAAATGTTCAGCTTGTCGCCGCACAGCGGGTTGATTCCTTCGGCCTGGTGCGTCATCCCGTCAAGCTTGCCGAAATGGCGAGGACTGCGGGCATGATCGAGGATCAGCTCCCGGTAAAGTTCACGAAGTTCTTCGCTTGAAACTGCACTGCTCATGTGCCGAAGATCTCCAGCGCTTTGCCAAGTGCATCGATCAGCCGGTCAACATCGTTGCGATTGTTGTACAGCCCAAGCGACGCTCGCGCGGTGCCCGGAATTTCGAAGAATTCCATGACCGGCATGGCGCAGTGATGGCCCGTGCGAATCGCGACGCCCTGATGATCGAGAATTGTGCCCAGGTCGTGTGGATGAATGTCTCTCAGCATGAATGACTGCACGCTGGCCTTGTTTTCGGCCGTCCCGATCAGCCGTATCCCGTCGATCCCGGACAGCCGGCTCGTCATGTACGCCAGCAGCTCGTGTTCGTGTGCCGCGACGTTGTCCATGCCGATTGCGCGTAAATAGTCTGTTGCAGCGCCGAGGCCTACGGCTCCTGAAATATTCGGCGTGCCTGCTTCGAACTTGTACGGAAGCTCATTGTAGGTGGTGCCGTCAAACCGGACTTCGAGGATCATGTCACCACCGCCCTGGTAGGGCGGCATCGCATCCAGTATTTCCTCGCGGCCATAGAGAATGCCGATGCCCGTTGGTCCGAACATCTTGTGTCCGGACAATGCATAGAAGTCGCAGTCAAGGGCGGCAACGTCGATCTGGAGATGCGGCGCCGCCTGTGCGCCGTCCACCAGCACGGTGATTCCGAGCTCTTTTGCACGCGGGATAATCGCCTCGAGCGGCATGACAGTGCCGAGCGCATTCGACACATGCGCTATAGCGAGCATTTTCACCCGTTCGTCCATCATGTCGAGCAACTTGTCGAGGCGGACTTCGCCCGCCGTGTCGATCGGTGCGACGAGCAGTTCCGCCCCCGTTTGCTCGCAGACGAGTTGCCACGGAACGATGTTCGAATGATGCTCCAGATGCGTAATCAGGATTCTGTCGCCCGCGGTGAGCTTTGGCCGGCAGTAGCTTTGCGCGACGAGGTTGACTGCTTCCGTCGTTCCGCTGGTATAGACGACTTCGCGACGGCTTTTCGCGCCAATGAACGAGGTTATCCGGTCACGCGCGCCCTCGTAGGCTTCCGTCGCCCGGTGACTCAGCGTGTGCACACCGCGGTGCACGTTCGCATGATCGTGCCGTTGATATTCTGCGATCGCGTCTATGACGCACGCCGGCGGCTGGCTCGAGGCGGCGCTGTCGAGGTAGACGAGCGCATGCCCGTTGATTTCCTGCGCCAGGGCAGGGAAGTCACTGCGGCAGGCGCTCAGG
>JAHHOT010000128.1 GCA_018677555.1 Gammaproteobacteria bacterium | reverse complement strand
CTTATTGTTGAGGCTCATCAAGCCCCATTCCCAGTTTTCCGCGTGCATGCCCCCGCACGCAATGCGACGATTCTAAACAACGACACCTTCTATGCAAGGGAAAAACTGTAACAATTGCAGGACGTTCAGCGCGTTTGTTCACGCTGGGCGCGAATCAAATTTGTCCTCCGCCCGGTCAGAACGCCGCGATGCAAACGTCTTGCGATCTAAGCTGTTGATTGCAATCAGGTGAAATCGCCTGGCGGAAAATTCAGCTCGCGTAAGAGCTCATTCAATACCGCCTGGCGTTGTGCAAGATTGTCGTCAGACCAGCCCATCCCGCCGAGCGTAAAAATCGGCAGAAACATCGTTAGCGGACTTTCAGCGTCGATTAATCGGCGCACCAGCGCAAATAATCGCTCGTTGTCGCCTTCCAATAAAAAGTAATAAGCGAGGCCGGGCTCGAGGCTTGCGGGATTGCTTTCGATGAGCGATTCAAATCTCTTGCGCGATGCAGCATAGCGATCGGTTCGGTCGCACACATGATAGCCCCAGGCCAGCCAGCTTTCCGCGAGCAGCGACGGCGCTCGACCGAGCAGTTCGAGCACTTTGTCCGCGCGCTCCAGCGCCGCGTCGCACTGGCCGTTGAGCGCCAACGCGAGGCTGTATTTAACATAAGACCAGCGACTGTCCGGGTGAAACCGGTTCCATTCACCGAACGCGTCGGCCGCCCGGGCGAACTCGCCCGCAATGAGCTGCGTGATACCGACAGCATGCATCGCGCTGCCGTCCAGCGGGTCCGCCGCGAGCGCCATCTGCGCCACCTCCTTGGCGCGCTCCAGGCGTAGCGTGGTCCAGAGAAAATCGGCATAGCGGTGATAAGGTGCCGGGCTCTGCGGCTGCAGCGAAAGCGCGGTCTCGTAGCTCGCCTCGGCCGCTCTCCAGTCGAACGTGACGTACTGATGCATAGTTGCTGCGGCGACGTGTGCTTCCGGCGATTCCTTTGCCAGCGCGACGGCCGAGCGCGCGGCATTGCGCGCTTCGCCGAACAACTCCCGGTCATCGACCAGGCCATAGAAAATGCTCTGCGACAGTGCATCGGCGATATCGGCGTACGGCAACCCGAACGAAGGATCAATTTCGATTGCCCGGCGAAGCTCATCAAGACCCTCACTGATACGCGAGGCGTTCGTCGACTGGATCAGGTAATGGCCACGAAGGTAGGCGTCGTATGCTTCGGGATTCTGCGTTCCGCCGGAGGCGGCGACCGATTTACTGCTGTCATTGACTACCAGGCGCAAACTTTTCGTCAGCGCATCCACGATGTCACGCTCGGATACGCTATAAGGACGCGCCAGAAGCGTCGTTCTTTGAGCTCGCTCAGAAAGACTCGCATAACTACGAGTATTGGTTTATTTGCCCCAGTTTTCCAGCCGCATGTATGCTGAAAGCACCCCGGACCGCGGGTACCCTGTCAATCCTGGATATTCTTCATCGCCTGTAAAAGGCGATCGTATCCATCCTTCAGTTCGTCGCCCAGCTTTCGTAGCGCGTCGCTGATGCCCCCCCGGGTTTCATCCACGCGCGCCTGCGCCACGAAGTCTTCGGCCTGTTCCTCCAACTCGTGCCACTTGTCCTGCAGCTCACGCGTTGCCAGGTGCATCTGCACGCGAAGCTCGTCCCGTTTTTGTTTTAGCTGTGCAACGATATCGTCGATATCGTTCACTGGTTGTTCCGTCGCAATCTTATGCTGGAAGTTTAGCTGCAACATCCGGGTCCGTCAGCAGCGCCTTTTGCCTGATGTCATATGTGGTCGACGACCAGAACATTCGGCTCAGGAGCCGGGTGCCAGCAGATTTTCGTTGTCGGGTTTCGCGCGCGGCCGCGCTTTTTCTTCTTTCCACGCAAGGCCGAACTCAGACGCAACAAGCCGAATCAATGCGTTCGCTTCACTGACTCCATTCAGCCCTTCCCCGACAATGATCTCGTTGGCTTGCCGATCGACGGCGTAGACCGAGTAATGCATCGTGTGCTTTTTACCGGATTGGGTTTGCGAAGAACTGTTCTTCCTGAAGTGGGCGAAATTGCTCTTTTGCAGCTCGCCGCGCTTGACGGGCAATCCCAGGATGCGGCGCGTCGTGCGTAACATGCCGCCGTCCTGGTATACCTCCAGCGAGTTCAGGAATGCGTAGAGGCTCGCCAGCAGTATCAGTCCACCGACTAAACTGAATCCCGCGCCGATGAAAAGGCTGTGCTCGCGTGTGAACAGGAACACGCCGACACCGCCGAACACCGCAGCGAACAGCGAGCCGATAAATCCGGCCAGCAGGTTGCGGCCCGCCGGGAACAGCATGGAGCGCCCGCTCGTCCCGTAGCCCAGTTTCACAAGCTTGCGGACCGCGACGTCGTCAACCTTTTGTTGTGAACTCTTGGCCTGTGCGATTGAATACTCGGGGAGGTTCTGTGAGTGCTCGCCGGTGGCATACACGGGAATTTCGTAGTCGCGATCGATGTCCGGTCCCGGCATCTCCGCGTGCAGGTTCATGCGCCACAGGTTGTAGCGCTCTCCGTCGCGACTTGCGTCCGATTCATTGAGACCGTCGGGTACGTCAAAACGAAACGTCAGCCGGGCACCTTTTGCGCCGTGTTCCGCGTGCGCGACCTGGCTGTCCTGCCACCCGGCTTTCTCACGGCGGCTGCGGTTTTTTCCACTGCCGGAGACATAGCTGTGCAAACTTGTGAGCGTAACGGAGTATTGCACGGTTGCGTCATATGGAACGTTGACGTCGATGGTGCCGCCGACGTGACCGCCGATCGATCCCGGGAACGGATCGAGCGTAACGGGTGCTGACCCGAACCGACGCCACTCCAGCGTGCTGCGCAACGCCCAGATGAACAGACCTGTGCCGACCAACGGGAAAAGCAAGCCGACGAGTGCCAGATAGTTCTGTTTCTCGAGCACCTCGGTGTAAATCAGGAAGGGCAGCGGCGCCGAAATGAGACTCCAGAGAGTGGCGAAAATCCACGCGCCGTACATGCCCGACTTCGACCCCGACGAGATCACCGCGGATTGCCACTTGTCGTTCGCCAGCCAGGGCTTGCTGCCGAATTCCTGTTCTTGTGCCGGCGACGACTTCGCGCCGAACAGCGTCCAGAGAATGAGCCCGAGTCCAACGCCACCGAACACCAGCATGAAGATCGACTTGAAGCCGAGCAAGCCCCAGCGCAACGATCGATCAATGATCGAATCCTGCGGGTCTTCCGGGTTGACGTACACGGTCACGAGACCACCGTTGCGCATCGCGGCGCTGAGGCGGTTGCCGGTATTGGTCTGGTAGTCACCGATGTTGTCAGCGCCGCCGGAGATGCCGACGCGGTCGTTATGGTAGGTCCGGCCCTGCACGACGTAGCTGTAGCTTGCGTAGGCCTCGTAGGTATTCGAATCGTCACCCGAATGGGTCTCGTAACCTGCCGACTGCAAGTTGGCCTCGACGGGCTGCCAGCTCTTCATCTGCACGTAGTCGGCGAAGCTACTGCCGATCGACCAGGCCATCCAGGCGCCAACGCCGAAGAACGGCAAGGCGAACAGGAGCAGGAATATTTTTCCCTTCATGACCACGCAGTCGGGCAACGCAATTGCAATGCGAAAACCGTACCAGCCCCGAAAACGCAGGGCTGTGAGGGAGGTCTCATCGCGCCGCGGGCGCGATGGAGTCGCGATCAGTTCTTGCTGCCCCCGGCGCGCTCGTAGCGGATCTCCCCGCCGACAATCGTCATGTCGACCGTCGTGTCCGGAATCCCGGCTTCTTCGACAGTCAGGATGTTTTGCGAAAGAACGACGATGTCTGCGTACTTGCCGGGTGTCAGCGTACCTTTCACGTCTTCCTCGAACGCCGCGATGGCATTGTTCAGCGTATAACTCTGCAACGCTTCTTCACGCGTCATCACGTGCTCCGGGTAGAAGCGCGTTCCATCTGAGGTCATGCGCGATACCGATGCGTAGTACGACGCGATTGCATCGATAGGCTCGACCGGCACGTCCGTCCCGTTGGTGACGATCGCCCCCGTGTTGATCAGGTCCCGCCACGGATAGGATGTGACGCCCGTACGTTCCTGCCCGAGGCGCGACGGAATCCACGGACCGTCCGAGGTGCAATGAATGCCCTGCATCGCGGCGATGACGCCAAGCTCGCCGAAGCGCGGCACATCGGCAGGATCGATATGCTGCGAGTGCTCGATGCGCCAACGCAGATCCTTGCCATCGACAGCCGCTGCATCCCAGACGCGTTCGTAGATATCGAGCGTTTCGCGGTTCGCACGATCGCCGATCGCGTGCGTATTGACCTGGTAGCCGTGTTTCAAGGCAATCTCTGCGGTCCGCTCGATGTCGTCGACAGGTTCGAGGACGAGGCCGGCGGTATCCGGCAGATCGACATACGGCTCCAGCAACCACGCGCCGTGTGCGCCCAGGGCACCGTCGATCTGGCGCTTGATGGATCGCACCGTCAGATAGTCGTTGCCTTCGGAGACCATGCGATAGTCCGGCAACAGCGCGTCCATCTCCTCGTTCGTCTGGTAGCGGACCATGACATAGAGCCGTATGGGAAGCGCACCTTCCTGTTCCAGCATCCTGAAAAAATCGATCTCCGCAAAAGAAGCACCGGCATCGTGAAACGTCGTGACGCCGTGCGCCAGCGCCTCTTCGCCGGCAAGGTACACGCGTTCGCGGTGCAGCTGCTCCGTCTCGTCGGGCGTCAACCTGCCCTCGTACTCCGCTATTGAATCGAGCAGCAGGTCCTCGGCGTTCTCCCTGAGGAGCCCGGTCGCCTTACCCTCCGGCGTTCTGACAATAGTGCCGCCGGGCGGGTCTTCCGTATCGTCGTCGATACCGCCGGCGGCGAGCGCCGCGTCGTTGGCAAAAACGGCGTGCCCGCTGGCATGGCCGAGTTGTACCGGGTTGTCGGGGGACACCGCGTTCAGCGTGTCGTTGCGCGGCACACCGTCGACTGCATCATCAGGAACGCTGTCCCACTTGTCCTGGTGCCAGCCACGGCCGAATATCCAGTCGCCGGGCTTGGCCTTGTCGACCGCAACGGCAACCATGCGAACCACTTCGTCCCAGTTGGAGACGTTGTTCAGATCGAGAATCTGCTTTGCCTCGCCCAGGCTCATCCAGTGGCCGTGCCCTTCGATGAATCCCGGCATGGCGAAGCGGCCGTTCAGCTCGACCACGTTCGTCTCCGGGCCGATGAACCCGGAAATCTCCTCGTTGCTGCCAACAGCCGTGATCGTGTAGTCGTTGACGGCGATCGCTTCTACCGTGCCGAGCGTCGCATCGACGGTGGCAATGCTGCCACCGCGCAACACGAGATCCGCAGGAGTTACCGCGGCCGGCGCGGTGTCATCATCGCTGCTGCGGCTGCAGGCACTGCCAAGAGCCAGGGTAATTGCGATAACTACCACACTACACAAGCTTTTCTTCATCGATTGCCCCCGTTGAATGCAGGCCGCAACTGTCTCATGATTGCGCTGTGAGCGACAACAATAACGACAGCAACACTCCGCCGTCACCGCTTGAGGACTGGCGCTCGAAGCGCGCGGCAACACTCGACGCCGCGCGCAGCACCGCGGCGGGGAAACGGCATGCGCGCGGCTTTCGCACTGCCCGCGAAAATCTCGACGATCTGTGCGACGCGGACTCGTTCGTCGAGTACGGGCAGCTTGCCGTTGCTGCGCAGCGCAGCCGTAAAACCGCGGAGGAACTGCGCAGCAGCACCGCAGCGGACGGGATTCTCACGGGCACTGCATCGATCAATGCGGAGATATTCGGTGCGGAAGCGGCACAGGCTGCCGTCGTCATCAACGACTACAGCGTGCTCGCCGGCACCCAGGGTTACTTCCACCACAAGAAGCTCGACCGGATACTGGAGGTCGCGAGAGAAAACCATCTGCCGGTCGTGATGTACACGGAGGGAGGTGGCGGTCGCCCCGGTGACGTCGACGTCACAACGGTCTCTTCCGGGCTTACGGTTCCTTCGTTTGCCAACTGGTCCGCACTGAGCGGTGAAGTTCCGCGCATCGCCGTCAATAACGGTTATTGCTTCGCCGGCAATGCCGCGCTGTTCGGCTGCGCGGATATCACGATTGCCACGGCAACGTCGTGGATCGGCATGGCCGGGCCCGCGATGATCGAGGGCGGCGGGCTCGGCAGGTTTGCACCCACCGAGATCGGCCCGACCGACGAGCAATCGCGGCTTGGCGTTGTCGACGTCGTCGTGGCCGACGAAGCGTCAGCAACCACGATGGCGAAGAAGTTGCTCGGCTATTTCCAGGGCACGACGGCCGGGTTTGCATGCGCTGACCAGAAAGCGCTCGCGACGAGCCTGCCGGAAAACCGCCGCATGAGTTACAAGGTCCGGGAGATTATTTCGCGCCTGGCCGACACCGATTCCTTCGTCGAACTTCGTCCGAACTATGGCAGCGGCATCATCACGGCGTTCATGCGGCTGGAAGGGCGCCCGGTCGGGTTGCTGGCCAACGATTGTCGTGTGCTGGCAGGTGCCATCAGCGCAGCCGCAGCGGAGAAGGCCGCACGCTTCATGCAGCTTTGCGATGCTTTCGACATACCGCTTTTGTCCTTGTGCGACACCCCCGGCTTCATGGTCGGCCCGGACAGTGAGCGCGAAGGGGCAGTGCGCCGGATGTCGCGGCTGTTCGTCGTCGGCGCCAGCGTGCAGGTGCCGTGGGTAGCCGTGTTCCTGCGTAAGGGTTACGGCCTCGGCGCGATGGCCATGACTGGCGGCAGCCTCGCAAGACCGAGCTTCACCGCGGCCTGGCCGCAGGGCGAGTTCGGGCCCATGGGCCTGGAGGGTGCCGTCCATCTTGGGTTTCGTTCAGAGCTCGAGGCGGAACCCGACGACGCCGCACGCCAGCAACTGTTCGAATCGCTGGTCGAGGAAATGTATCAAAAAGGCAAAGCCGTCGAGGCAGAGTCCTACGTGGAGCTCGACGCGGTGATCGACCCGGCCGATACGCGCGATGTGATCGTCCGTGCATTCAACGCAGCGAAAGGCAGCAAACGACGGAGCAAAAAACGCTTTGTAGACGTGTGGTAACGCAGCGTTGTCAGTGCATCCACTCGACGAGTAATTCGCCTTTAACCGCAGCTTCGTGCGCGAGATCGCGCGCGCGTTCGCCGAAGCGCTTCTCCACCTCTTCGCGGCGGATCTTCAACGTCGGCGTGAGAACCTCGTTTTCGATGGTCCAGGGTTCTTTGGCCAGGATCAGCGCACCTATCCGTGCATGGTGATCGACGGACTTGTTGATCGACGCAATTCTGTCGCGCAACGCATCGACCACTTTCTTCTCGTCCTGCTGCTGTGCGATTTCCGACAGCACAGCGACCATTACCGTCTTGGAATAGCCACGTCCAAGCAAACAGGTCTGTTCGGTCCATTCGTTTTTCGAGAAATCGTTTTCGATCGGCACCGGTGCGACATACTTGCCCTGTATCGTCTTGAAGTAATCTTTCACCCGGCCGGTGATGAACAGGAACCCCTCGTCATCCATGTAACCCTTGTCGCCGGTGTGGACCCAGCCATCGATAAAGGTCTCTGCCGTTTTCTCCGGCATCTTGTAGTAGCCAACGGCCGGCCCTTCGGCGCGGAAACAAAGCTCATCCTCATCCGTGATCTTGAGCTCGACTTCCGGCACCACCTTGCCGATCGAGCCGACTTTGCTTTCGCCTTCGCGGCAGCAAGCGACCGCCATTATTTCCGTCTGCCCGAAACCCTCCATCAGGTTCAGGCCCAGGGAGTGATACCACTTCAATAGTGCCGGTGGCGTTGGCGCTGCGGCGGTCAACAGGTAGTCGGCTTCATCGAGGCCGAGCTTCTCGCGTACCCCTTTTGCCACCGCCTCGGCATTTGCCGCCATTGCCTGGTCCATCGCTTCCTGCGAGCCGAACGACGCGAGCACGCCCTGCTGCAGCTGCTCCCACACCCTGGGCGCACCGAAGAAATAATTGGGCCGGGTGTCATGCATGTCGCGTAACAGGGTCTGCAAAGACTCGTTGAACGTAATCGTGCCTTCGTAAATTATCGACTGCACGATGACCAGTTGCCGTTCGGCGATATGCGACAACGGCAGATAAGAAAGAAAGCGCGGTTGCTTGCGCATGGAAAAATAGTCCCTGGCCCGCTTCATCGGACACAGGAACGAATCGTGGTTCTGCATCACGCCCTTCGGCACACCGGTCGTGCCGGACGTAAAGACGATAGAAATCAGGTCGTCGCTGTGCGCTTCGTGCGAAGGCCTCTGGCCAGCACACTCCTCGAGCATGTCCTCCCAGCGCACATGTGGTTCGTCAACGGTCGCACCCGGCAGGGTGATGATGTCGATGCCGTCCGGCAGGACTTTGCGCACGCCGTCCCAGTTTTCGGATTCCCCGACAAAAATGGCCTTGGCGTCGGTGAAGTCGAGTATGTATTCGGCCGGACCCACGGCAAGCGTCGTGAACAGGGGAACGGTGGCATTGCCCGAGGACATGATCGCCAGGTCGGCCATGACCCAGTGCGCACGATTGCGTGACAGCAGCGCAATGTTGGCCTGGCCTTTGCCGTATTTTTTCTCCAGCCAGGCAGCGACGGCACAGACTTCGTCCTGCGCCTGGCCCCAGGTCCATTCCGTAAACTCGTCGCCGGCCCGATCACGCAGCCAGACGTCGTTGCCGCGGCTTTCGGCCAGCGCCGAGACGTGACTCTGCATCGTCGGATTGTTCATTGTTCTTCCCCCAGTCGCGATCTCAGGTCGCTTGCTATTTTCGCGGGCGAATACCCGGCTGACCCCATTATATCCGGCGCGGCCCCGAGGCAGTAACCACCCGGCGCTTGTACTATAATCAGCGCCCCGGCCCACTACGGCCAGACCCAAGCCAGCCCGGAGCAAGACCGTGAAGCGCGACCAGAAGTTTTTCGACATGTACTCCCTCGTTATCGGCGTCCTGGCGTTGTTCGCCGTGGCGATTTTCGTGCTGGCCATGAAAATGTCGGACCTGACGCAAGGCGTTTACACCGCGGGATCCGAGGAGTACCAGGCATCTATCGAAGAGCGCATCCGGCCATTCGGCACGGTACTGTTGCCCGGGCAGGAAGCGGAAGCGGCCGGACCCACCGTTCCCGTGGCTGCGACCGTTGAGCCCGTGGCAACCGCACTGACCGGACCGCAGGTCTACAACGAGGCCTGCATTACCTGCCACGGCGCCGGCATCGCCGGCGCACCCGTGGTGGGCGACGTTGCAGGCTGGACCGCGCGCATCGACCAGGGCGACGACATGCTCTACGACCACGCCATCAATGGCTACACCGGCAGCGCCGGCTACATGCCACCGAAAGGCGGCCGGCTGGATCTGTCGGACCAGGAAATTCGCGACGCCGTCGATTACATGGTGGTCGAAAGCCGGTAGCGGATCGTCGGCCGCTACGACCCGGTCACACAACGTTCCCAACTTTCTTCAGCGTTTCGTCTACCGATCCAGGCACCTGAGCTGGATCGCTTCCGCGATATGATTTTTCTTGACGCTCGCCTCACCGGCAAGGTCCGCAATCGTCCTCGCAACACGTCGAATGCGCAGCAACGCCCGTGCCGACAGGGCCGTTTTTTTCATGGCGCGTTCCAGCAACTGCCAGGCAGCGGCTTCGGGCGTGCAGAACCTGTCGATGGCCTTGCCTTCGAGATGCGCGTTGATAATGCCGGCGCGTTGCAGCTGAATATCCCGCGCCTGAAGTACTCGCTGCCGTACATCCTTGCTCGACTCGCCGGGCGGCGCGTTTGGCCGCATCAGCTCGGGCGGCGGCCGGTTCACTTCGAGATGCAGGTCGATGCGATCGAGTAACGGCCCGGAGATCCGTGATCGGTAATTCTGCACTTTGTCCCTGCTGCAGTTACAGGCGCCATCCGGATCGCCGAGGTAACCGCAGGGGCAGGGGTTCATCGCCGCGACCAGCTGGAACCGCGCCGGGAAGTCGGCGCTGCCGGCCGCTCGCGAGATGGTAATCACGCCAGTTTCGATCGGTTCACGCAACACCTCCAGCACGTGCCGTTTGAACTCGGGCAGCTCATCCAGGAACAGTACGCCGTTGTGGGAGCGTGATACCTCGCCCGGGCTGGGCGGGCTGCCGCCGCCAACCAGAGCCGCAGCGGAAGCCGTGTGGTGCGGCGCACGGAAAGGGCGAACTCGCCACGATTTCATGTCGAGCGACCGGCCGAGAACCGACTCTACGGCCGACGTTGCCAGCGCCTCGTCCCGGTTCATCGCCGGGAGTATGCCGGGGAGCCTGCGCGCCAGCATGCTCTTGCCGGTGCCGGGCGGACCCATCAGTAATACGTTGTGGCCGCCGGCCGCCGCGATCTCCAGGGCGCGTTTCGCGAGGCCCTGGCCGCGAACCTCGGCAAGATCCGGTTGCTCCGGCGCTTCGTTGTCCGGCTCACAATGATGCGCGCATTCGATGCGCTGCGTGCCATTGAGGTGTGCGATTACCTGCAACAGGGAATCGGCAACCAGTACTTCCGCGCCGGCGAGCGTCGCCTCCGCCCGGTTGTCACTGGCAACGACAACCGCGCGCGCCGCTTTTGCCGCCTGCAGCGATGCCGGCAGCAAACCGGGGACCCCACGTATGTCGCCGTCAAGCGAAAGCTCGCCGTAGTATTCGTAGCGCGCCAGTGTTTCTTTCGGCAGTTCCCTTGCTGCCGCGAGAATCGCCAGCGCGATGGCCAGGTCGAAGCGGCCACCGCTCTTCGGCATGTCCGCCGGGCGCAGGCTGACAATGATGTTTCGCTGTGGCCAGTCAAAACCGCTGCTCATCAACGCGGCGCGCACACGATCCTTGCTTTCCCGCACAGCGGTTTGCGGCAGCCCGACGATCGAGAATTTCGGCAGGCCGCCGGCAAGATAAACCTCCACGGCAACGAGCGGTGCGTCGATGCCGAGCTGGGCCCGCCCGTAGGCGACAGCGACGGTCATCTGCCGCCTGCCGCGATTTCGAATGCGTGGTGTTTCCGGTTTCGAGTCATCGCCGTCCCTGGCATGTCGGAGTGCTTCCGTTACTCCTTTTTCTTTTTGCTCTGTTTTTTCTTTGCGGTTTTCTTGCGACGACTTTTTGCCTGTTCCGCGAGACCGGCCTCCAGTTCCGCCAGCCGCGTTTCCATTTGTTCAAGCATTTCGCGTGACCGTTGCAGCACGGCTTCCTGAACCTCGAACTCCTCGCGTGTCACCAGGTCGAGCTTGCTCAGGCTGGCACGAAGAACGGCGCGGAAATTCTTTTCGAGATCCTCGCCCAGCGTGCGAATGCCGTCCGGAACGGATTCGGCCAGGCGACGCGCGAGCTGATCGATGGTGTCATTGGGCATGATGACTTGATACCGCAGTCGACCTGAAAACGCCAGCGGGGAAAACCGCGAGATTGCCGCAATTCTCCCGGGGCGAACCCATTTGGGGCATCGCCCGCGAAACGCGCACCGCAATAGTGCGCTAAAACCCGGCGCAAAAACCCAATGCATTGAATTCGCAGGCTTTTCCAAAACTGGCACGCATGCTGCAAAGAGATAGTCGTTGACGGGCCACTCACAACGCCGAACGGACGGCACCAGCAGAGGAATCGACATGAGGAAAAGCAGCATCAAGTGGCTCGCCTGCCTGCTTGCAGGTATTACGGGAAACGCAAACGCGGAACTGTCCGCCAATCTCGGCTGGGCAAGTGACTATTACTTCAGGGGAATCCTGCAGAAGACATCCTCGGCCAGCGGCGGCATCGACTTCGAAAGAAACGGATTCTATGTCGGCACCTGGGCCGCCGATGTCGGTGACGGCCTCGAGGTTGACGGCTACTTCGGCTATGGCGCCGAAGTCGGCGAATTCGACCTGAGCGCCGGCTACACCGGCTATTTCTACACTGGTGACTTCGACGATACCTACCAGGAAATCAACCTGGGCGGCGGCTATGGATTCATGACCCTCGATGTCGCCCTGGGACGATACGACAACTTCGCCGGACCCACGCTCGACTACAGCTACTACGCGTTCACCGTCTCGCATGAGGGCCTGTTTGCCCGCTACGGCACATTCGGCCGCGACTTCGAGGGCTCGTACATCGAGGCGGGCTACGCAACCACGGTTGCCGAGTTCGATATCGGAATTACGGCGTTGTTTTCCGACGAAGACCTGGTCGGCGAGTCGTCAGAGGCACTGATTTTTACGATAGGCAAATCGTTCGACATCAACTAGAGGAAAAGCAATGAAAATGATCACGGCGATCATAAAGCCATTCAAGCTCGACGACGTGCGCGAGGCCGTCGCCGAAATTGGTATCCAGGGCATAACGGTCACCGAGGTGAAGGGTTTCGGTCGGCAAAAAGGCCATACCGAGCTTTATCGCGGCGCCGAGTACGTCGTCGATTTTCTGCCGAAGGCGAAGATCGAGCTCGTTGTCGCCGACGCTATCGCCGACCAGGTCGTCGAGGCCATTGTGAACACAGCCAGGACCGGAAAAATCGGCGACGGGAAAATCTTCGTCGCCGACATCGCGCAAGCCATTCGTATCCGCACCGGCGAGACCGGTGAAGCTGCAGTTTAGAAATACGCATATATAAGGAGTAATCCGTGAACGATGTAACACAACTTGCGAGCCAGGTGACGGAACTGAGCTATGCACTGGATACGTTTTATTTTCTCGTCATGGGGGCCCTGGTCATGTGGATGGCGGCCGGATTCACAATGCTCGAATCCGGGCTGGTCCGCGCCAAGAACACCGCAGAGATACTGACCAAGAACGTGGGCCTCTATTCGATCGCCTGCATCATGTACATGCTGTGCGGCTACAGCATCATGTATCCGGGCGCATTCGAAGGCGGAATCTTCGCCAGCCTGAGCACGCTCGGCAGCGGCTTGCTCGGCTCTGCCGACAACGCCGCGACCGACGTTATAGACAGCGGCGGCGATGTCTATTACTCGAATCTCTCCGATTTCTTTTTCCAGGTCGTATTCGTTGCAACCGCGATGTCGATCGTCTCCGGCGCGGTGGCCGAAAGAATGAAGCTCTGGTCGTTCTTTCTGTTCGCCGTCGTACTGACCGGTTTCATCTATCCGGTACAGGGTTTCTGGAAATGGGGCGGCGGCTGGCTCGAACAGCTCGGCTTCTCCGATTTCGCGGGCTCCGGCATCGTCCATCTGTGCGGTGCCGCTGCGGCGCTCGCCGGCGTGCTGCTACTCGGCGCACGCAAAGGCAAATACGGACCGGGCGGCCAGATAAACGCGATACCGGGCTGCAATCTCCCGCTGGCAACGCTGGGCACGCTGATACTCTGGCTCGGCTGGTTCGGCTTCAATGGCGGATCGGAACTCAAACTCAGCAATGTCGGAGAAGCCAACTCGGTCGCGCTGGTGTTCGTCAATACGAACATGGCTGCTGCGGGCGGGCTGGTGTTCGCCTTGCTCCTTGCCAGGCTCTGGTTCGGCAAGGCAGATCTCACGATGGCCCTGAACGGCGCGCTGGCCGGTCTGGTCGCTATTACCGCCGAGCCGCTGACGCCGTCGCCACTTGCTGCCACGCTGATCGGTGCGATAGGCGGCCTGCTGGTCGTCGCGTCGATCGTCACCCTCGACAAGCTGAAGATTGACGATCCGGTCGGCGCCATCTCCGTCCACGGCACGGTTGGCATCTGGGGTCTTCTCGCGGTGCCGATCACCAATGACGGCGCCGCGCTGTGGAAACAGGCGGTGGGCATGCTGTCAATTTTCTTCTGGGTGTTCCTGACCAGTCTGCTGGTCTGGTT
>JAHHOT010000036.1 GCA_018677555.1 Gammaproteobacteria bacterium | reverse complement strand
GTCTCTGGACGAACCAACAGATCGCCAACGGCATACGCGCGGGCGTCGGGCGCCACATTTCCCGCCGCATCCTGGTGATGCCCTGGCAAGGCTACGCCCAGCTATCGGACGCCGATCTCTATGCGATTGTCGGCTATCTGCGCAGCATTCCTCCCGTGAATCACCGCGTGCCTGACGACGTACCGCCCGGCACAATCGCCGTCGAGCCGTTCGTCCACTTCGGGGTTTACCAGAGCCGTTGATCGAGCGGCGGCCCGGCTTGGATATCCATAGCCGGCATATAACCAATTCGTCTAACCCATTTCGCTCGCAGGACATCTAAACACTGATGCACCAAGTAACGCGCCGAGAATCGAATGACGCTTCGCGGCGCATCACTCTTGCAGAGGCGGGGTTTCGATGCTGCGACAACGTATGGCGAGTCCTGGCGCCAACGCGAATCTGGCACCAAGGATCGATCACCATTGCGATGTGGAGACGCTCGCTCGTGACTTTCGCGAGTTCGGCAGGGTACAAATCCCGAACTTCCTCGTGCCAGGCGACGCCGAATCCATTCATGACTGCCTCACTACGCAATCCGGGTGGAGCATGGTTTTTAATCTGCAGGGAAAGCACCACGATACGGATGCATCTGCGCTGGATTCCTGGACCGAAAAGGACAGGCGCAAGCTGCTCGATTTGATTCACCAAAAAGCCGCGGCAGAGTTTCAATATTTCTATGAGACGCTGCCGATCTATGACATCTACCACCGGTCCCTCATGCAGGGCCATTACGTCAACACGGTCTTCGAATTTCTGAACGGCGATGAGTTTCTGACTCTGATGCAGCGCGTGACGCAGGATAAGCAGATAGCCTTCGCGGATGCACAGGCTACGCGATACGGTCCCGGGCATTTTCTGACCCGGCATGACGATAACGTCGACGGAAAATGCCGGCGCGTTGCCTACGTGCTGAACCTGTCGCGCAACTGGAGTGCCGACTGGGGTGGGATCCTGCAGTTCTTCAATGCGAACGGCAACGTCGACTGCGGTTACTCGCCGTCTTTCAACACGTTGAACCTGATGCGCGTTCCGACAGAACATTCCGTAAGTATCGTTGCCCCGTTCGCTACCGAAAGCCGGATTTCAATTACTGGATGGTTGCGCAGCGGCGATGATCCGATGGCTGCGTAATTATCGCGCCGGTCGGCGATCGTCGGCGCTGTTCACGTATAGCTGATCCTCGTGACGGGACAGTACGCCGACCGTATATGTTCGCAGGCCTCCTGGTTCCTCCGCCAAGTCGATTTCGATCAGCAGCGATTCGTGTTCGTTCCGACCAGCCGGAAATTGCTCGATGCGGCTGCTTTTCATGATGGGCGGACGGAACTCGGGAACGGCGAAGAACCGGCTATCGTGTCGATCGATGCCGCTGTGCGATGGTATAGAGAGACGGCCGGCCGTGAGAAAACGCAGCGCTTTATCGTTCACGGCTCATTTTGCGGCTCGACGCTGCTTGCCCGATGCCTGGGCAGCCTCGAAAACGGGGTTTCCTACCGCGAGCCTCAAGCGCTGATCGAGCTGGCCGATGGTCTGAGAGCAGGAGGCCCATCGATCGCATCCGGTATCCAGCCGTCAGAGCTCAGCGAATTCGTGTTCGGGCAGTTCCAGAAAACCTGGCATGAACCGCAGGTCGCGATCGTCAAGCCATCCAATTGGGTAAACGGATTCGTCTCTTCGTTTCTGCAGTCTTCGTCACCCGCGAGGATCATTACGATGCAGCAGAAAATCGAATCCTATTTGCTGGCGAACATTCGCGGCGGCAAGCCGCGCCTTCGGTATTCGTTGAACTTGCTGAACAGGGTCGTGCAGGAATCTGATTACCACCGGGAAGCGGTGGCGTGTGTCGAGCGCGCGGGTAAGGGCGACATGGCCAGCGTGCTGCGCTTGCTGTGCGTTTGCTTCGACTATCAGGAATCCGCGGTGGCCGCGATCGCACGGTCGACAGAAAAACACCAGGTACTGAACGTGACAAAATCAGAGCTCCTGGCCAGTCCGGCCGATTGCGTCGCGCAGGCGGCATCGTTCTTTGCTATTCCCCACGATGTGGCACAAGTTCGCCGGGTATGCGCGGCAAGTCTGACGACAAATGCGAAGCTGGACAGTGTCGAGCCGTGGCGTGCCGAGGACGAAGAAGCCATGAACGAGCGAATCAAGGCGGACTTTCGGGGCGACCTGAACGAGACGCTGCGCTGGTACGAGGAATCGATAATGAAAAACTAGAATCGGCAGCCGGTGTCAGTGATACCTGCGGTATTACCGGTCGCCGTATCGACAGCTTGAACTACCCGATTGTGCCGCCGCCAGGCAGTTCCGGCGGGGCCGGATTCACCGGCTGCAACGATCGGTGGCGCACGCGCATCCCATTTAGTACGATTCGTACTAAATGGGGAATACGATGAAGTTTTCAGTAGACGGGCTTGCGGCGCGCGTGGTTGCCATTGCCCTGGCGGTTCTTGCCGGCCAGCCGGGCCTGGCGCGGGATTACGTGCCGGACCATGGAGATTTTCGGTTCAGTGGCGACACGGTTGTGCTGCCATTGGTGGAGCAAAGTACTCACCCGATAGTCCACGTCGACATCGGGGACGGAGCGCAACGTGCGTTCATCGTCGATACAGGCGCGGGCGTCAACGTGATCGATAGCAGTATTGCTGCCAGTTCCGGATACGAGGCTACGGGCGAAACCGAGATAGGAGCGCCTGGCGGTCCGCAGATCGCGGCCCGTATCGTAAAGGTGCCTGTGCTTCATTTGGACGGCGCGACGATCATCGACGCGGAATTCGTAACGATGGATCTGCTGGAGTTTAGCGGCGGACAGGTGCAGGGCGTTCTGGGTGTGGGTCTGTTCCGTGAGCACCTGGTGACCTTCGACCTTCGCGGTCGCAAGATCGTAGTATCGAACGGCCGCCTTCGGGCGAATCAGGCTGGCATCGTGCCTTACGATCCGAGCGAACGGCAGATCGCAATTGAGATCGAGGTCGCGGGGACATCGGTTCCGACTCACATAGACACGGGCTCGATGGGCGGCTTTACACTGCCCGCCGACCTATCGGATTCACTGCCATTGAGCACAGCACCGCAACCGGGTCCTGCGGCACGACTCGTCGGCGGCGAACGTAATCTGCGAATAGCACAGCTCGACGGCGCTATTCGATTTGCCGGCTTCAGCCATGAAAACCCGACGGTCGCCTTCATGGATCCCTCACCGGGATCCGCGAATATCGGGGGCCAGGTACTTGCTGGATACCTGGTAACGATCGACCAGCGCAATAATCGCCTGCAGTTTCGAGCGCAGCGAGAGGGACCCGGCTCCGCGGACAGTAACAGGCCTCGTCGGCTGGGGATCCGTTTCCGGGGCGTTCCGGGCGGCAAAGTCCTGACGGTCGCCGGGGTGGATCCGGGTTCGCTTGGCGAAGCCGCAGGCGTGTTGCCGGGCGATGTTCTCGTGGCAATAAACGGCCGGCCGACCGAGGAGTACAGCATGTCCGATCTCGGCACTCTTTTCGGCAGTTCCACGCATCTTCTGTTCGGCATGGAGCGCGCGGGTAAACCTCATGTGATTGAAATTCCATGACAGCCGTTCACCGGCGAAAACTCAGCGAACTCGAGGGCGTTTGCCTCGGGCTGGTC
>JAHHOT010000008.1 GCA_018677555.1 Gammaproteobacteria bacterium | reverse complement strand
GCCAGAACCTGCGCAGCCCCGTCACCGGAAGCCTGCGGCTCAAGCTTTAACCGAGCCTCACTCCTGCAGCCACTTTTTCACGGTGGGTGCGCTGTAGTCCTCAAAGCGATCGAGCAATGCCGCAGGCTCCGCCTCGACAATCACGGCGTCGCGATGCTCGACCAGGACAAAACCCTGCGACACGGCATGGTCGATGTGACGCAACAGGTTATCGTAGTAGCCGCGAACGTTGAGAAGCCCGCACGGCTTCGCGTGAAACTGCAGCTGGCCCCAGGTGATGATCTCGACGATCTCTTCGAGCGTGCCGAAACCGCCAGGCAATGCGACGAAGCCGTCTGATAGTTCTGCCATCATCGATTTTCTTTCGTGCATCGTTTCGACGACTTCGAGGCGGGTCAGATGCGGGTTGCGGATCTCCTTGTTGTCCAGCGCGCGCGGCATCACACCAACGACCTCGCCGCCGGCCGCGAGCACTGCGTCGGCGACAATGCCCATGATGCCCCGCGAGGCACCGCCGTAAACGAGGCCGATTCCACGTTCGCCCAGCACTTCTGCGAGAGTCCGCGCAGCCTGGGCGTAGTCCGGTAACACGCCTTTGTTGGACCCGCAGTAGACGCACAGGCGTTGCATCGATGATCCGTTCCGTGTCCGCCGCGATCAGGCCGCCGGGTAGACGATGCTGTGCAGCTCAGGCCGATGCCTGGCCGTCTCCTCGGGTGTGAGCGCATCGAGTTCGTGAGGAAACACCAGCCATTCCGCGGTTTCACGCAGGTAATAATCCGGAACCAGGTCGGTCTCGTTGCGCGATGGTTTGAACCACGGGACCGCGACGCGAATGTCTTCGGGCGTGTTGCCGCGAGCGCGCCGGGACAGCTCCTCGATCACGGCCTTGATCGTATTACCGGTGTCGAAGACATCGTCGACGATGAGTACGCGATCGTCGAAGCAGATCTTCTTGATGATGTAGTTGAGCCCGTGAACGGTGACCGAGCCGCGCCGATCGACGCCCTCGTACGAGGAAGTCCTGATGGCGATGTGATCCGAGGCCACGCCGCAGTACGCGAGAATTTCCTGCACGGCCATGCCGACGGGCGTGCCCCCACGCCAGATCGCAATGATCAGGGTCGGCTCATAACCGTCTTCCAGCACCTTCAGCCCCAGGTTGAAGGAGTCCTCGAGCAGGTCCTGGGCCGTTAGTACAATTTTGTCCATCATGCCCCCCCCTGCGACGGGTCACCGGCGCCTTGCGTCCGCGCCGCCGCTTGTCGTTATAATGGCTGCGCCAATAGTACCGCATTGCGATTCCGGGAAAAGAGACTAAATGAACAGGAAAATCATCGCGGCAAACGACCTGCTTCTCGACTCATTCCGGCTTGCCGCCCGGATCGCCGCCGCGGATTTCCAGCCGGATTTCCTGGTAGGCCTGTGGCGCGGCGGCAGCGCGGTCGGCATTGCGGTACAGGAAGGTCTCGATCATTTCGGCATCAAGACCGACCACATTGCCATCCGCACCTCGTATACGGGACTTCCCGGCTACTCGAAGATGGTCGACAAGGCCGAATCCATCCGTGTTCACGGCCTGCAATACCTGCTGGAGAACCTGTGCGCCGAGCATTCAATGCTGATCGTGGACGACGTATACAGCACGGGCTCCAGCGTAAATGCCGTGATCGACCAGCTGGCGCGCAAGACACGGCGCAACATTCCACACGACATCCGCATTGCTTCCGTCTGGTATCGGCCCATGGAACGGACGATTCGCCCGCCGGACTATTATGTGCATCAAACCACTGACTGGCTCGTGTTGCCTTACGAGCTGTCCGGTTTCTCGATCGAGGAATTGCGCGAAAGTCGTCCCGAATTGCATGGCGTCATCGACCGGCTGGCGGCAATGCTTGCGTCCCGCGGCAACAAGTCCGCGGCCTGACAAGGCACGCCAGGCGGCGGCCCCTAGGACACTGCCTCCCCCATCACGTAGGTCTGCGCGACAGCGCGATCGTCTCCCAACATCATCAGCGCAAAAAAACGTTCCGCAACGTCCCGGGCATGCGCCGCGCGCAGCCGGGTCATCGATGTCGAGGTGTCGTCGAGCAGGACAAAATCTGCTTCCTTGCCAGCTTCGAAGTTGCCCAGGCAATGATCGAGACTTAGCGCGCGGGCACCGCCCAGCGTAGCCAGGTAAAGTCCGCGGAGCGCTGGAAGAAACTGCTGATCGAACTGCAACATCTTGTAAGCGTCGTGCAGCGTGCGGAAGGTGTTGAGGCTGGTACCACCACCGACGTCGCTGCCGACGCCTACCGCGATGCCGGCACCGGCGGCGCCGTCCAGATCGAACAGGCCGCTGCCCAGGAACAGGTTGGACGACGGACAAAACGCGATCGCGGCCGAGTTCGCCGCCAAGGCCTGCCGGTCCCGGGCATCGAGATGCAGGCAATGCGCGAACACCGAGCGCTCGCGCACCAGGCCGAACTGGTCGTAGACATCCAGGTAGCTCTTGCTCCACGGAAATTGCCGCGCTACCCGCGAGACCTCGTCGAGATTTTCCGCAAGATGGGTGTGTACGTAGGCCTCCGGAAATTCCCGCCCCAGCTTGCCGGCCGACCGGAGCTGGTCTTCACTCGAGGTAACCGCGAATCTCGGTGTTATCGCATAGGACAGCCGACCCTTGCCGTGCCAGCGTAGCAATAGTGCCTTGCTGTCCTGGTACCCGGACTCCGCCGTATCGCGAAGGTTTTCCGGGCAATTGCGGTCCATCAACACCTTGCCCGCAATGAGCCTGACATTGCGTCGCGCGGCGGCATCGAACAACGCGTCGACGGACTGCGGGTGTACCGTCGCAAACACCATTGCCGTCGTCGTGCCGTTTTTCAGTAGCTCATCCACGAAGAATTCGGCAACCTCCGCCGCGTACGCTTCGTCTGAGAATCGCGCTTCCGCCGGAAATGCATATCGATCGAGCCAGTCAAGCAACTGCTCGCCGTAGGACGCAATGATTTCCACCTGCGGATAGTGAACGTGACAGTCAATAAAACCCGGCACGATCAGCTTGCCACGATGATCGACGACCTCGACGCCGTCACCGGCATCGGCCAGCAGGGTCTCGGCAGGCCCGACGCGCTCGACGTATCCGTCGTTTATGAGCAGCACACCGTCGTCGAAATATTCGAACGCCGAATTGTCCGCCTGCGGACCCGGGTCATCCAGGCAATGCAGTATGGAACACCGGAACGCCTGTCTCGCCATTATTCGATGTCCACGATAACCGATTCGCCCAGCACAATTTCCTCGCAATTACTGTCGTCCCCGGCGCGATCGATAATGAGAAACTGCTGGCCACTGCTGAGACCGATCATCGGCATATGCCATACGCCTTTGCGATAGTTAACGCCCTCGCGACCGCTGGTCACGAATGCGTGGAGCTGCGCCGTATCGACGGATTCGGCCGGCGGCGCAACGACGACGAGGAACGAGAACGGCGCGAGCGGTACGAAAGCCTGGCTGCCTTTCGGGTGACGCTCCATCATCTCGATACAATACGGCAACGAAGTCGGTGTCCTGCAGCGGGCGATGCTCACGCAGGGACGCCCGCCGGCCTGCGGGTCGACCTCGATTCGTGCCAGATCGTTAAAACGCAGGAAACGCGCATCGTTCATCGCTGAGGCATTCTCCGTGCCGGCATGAATCACGTCACCGAAGGGCGCGAATCGTTCGGCTGAAATGGGTTGCGCCTTCAATTTGAGCGTCACGTTCAGCCCCTCGCAAGCCGCCCGAACAATCGCAGGCGGCTGATGCCGCCGTCCGGAAATATCGACAGGCGGACATGCGACACCGGTCCGACCGGATTCAGGTCCTGCTCGAAGAAATGCTGCTGGTCCATTTTCAGTTTGCACTCCGGAAGCAGTACGGCCCAGGATCGGCTGGCCGCCTCGATGTTCCGCAGATCCGCGTCGTCCGCCATAGCAGCCTGAATGGCTGCGCGATCCGGATAATTTCCCTTGAAGTGTGCGGTATCGATTTCCACCCGTTCGACGATCCCGGGATGACCCAGCGCAAGAATGACCCAATCGTTGCCGGGCACTCGTCGCCGCGCCGTCTCCCATCCGTCACCCATGTTGATACCGCGTCCCGGTACGTTAAGGTTATGCATGCTGCCGAAGTGCTCGTCGTTGCAGCACAACGCGCGGCCGCCGTTTTCCAGCGCTACCAGATCGAGAACCTCGTCATCGCTCGCGTCGCTCCAGTCAGGTCGCACTTCACCGAACACGCGCAACCTCGCGACACCGCCGTCGGGATAGATATGCAGCCGGAGATGCGTCCACGCACGGTCATCGCCGATTTCGAAATAGTGATGAGCGTCCCCGCCGATCGGCGAGCGCGGCAACAGCTCGGTCCAGCCAGTATCCGCGGCCGGCTCATCCTCATCGGAGCGACAGGCTTCCAGAGACGCTTCGGGCGGGTAATTCCCCGTAAAGTGACGCGTATCGATATCGATGCCGTGCACGACGCCGGGGATCCCCAGTCGAATGATGCAGTGGTCGTGGCCCGGCGTGCGTTTGCGCCGACTTTCCCAACCATCCATCCACTTTCCATGGTCGTCGTACTTATCCGGGATGAACTCCGGCTCGGATGGCTGAATCAAGCGCTCCTTCGCGGCGAAAAAATCGTCAGTGGCGAAAACAACCCGGCTACCCAGCCGCGGTTGCTCGAGCTGCACCCATTGATGGAACGGATTGTCGGATTTCCCTGTCATGACACACCCTCAGTGCGCTGCCTCGAGGCGCAGCGCTGCAATCTTGTGAATCTCCGCGATTGCGGTCGCAAACTCGTCGTCATAGTCGTTGTCGAGCCGCACGGCGAATGCCTGCAGGATTTCACGGCGGTTGCTCTTGCGCACTGCCATAACGAACGGAAAACCGAATTTCGCCTTGTATGCCTCGTTGAGTTCCTGGAAGCGCTCGAACTCGGCCGGCGTGCACTGGTCGATGCCCGCACTTGCCTGCTCGCTGGTCGAGTCGGCGGTCAGCTCGCCGCGGATTGCGGCTCGGCCGGCCAGGTCGGGGTGCGCGCGAACAAGAGCCAGCTGGCGCGCGGTGTCGGCGCGATCGACCGCTGCGGCAAGCGCGCTGCGCAACTCCCCGATATCCGGCACCCGGCCGGCGCTGTCAAATGCGTCGGCGGCGACCCAGGGGGAGTGTTCGTAAATGCCGCCGTAGGCTTCGATAAACTCGTCACGCGTCATTGCATATGTCGCCAGTCAGACAGTAAGCGGATGGTTCTGCATCCAGTGTCTCGCAATATCGATGCGTCGACACACCCAGACATCGTCGTGTTTTTCGACGTAGTCGATGAACCGCGCCAGCGCGGCCGCCCGTCCAGGCCGGCCTGCCAGGCGGCAATGCAGCCCGACTGACATCATCTTCGGTTGCCGTGCGCCTTCCGCGTACAGAACATCGAAAGAATCCTTCAGGTAATCGAAAAACTGCGTGCCCGCGTTGAAACCCTGCGCTGTCGCGAAGCGCATATCGTTCGCATCGAGCGTATACGGAACGATCAGCAGCGGCTTGCTGCCGCGGGTATCCCAGTAGGGCAAGTCGTCCGCGTAGCTGTCCGCGCTGTACACAAACTCGCCGAACTCGCTAACGATCTCATGACTGTTGGGACTGCATCGTCCCAGGTACCAGCCCAGCGGGGCTTCGCCGGTTACGGCTTCATGCACGGCGACCGCCTGTCGCAGGTGTGCTCGCTCCGTTGTTGCGTCGACGAACTGGTAGTCGATCCACCTGTAACCGTGACTGGCGATTTCCCAGTCCGCGTCGCGCATCGCCACGACGGCATCGGGAGCGCGCTCGATTGCCATCGCCACGGCGAACACGGTCACCGGCAATTTGCGGTCGGTGAAGAGCCTGTGCAGCCGCCAGAATCCTGCCCTCGAACCATACTCGTAAATGGATTCCATATTCATGTGTCGCGTGCCGGCATGCGGCGCCGCTCCGACAATTTCCGAGAGGAAGGCCTCCGATGCATCATCGCCATGCAGCACGCACATCTCGCCACCTTCTTCGTAGTTGATAACGAACTGCACTGCAATGCGAGCACCTCCGGGCCAGTTGGCCGCGGGTGGCTCGCGTCCGTACCCGACCATATCCCGCGGATAGGCGTCCCTCTTCGTCATTGCTGCATGCCCCGATACCAGACGTCGATCATTTGCCGTTCGTCTTCACTGATTTCAGTCAGGTTAGCGATTGGCATGGCCCGGGTCACCACTGTCTGCTGATGAATACGCGTTGCCTCTGCCTCGATCTGCTCGAGGGTTTCGAGGACGACGCCGCCCGGCGGAGCGGGAAACGCCGCAAAAGTCGGTGCCGTGGCGTGACACCCGGTGCAGCGGGTCAACACCACTGATCGGACCTGCTCGGTGGAAACGGATGTCGCTGAAGCGGCCCGCGATCGCGGCGCTATTGCCGCGGCCACAAGCAGGAGCAGAATGGCCGCAATTATCGCGGGCAGCGGCGATGCGCTGCCCTTGTGTCGCGAAACGAAATAGATGCGAATGAGCGCGCCAGCCAGTGAAATTGCAACGAGGATGAGCCAGTTGTACTGGTGCCCGTAGGTCATGGCGTAGTGATTGCTGGTCATCGCGAACAGCACGGGCAATGTGAAATACGTGTTGTGCACCGAACGCTGTTTGCCGCGAATGCCCGGGCCCGGGTCGGGTGCCTCACCGCGGCCGGCCGCATCGACCATTTGCTTTTGCCCGGGAATGATGACAAAGAAGACGTTGGCCACCATGATGGTGCCGAGCACCGCGCCAAAGTGGATATACGCCCCGCGACCGCTGAACAACTGGCACAAACCCCAGGCCAGCAAAGAGACCAGCGAGAACAGGACGATCGCGAGCCATGCTTCGTTTCCGCCGAGCGGCGATTTGCACAGGAGATCATAGGCAACCCAGGAGCCCACGAGGATCAGCACCGCAAGCCCGACCGCCTGCAACGGCGACAGCTCGGCCACATTCGGGTCGATGAGATACACCTCGGCGCCGTACCAGTACACCAGCGCCAGCAGAAACATCCCGGAAATCCAGGTTGAATATGCCTCCCATTTGAACCAGTGCAGTGTCGCGGGCAGCGATTGCGGCGCAACGCGGTATTTCCGGGCGTGGTAAAAACCGCCGCCGTGTACCGACCATAGCTCGCCACCAACTCCCTTCGCGTCGTCCTCTGCCGTCGCGGGCGCTTGCAGGTGGTTGTCGAGCCAGATGAAGTAGAACGAAGAACCGATCCAGGCAATGCCGGTAATGAAGTGGACCCAGCGGCCAAGCAGATTCAGCCAATCAATCAGGTACGCTTGCATAATTACCGTCGCGTCTCGACGTAAACGACATTCTCGTTGTCAGCAGGCTGCGTGCCGGACTTTGCAGCTTGCCGTTGCAATAGCTGCGCGCTGACGGCGACAGCTATTTCCTGCGGCCGCTTGCCGCCGACACCGGGGACCCCGATGGGACAGGTAAGGCGGCCGATCAGTGCTTCCGGCATGCCCTGCTGGCGCATGAGGCGTTCGAAACGACGACGTTTCGAGCGCGAGCCGATCAGACCGCACAGTGCGAAGTCCGCGCGCCGCAGCACCCTGTCGCAAATCCCGAAATCGAGCGAATGGCTGTGGGTCATGACGAGGAAATAGCTGCCGGCAGGCAACGCACTCACCTCGAGCATCGGGTTGCGCGTTTCGACAACGCTGACATTAGCCGGCAGCGACTCCGGAAAAACGCCACGACGATTGTCGACCCAGCGAATGTTGCAATCGAGCTGCGACAGTATGGCGACGAGCGCTGAGCCGACATGTCCGGCACCGAACAAGGCAACATCGAATGCACCGCAGCGAATCGGCTCCAGCAGGTATTGCCGCCCGGAATCATGGCTGGCAACGCGGCAGGCAGCTGCGCCGGTAGCCAATAGCTCTCGCGCGGACGCAATGGTCGCAGGCTGCGGCTCCAGCCGCGCCGGGTACGCGCGCATCCCTGCGGCGGTTACCACGGTTTTTTCGCCATTGCCAAGGTCGGTCACCAGGATTGCGTCTCTGCGTTCTGCCCGCATCGCGGCCAGTTCCTCGATCCACGCTGCGCGGCTCGAGGTCACCGTGTCGAACAACACGTCCACGACGCCGCCGCAACACTGGCCGCAGTTGCTGCCCAGCGTAAACTTTCGCAATTCGAGGGCGGGTGCGTCGGGCCTTTTCAAGATCTCGCTCGCAATTCTCGTGCACTGGAATTCAAGCTCGCCGCCACCGATCGTCGCGAATGCGTGGCTGGACGACACGACCATTTTTGCGCCGGTTTCACGCGGGGCGGAACCACGCACGTCCGCGACGGTCACCAGCACCGCCGGCTCGTCCCGCCGGGCGAGCTCGAGTATCTCGTCGATCCAGCCGTTCACCCGGCCGCCCTCTGGCCGTCAATCGCGCGCAATACGGATTCCGGGGTCGCCGGGGCATTCAGCCCGGGTAGCACCTGGTAGTTGCTCACGCTGGCCACCGCATCGCGCAACGCGTGAAATACGGACAGGCTCAACATCAGCGGCGGTTCGCCAACGGCTTTCGAGCGATGGATCGTCTCCTCGCGATTGGCCTGCGATTCCAGAATGGTCACATGGAATTCCTCCGGCACATCGGAACACACCGGAATCTTGTACGTCGACGGAGCGTGCGTCTTCAGCTCACCCTTTTCGTTCCACCACAATTCCTCGGTCGTCAGCCAGCCGGCACCCTGTATGAAACCGCCTTCGATCTGTCCGAGGTCAATTGCCGGGTTCAGCGACTTGCCACAGTCGTGCACGATGTCCACGCGCAGCAGTCGGTGCTCACCGGTGAGAGTATCGACGATGACCTCCGAGACTGCGGCACCATAGGCGTAATAGTAAAAAGGCCGGCCGCTGAACGTGGACCGGTCGTAGTTGATTTTCGGTGTCTTGTAGAAACCGGTCGCGGACAGCGAGGTTCGCGCGAACCAGGCCAGGTGTACAAGTTCCGCAAATCCGATTGCCTGCCCGCCGACAAGGACCTCGTTGTTCTCGAACCGAACCGCCGACGGCTCGACATTGAAATGCTCCGCTGCAAACTGAATGAGCCTGCGCTTCACGGTCTGCGCGGCAGCCTGTGCCGCCTTGCCGTTTAGGTCGGCGCCAGCCGATGCAGCCGTGGCGGAAGCATTGGGCACCTTGCTCGTGTCCGACGCCGTGATCTTGATACGGTCGATATCGATCTGCAGCTCCTCGGCGACAACCTGCGCGACCTTGGTGAACAGGCCCTGCCCCATTTCGGTGCCGCCGTGATTGATGTGCACGGTACCGTCGGTATACACGTGCAGGAGTGCGCCTGCCTGGTTCAAATGTGTCGCCGTGAAGGAAATTCCGAACTTGACGGGCGTGAGTGCTATGCCCTTCTTTAGCAATGCGCTGTCAGCGTTGAACGCGCGTACGGCTGCGTAGCGCGCAGCGTAGTCCGAGCTGCTCTCGACCTGGGTCACGACGTCCTCGATGATGTTGTCTTCGATCGTCTGCTGGTACTGCGTTACGTTACGCGTCGTCTTGCCATAAAAATTGCGCTTGCGAACATCCAGGGGGTTGCGAGACAGGTAGCGGGCAATGTCATCGATGACGTGCTCGATCGCGAACATTCCCTGGGGTCCGCCGAAACCGCGAAAAGCCGTATTCGATACCGTATTCGTCTTGCAGCGATGCGACACGATAGAAATATTCTCCAGGAAGTACGCGTTGTCGCAATGGAACATTGTACGGTCATTGATCGCGCCGGACAGATCAGCCGACATCCCGCAGCGCGCAGCAAACTCGAACCGTATGCCGCTGATGAGGCCATCGTCGTCAAAGCCGACCTCGTAGTCGATCACGAAGTCGTGACGCTTTCCCGTCATCAACATATCCACGTCACGGTCCAGCCGCAGCTTGCAGGGCCTGCCGGTCTTGTGCGCCAGCAACGAGGCGATGCAGGCAATCAGAGCGGGCTGGCTCTCCTTGCCGCCGAACGCGCCGCCCATGCGGCGACATTCGACGACGACATCTTTTGAACTTCGCCCGATGGCCTCTGCAACCAGGTGCTGCACCTCGCCGGGATGTTGCGTCGAACTGTAAACGAACAGGTCGCCATCCTCGCGCGGCAGCGCCATTGCGATCTGTCCTTCGAGGTAAAACTGATCCTGCCCGCCGAGGCTTACACGACCCTGCAGCCGATGTGCGGCAGCGTCGATTGCTTTGCGGCTGTCGCCACGTTCGATGACTTCGCTCGGCAAAACGAACGAACTTGCGGCAACCGCCTCGACAGGGTCGATGATGGGCTTCAGCTCCTCGTAGCTGACCTTCGCAAGATGAACCGCTTTACGCGCGGCTTCCACCGATTCGGCAGCGACCGCAAACACGGCCTGTCCGGCATATTCCACGACACCTGGCGCAAGCACCGGATCGTCAGCAACGACGGGACCACAGTTGTTCTTGCCGGGAATGTCGTCCGCCGTCATCGCGTCGACCACGCCCGGCGCCTGCAGGACCTCGCCGAGGTCGAGCGCGGCAATACGGGCGTGCGCAACCGGGCTGAGCCCGACTGCAGCGTGTAACAGACCGCGAGGTTCCGGCAGATCGTCCGTATACAGCGCTGCGCCGCTAACGTGCAGATGCGCGCTGTCGTGCGGAATGGGTGTACCGACGGCACCCGAAATCCGCTCGCCACTATGCTGACGGGCACTATCGTCCATGGCTATACACTCGCACGTCGTTGCCGGCCGATTCAAACCAGAAACGCAACAGCAGGTTCTTACAAACCTGCCGGCGGTATTCCGAGCTCGATCGCATGTCGCTTATAGGCTTGAAATCGCGATCGAGCAACGGCATTGCATCGCGCACGCTCTGTTCCGTCCAGGCATTGCCGCAGAGCGCAGCCTCAGCTGCACCGGCGCGTTGCGGTATCGCGGCCATGCCGCCAAAGGCGATGCGCGCTTCCTCGATGATACCGCCGGCAACCCGCACACGAAACGCACCGCAAACGGCAGAGATGTCCTGATCGAAACGTTTCGATACCTTGTAGGTGTTGAACAGCGTCCCTGCAGCAGGGAGGGGAATCGATACGCGCTCCACGAATTCGCCGCGACCCAGCGCAGTCTGCTGGTATCCCAGGTAAAAGTCCGCCAGGGGCATACGCCGCGTTGCCTCTGCGCTTGTCAGCACGACCTCGGCATCCAGGGCCAGCAAGGCAGGCATCGTGTCACCGATTGGCGAACCGTTGGCGACGTTGCCGACGAGCGTGCCGGAATTGCGAATGGGTGGCGATGCAAAGCGCAGCAATAATTCGCTCAACTGCGGATAGTGCCGCACCAGCGCGTCCATGGCATCGGTAAGACTGACCGCCGCGCCGATCTCGAGACGACCGTCGTCAATCGCGATGCTGTCCAGTTCCTCAACGTCGCCGAGATAAATTACGGTATCCAGCGACTGCAACTGCTTGGTCACCCACAGACCAACGTCGGTTCCCCCTGCCAGCAAGTAGCATTCCGGATGCGCTGCCAGCAATCCGGCGAGTTCGGCGAGTGTTCGTGGCGCGAAGAAACGGCGGCCTGCAAACTCGATTGCCAGTGAGTCGTCTCGACGCGCTTTCCTGATTAACTCGATTCGTCCGGCCGCATCTGCCGGCTCGGCGTCTCCGGCCGGCGCACGCAACCAGTTATTCGCGTCGCCGTCGTTGTTCGCGATCGCGTACATGGCTTCGGCCGCGGCTACGATAGGACGGTACCCGGTGCAGCGGCACAGATTGCCTGCCAGTGCATCGTCGATCTCGCGACGCGTGGGTGCGGCGTTGTTCTTGAACAGGGCGAACATGGACATCACGAAACCGGGAGTACAGAACCCGCACTGTGAGCCATGGTGTTCCACCATCGCTTTTTGCACGGGATGCAGCTCGCCATCATCTGCCTGCAGACTCTCGACCGTGAGCAATTCCTTGCCGTCAATGGTGGGCAGGAATCGAATACAGGAGTTTATGGCGCGGGTCGTGACCCTTTCGCCGCCGTCAGCGACGTCAGCGAGAATGACAGTACATGCACCGCAGTCGCCCTCCGCACAACCTTCCTTGGTCCCGATCTTCTGCAGGTCTTCGCGCAGGTACTGCAATAC
>JAHHOT010000112.1 GCA_018677555.1 Gammaproteobacteria bacterium | reverse complement strand
CCAGCGCGCGCCGTTTGCAGTTTGCGACCCCGTGATCGAGACGCGGATTGTCCGCCGCCGGTTCAGACGCAGTGAGCACATCCCGAAACGGGGTCCGCGGCGCTGGCTTCGAGGTCGAAGCGGTAGTGCCGAGCTGGCGCGGTTACAAGCTCCTGGTCGCACAGCAGCGCGACTGGGACTACACGACACCACGGTCAAGAACCTGTTTGACCAGACAACAAAAGACACAGCCCGGACATCTCACCAGGGATCGCAGATTCCAGGCAGGGCTCGCAGGTCTGAGGCGGGGTCTTGTGCGAAAGAGCTAGCCGTAGCTATCACTTGAGTAAGGCAAAATATGGCCGATAGCGGCTGGTTTCGGATTGTCTGAACGAAAATCTGTTATGGGTACAAGCTGATGGAGTCTCGGGATGAGCTATGACATTTTTGGGCAGGACATTCTCGCAAACACTAAGTCAGTAGACGAAACACCAAGGGACTTCACGCCGTAACCTCTCGGCCCGCGACAATCAATCATCAACGGGATTCTCGATATGTTTCAATCAAATAGATGTAACTGTTTGTTTTAATTGGCGCGCCCGGAGAGACTCGAACTCCCGACCACCTGGTTCGAAGCCAGGTACTCTATCCAACTGAGCTACGGGCGCTTTGTTTGTCAGGTTCGTGTATATCTTCCTTGCCGTCAAGCAATTGCGCTGAATATCTGTACGAGCGGCGCCTTCGCCGCGACTGTCTTTTTAGGTGGTTGTCGCGCCGGGGGCGGCGCTCCTACAAGCGAGTTTTGCTTTGCCGCATCACAGCGACTGTCGCGCCGGGGGCGGCGCTCCTGCAGTTGACCGGCGTCGCATTCTAACCGGGATGAGCGATTGACGAGATCTCGCTATAGACGGCAACGGAGCCAGCGTTCAATATAGGTGACAGATTCCGGCAAGCACAACGCCGGCTGGCAACTGACGACGATGATGAACCGACGTGATTTCGTGACAAAAGGCCTGGGCCTTGCCGCGTCGCTGTCCGCAACCCCGTTAGTTGGCGCGGAAGCGTCGAAGTCGCCACAAAAATTCAATATTGCGATCATCGGCGCCGGTCTTCTCGGCTCTGCCGCCGCACGGCACCTTACGCAGGTGACTGACGACGTTGCACTTATTGGCCCTGGCGAACCCGCGAACCGTAAGACTCACACCGGCGTCTTCGCCAGCCACTATGACGCAAGCCGGCTCATTCGGGTTGTCGACCCGGACCTCGTGTGGGCTACGCTGGCCAAGCGTTCACTTTCTCGGCACCGGGAAATCGAGCGTGAAAGTGGCATCAAATTCCGGCATGACATCGGCTACATGATGGTCACGCCCGGCGGGCTGGGCAAAGACTGGTTCAATTTGCCGGCGATGCGCGAGGTGGCGGACGACCTGCAGGTCGATATCGAAGACCTCGATGACGGTGCACTCAAACAACGTTTTCCGTATTTGAGCTTCACCCCCGGATCGAGTGCGGTGCTGCAGGAAGACGATGCAGGCTATCTTGACCCCCGCCGGTTAATCGAAGCGCAGCACCAAATCAGCATCGCTCAGGGGGCGAGCGTGATTCGCGACGTCGTTGTTGACTTGCGCAGCCGTGCGGGCCATGTCGAAGTGCGAACGAAATCCGGATCGAGAATCCGGGCCAATCGCGTGCTGCTCGCGACCGGCGCCTACACCAATGCATCCGGACTGTTGCAACACCGACTGCAGATGTATATTCGCGCTGCCATGATCATGGCCAGTGAAGTCGCGCCCGCAATGAATGTGAAGTACCCCGCTACGCTGTACGCGAAAACAGACGGGGCAGAAGACTTCTGGGGACTACTCATGCCGCCGATCACTTACGACGACGGCCGCAGCTACATCAAAACGATGGACGGTTACTACGGCGAAAGGCCACTCGAAGGATTCGACCAACTCGGCGCCTGGAGCAGGAGCAACGGCCACGAAGAGCACCACGAGGTTTTGCGCAGGGCACTGCGCGAAGTATTCCCCTCGGTCGAAGTCCTGTCCCGGGAGTTTCAGCCCTGCCTCATCGCCGACACCGCATCGCGCTATCCGTACATCGATATGATCGACGAGCGCCTCGGAATAGTGGTCGGCGGCAACGGAAAGTCGGGCAAATCATGCGATGAGATCGGGCGGCTCGCGGCGGACATGATCCACAACGCTGGCTGGGCGTCGTCTCTGCCGCAGTCACTATTCTCTGCGCGATTTTCGTAGCCGCGCGCAATGCGGTCGTGCGGCCGCGCAAGGAACTGCGATAAGCAGCGGGAAACAGCATGGTCCACAAGCAGGCGCTGAAAGTTCTCGTATACGGTGGCACCGGTTCGCAGGCCCGGCCTGCGGTCAGGCACCTGCTCCGGCGCGGACATCGTCCCCGCGTACTCACGCGCAATCCCGACGATGCCATCGACCTCGAGTCGGCCGGCGCGGAGCTGATCGCCGGAGACCTGTCCGACCCGGACAGCCTGCGGGCCGCCAGCGACGGTGCTGATGCCGTCGCTTTTCTTCTGCCCGCCTTTCTCGACGCATCCGCAGATGGCGAGACCTGCGGGCGGAACGCGATCGATGCGGCGCGCGAGGCCGGCGTCTCCATGTTCGCCTGGAACGTGAGCGGTCCATTGCCTGCCGAAGACAGCGGCGACCCCCGCCCCGCTATTTTCCGCTATCTGCAGGACTCCAGGCTGCCTTATATCCTGCTCGAACCGACGACCTACATGGAAAACTGGCTTGGGCCGTGGACTGCAGCGTCCGTTTGCCGGGACAACACGCTCAGCTATCCGGTGCTGGCCGACCGCAAAATTGGATGGATCGCCTGCGATGACATCGGCGCACTGCTCACGGCAGCCATCGAGCGGCCCGGCCTTGCCGGCAAGCGCTACAATGTAAGTGGCGTGGAGGCGCCCACGGGCCCGGAACTCGCAACATTATTTTCGAAAGCACTGGCGCGGGAAATACGCTATTACGCCATGACGCCCGAGGAAATGGGCGGCGTGCTGGACGAGAAGTTCGGACCGGGCTCAGGCGACCGGATCGCGGAGATGTACCGCGAAGAGCAGCAGGATCCTAACCCCGAACCGAAATACCACGATATGACGCCCGTGCTGCGTTCGTTGCCCGTTTCAATGACCAGCATTCACGAATGGGTCACCCGGTATGCAGAAGCATTCCAACCCAACGGTGACTAGATGAAAGAGGATAATTCAATGAACGTTTCCCGACGGCAGTTCCTGGGGCGCTCCGCGGCAGCGGCAGCGCTGGCACCGTTCGCCCTGGCCGGCACCAGCGACCCATGCGAAGCAGCGGCGCATGCTGAATTCGACCTGTCGATGGGTTTTCCGGATGGCGCCATCCGGCTCAACTACAACGAGAACGTGCTCGGCCCGTCGCCGAAAGCGATAGAAGGGGCGCTCGCCGCCGTGCCCGGCTCCAGTCGTTATGCACTGAGTCATACGCTCGCACCGCATGTCGCCGACTACCTGGGCCTCGACGTCGACTGGGTGCTGATGGGCACTGGCTCCACCGAACTGTTGCGCATTGCGCCGATTACACGCGCACACAGCGGCGGCAACGTGGTCGCCGCGCGCGAAACCTGGGGCGGCATGCTTGCAGTTGCCGAAAATATCGGCCTGTCGGTCAGGCGCGTCGACATGCGGGATAACGGCGGCTTTTCCTACAACGTCGACCGGATGTTGGCCGCGGTCGATTCGGCAACGCAGATATTCTTGATCGTGACGCCGAACAACCCGACGGGCACAACGCTCACCTACGAACAGATCAAGTCGATCGCAGACGCCTTGCCGAAAGACGTCCTCTTCGTTCTCGACCAGGCTTACGTGGACTACCAGGCGGATGCGCCAACCGGCATCGATCTTCTCAAGGAGGGCTACAAGAACGTGCTCGTCACGCAGACGTTTTCGAAGGCGCACGCGCTGGCCGGATTACGCTGTGGCTACGGCGCGGCCCATCCGGATATTCTCAAGGCAATCGCGGGCCTCGGCTGCGGCCCTGCGAGCGTCAACATGGCCGCCTACGGCGCGGTACTCGGCGCGCTGAGCGACCTCGAACACGCGGGGCGCTCACGCGAGTACGTACAAGAATGTAGAAAGTACTTGAAGCGCGAATGCGATCGGCTCGGACTGAACAGCGTAGCCGGTCCGTCGCCATTCGTTCTGATCGAACTGGGCGACCGCAGCGATGCGATTCACCAGGCGTTACTCGAGCGGAAAATTTTTGTCACCCATGGATCGACCTGGCAGGTGCCGGACTATCTCAGGGTCTCGTATGGCCTTGAGTCGGAAAACGAGGCGTTCATTGCAGCACTAAGATCGCTCGTTTAACGCGCCGGGCGGCGGCATTACTGCAAGGGCTCCTCGTCGAGCTTGAACAGCAGGTACATGTAAGGCTCGCCCGGCTCGATGATCAATTGATGCGGCACGCCTGGCGGGATGTGAATCAGGTCTCCGGGTCCGGTCTGTTTCCGCAGACCACCGACAATCGATGACCCCCTTTGCTGCTTGCGTGGCATTGATACCGCGTCGACCATTTCCCCGCCGACTACCGACAATGCGGTACCGCGCACGCCAATCTGCACGTCCGACTCGGTTTCGTGCATCTCCGGCCGATCCGTCCTGCCCCGCAACACCAGGTAAATAGAGTGGCCGTCGTAGTTACCTACGGTTTCCCACACGAGCAGCTCGTCGCCCAGCCGCTGCTCGAGGCTATCCGCAACCTCCTCAATGTAGTCGGAGTTCCACCGTACGAAACCGTCCGGCGTTACGCCGTCACCCGAGTTTTCGTCGGCCAAAGCACCGAATGAGAATGCCGCCAGAGCGGCGAAAGGCAAGATGCTGCGCAGAGTCATTCCCAGTCTCATTTGCTCGTCCATTGTTGGCCCTCGCCAGATTTTACCTTAGTCGCACACCGGTCGGTTCTGCGCAGATCCTGCGCCTCCGGTTCGCGACGCGAGCAGACAATCCTGCCAATTGAAAATTCCGCAGCCATCGCCCAAACTGGAATGGGAATGTTGTGCGGGGGAAGCCATGAAATACCGAAATGATCCGGACGGAACGCGGTTGCCGATCAAGATCGATTCCACGTCGAATGGCGAATTCGCGCCTATCGCGTTATCGAAAGCCAATATCACGGCAAATGAGCTGGCCCTGCAACAAGCAACGACGAACGCACGCAAGACCGGCGTGGACCGCCGCAGCTTTCTGATATCAGCTTGCGGCGCCGCAAGCACGCTTGTTGCGATCAATGAAGTCAATGCAGCGGCAGGCAAGACCGGCGGCTCTTTCGCCGTCTCTGCTGAAGCAACAATGGACCCGGACGCCGCAGACGCGTCTCTCGGCGGCAACGAGTTTATCTTCGACGTGCAGGGCCACTTCGTCGATCCCAATGGACGTTGGGTCAAGGACGTGCCGGGACGCGCCGAAGGCTTCAAGTTCGCGCCGAAAACCGGATGCGCGCTGGCTGACGACTCGGTGCCGAACAGCCACCTCGCCTGCATCGGGCCCGACGAGTTCGTCAAGGACGTTTTCCTCGACAGCGACACGGACATGATGGTGCTGTCTTTCGTTCCGTCCACGCGCGAAACGGAGCCGCTGACGATCGAGGAAGCGGACGTGACACGACGAATCGTCGATGAACTCGAGGGCGAACAGCGCCTGATGCTGCACGGCAGGGTCAACCCGAACCAGGACGGCGACCTCGATGCCATGGATGAGCTGAAAGAGCGCTGGAACGTCTGTGGCTGGAAAACCTACACGCAATTCGGGCCGGGTGGGAAGGGCTTCTTCCTGTCCGACGAGGACACCGGCATACCCTTCATAGAAAAAGCGCGGCGTCTGCGTGTCAACATCATTTGCGTGCACAAAGGGGTGCCGTTCGGGCCACGTTCATACGAACACAGCCAATGCCACGACATCGGCGTCGTCGCTCGCATGTATCCGGACGTCAACTTCCTCGTCTATCACTCGGGCTTCGTTCCCGGCAAGGATGAACGCCCCTATGAAGGCGACGGTTCGGGCGATGGAATCGACACGCTGGTCAAATCGCTCATCGACAACGACATCGCACCCAACAGCAACGTTTATGCCGAACTGGGCAGCACCTGGCGATTCCTCATGCGTGACCCGGATAACGCGGCGCACGGGCTCGGCAAACTGCTCAAATACTGCGGTGAGGACAACGTTCTATGGGGTACGGATTCGATCTGGTATGGCTCGCCGCAGGACCAGATACAGGCATTCAGAACATTCCAGATTTCGGCCGAGTATCGGGACAAATACGGGTACCCGGAAATCACACCGACGCTGCGTGCCAAGGTTTTTGGTCTCAACGCCACGCTGCCCTACAAGATCGACCTGGACGAAGCGCGGCTGCGCGCTAATAGCGGTGCGCTGGGGCGGCGCAAGGAGAACTATCGGAACCGGCGCGATCCGAGTTACCTGACTTACGGTCCCAGAACCCGGCGGGAGTTTCTCAACCTGAAGGTCTGGGAGAGTCATTCCTGACGGAGAGCCGCCGACAGATACTCACTTAGTCAAAAAAACAGCCACACACCGAAGTGTGTGGCTGCTCCGTGCGCCCCAAAGCGAAGATTACAGCTTCAGATTCAGCTTCTTGACAACTTCAATGGGTACGTAGTTGCTGCCTGCTGGCAGATTGTTGTCAATTGCGAAGGCTCTCGCCGCGCTCAGGGTTTGTGCGCCGATGATGCCGTCGACATTGGTCTTGTAATAACCCTTGTCGGCCAGCGCTCGCTGCAACATCCTGACGTTTGCCTGAGTCATATTGACTTCGCACATTACCTGACGCCACTCCATGCGCTCGTCTGCAACCTTCTCGTTGCGTGTTACGGTTTCGTAGGCGGCTGGAATCGAAGTCCGGTTTTCCCTGGCCGGAGCCACCAGCTTCGTTACGGAAACGGTATCGTACTTGGCGGGAATAGTGACTTCACGCGTTGTAGCGGGCCTCTTCAATACCGTCTTCGTCACCGTCTTGTACTCCGCGGGGATCGCAATCTCGCGAGTCGTGGCCGGTGACAGGAGTACGCGCTTTTCTACGGTCTTGTAGGTTGCCGGAACTTCGACGAGACACATGATCTCGCCAGTGTCATTGGTCGTCTGTGAGAGAACGTTCGCCGACTGTACTGCCGCCGGTCCTTTTTTCCATGCGGTATGCGCCGGCTTGTCGATGACGCGCTCGGCAACCGTGTCGTACCTGGCCGGGACTTCGACAATCTTCGTCGATGCCGGCTTGACGAGAACGCGCTCCTGCACTTCCTCGAACACAGCAGGAACGACTTCAAGCTTCGTCGATGCTTCCCTGACGAGTACGTTCTCTTCAACCGTTTCGTAGCGTGCCGGAACAATGTCGATGCGCTCTGCAGCTTCCTGCGTCAGCACACGCTCGGATACCGGGCGATACTTGGCCGAAATCAGGACGCGTGCATAGCACTCACCTGCTTTCGGATTCGGCGGAAACAGGCTTGCGTCTGCTTGTGCCGTGCTACCGATGGACCCGCTCTTTTTAAGCTGGGCTTCCGTGCTCGCCAGCTTCCGGTCCCGCTCAGCCAGCTCGGTTTCCAGTTCGTTGACACGGCGCTTCGCGATTTCAAGATCCTGCACGTAGGCATACTCTTCGCCGCCTGCTGACGCAGACGATGACGCGGCACTCTCGGCCGCCATGCTCGTGCAACCGCCAGCCACTACCGCGCTTGCGAGAGTCGCCAACAGCTTCATTACATACTTATTCATCCCAATGGACTCCAGATTGTGTGATTCGAACAGCTCGGGAGTGTAGGGTCGAATACGCGATGTACGTCCGTTTGTAACAATAGTTAACCATTGGCCCGGAACCGGCATTTACTGTGAATGTCGGTTGGCCACGGGCGGATGCCCAGGGTTGGAATCAGTCGAATTTGGCGATCAGTTCGATCTCATTTTCGATCATCTGGAAACCGATGACCGCATTGGTCGACTCGTCCAGCACCGGCTCGCCCTCTGTCAGGCAGATCGTGGCGCTGTTGGTGTTTTGCTTGAAACAGATGTCGGCGTTAACGCTGATCATCTGCTTGATCACGGTGCCGTCTTCCAGGCTGACCAGGAGAATTGTCTCGCTCGGTTCCGCTGCAACCGCGATAGCGTCACCAGCCGGCGTGCCGGGCAACTCCGATGAAATGCCGGTTATGCTGCAGGCACCGAGAATCAATACCGATACTGCTTTGGTCAGGCCGGATTTGTGTTTCATCGCAGACTCCATAGTTGCCCAATGCATTGCTGAACAAGGGTCGATTCCCGAGCGCCGGCCGTCACGGCGCGCCGTCAGCTTATGTTCAACTCTAGCAACCCGGCTACCGGCCGTAGCGTGACCGATGTCTCACCTGCGACGACGCGCGTACCGAAGCACGTAACGAAATCGGGCAGTTTTCTCGCCAGCGCACCCGGCTGGCGCTCAGCGTGGAGCCAGGATGAACCGGTATGGCAGCGCTGCGTCTTCCCCGGCATAGTCGACGCCGACCCGCGGCCCCGTGCTGAATTCTTCATCATGCACGCGGGTCCCGTGGTCTTCGATCCAGATGGGTCCGTCTTGCAGGCTTGTGCCCGTCAACGCTGTCGTTATTCCCATTGCCTGCGCCAGCGATCCGGGTCCTGCCAGCAAGGTTTTGTCGATTGCCTTCTTCTTTCGCCGTTGCAGCATGATCTCCTCGCCGGCCAACGGCTGACCCGCCCGTATCAGGACGGCGTGCGGCGTATCGCTGCAGCTGGTTACGACGTTGAACAGGTGGTGAATACCGTAGCAAAGGTAAACATAAGCTATGCCACCCTCGGCATACATCGGCTCGGTTCGTTTCGTGCGGCGGCCGCCGTAGGCGTGACTGGCTCGGTCGATATGCCCTGCGTAAGCCTCGGTCTCGGTGATGACCGCCCGGGTGACGACACCGTCGATGTCGGTGCACAGGACTTTGCCGAGCAACTCGCGGCTGATCAAAACGACGTCGTCACGACGATAAAATGCGCTTCCAAGCTTCATTGAATGGGGTCGAATCGAATTATCGCGGTTCTGCCGATGTCCTCTCGCGGGTCGCGGCGGGGGCGCCGCTCGTACAAATTTTTCAACGCTTCCGCGCCGGTCGCGGCGGGGGCGCCGCTCCTACGGGTCTGCTGCGTCAGCGGCACAGAACTTGCTTGTCTTGATTTTTCATGCAGTTACTGGATACTCAAAGGCGGGTTCGCAACAAAAAGGAGGTGATCGAATGTCTAGTGAGGGAAATCTGGTATTCACTTCGATTTTCGGTCTTGCGTTGAAAATGGAGAAAATTTCTTAATATTCAGAGATCCGATTATCAGAATACCGATCTCACGGAAGGGCCGCGCAAGCGGCCTTTCTTTTTTTTGCGGGTTCCGAATCTGACAAGGACCGTACCTCTCACTGCAATACGGCCGGCGCCAGGAACAGCGAAATTATCGACACGATGATAATTCCGATGATGTTCAAAAAAAGCCCCGCACGAATCATCTGCGGGATCCTGATCTGACCCGTGGCAAACACGATCGCGTTCGGCGGCGTAGCGACGGGCAGCATGAATGCACAGCTTGCAGCAATCGTGACAGGGACCGTCAGAATCAGCGGATGCACCCCGGCTTGCAACGCAATCGCGCCCATCACCGGCAGCAATGTCGCTGTCGTCGCAAGATTGCTCGTCAGCTCGGTAAGGAATATGACCATCGCCACGGCAGCAACAACGAGTAGCGCCGTGCCCCAGGCATTCAGCGGCGCCAGGCCCTCGCCAAGCCATAGCGCCAGGCCCGATGACGACACGGCCGCAGCAAGGCTCAGCCCACCGCCGAAGAGTATCAAAACACCCCAGGGCAGCTTTTGTGTGTCTTCCCAGGAAAGCAGGCTTCGCTGCACGCTGCTGCCGCTTGGCGCAAGGAAAAACACGACCGCCGCTGCCATTACGATGCCGGCGTCCGAAACCCCGTTCACACCGAGAAGATCGGCAATTTGCCGTCCGGCCATCCACAGAAATACGACTGTGCCGAAAATCATTGCAACGCGTTTCTCAGCCGGTGACATCGGCCCAAGTTTGTCGCGCAGCTCGCTCAGATGTGCACTGACCTGGTCGTTCGCCGGAATTTTTACCGGATAAATAAAGCGCGTCAACGCGATCCACGTGATCGGCAGCATTATCGCGCTGACGGGAATGCCGACTGCCATCCATCGGGCAAAACTGATTTCGAGCTGATGGTGCTCGGCGAGATAACCGATAAGGTAGGCATTCGGCGGCGTACCGATCAGTGTCGCCAGACCGCCGATGCTTGCCGAATACGCGAGGCCTAATAACATCGCAATACGAAAATCGCTGCGCGTCCGTTCGTCTACATCCTTTACATTGTCCGTGACGACCGCAAGGACGGACAACGCGATGGGCAACAGCATCATCGTCGTCGATGTATTGGTCATCCACATACTCAAGAGCGCGCACACCAGCATGAATCCGCCAATCAGGCGACGGCCGTCCGTGCCTGTTTGGTCGAGAATGAACAGCGCAATCCTGCGATGCAGGTTCCAGCGCTCCATCGCCAGCGCCATCAGGAAACCGCCAAAAAAGAGGTAGACGATCGGATTGGCATACGCCGCTGCTGCATCGCGGATTGTCGAGATGCCGAGCGGATCGAAAACGACCAGCGGCAATAACGCGGTCACAGCGACCGGAATGGCTTCCGTCGCCCACCAGACAGCCATCCACAAAGCGACGCCGGCAGTGAGCCAGGCAACCGGCTGCATGACGCCCTGCGCCTGGCTGGTCAGGAGCGCCGCGAGAAATATCGCAGGCCCCAGAAATCGGCCGACGACCTTGTATCGTTCAGGATCAGGCTGATCTGTAGCGCTGCCGGACGGCATTGTCATGTGGCTACTATACCGGCGTCCCGTTCGCTCGAACCAGCACTAATAGCAGTATTCAAGGCAAAAAAACGGCGGGCCATACCCGCCGTTTTTCGTATTGCAACAAATACTATTTGCGGATGTTGTTTGAAAGCCGGTTTTTGGCGTTGTAGACGCGAGCAACATCGCAGTCCATGACGGGACCGGTTATCGCCTGTGAGTCCCGATACAGGCCGCCGTTCGTCATCGATTCATAGAAGTTTCCGAACTTTTGCAGGTTCTCGAAGGCGTAGATCTCCTTGAAGTGGAAGGTCGGTTCGCCACCACCGCCAAACACCGGATACCAGTGGAAAATCCCGACGTCGAGTTTGCGGCTGTCAAGCAACGCGCTCCATTGACCCATGGCCCGACCGACGTCCTGATTACTCATCCCATCCTTGCGCATGCAGTCCGAAAAAACGAGGACACCATCACCCGGCGTGTTGTTGTTCGGTGTCGGTCGGTGATTGATGGAGACGAAATTTGCGGCCCCCGGACAATTCGACATCTCACCGAATTTGGCAGCAATCTCGCCACCGTTCTCCATATACTCGCCCCAGGCTCCGCCCATGGCATCGCCGTTTCTCCAGGCGAGCAACCACAGGAAATCGAACTCCTGCTCTGGACCTGCGTAGTGTTTGGTGAGGCTCCACGCCGAGAAGTCGTCGTCGTACTCCGTAGTACCAACCCATTCCTGCCAATCGGCGACGACAGCGTCCAGGTCGGCTGGCCCCTTACCCTCGTTGTACTTACAGGCGAGAATATCGACCGGAATCATTAGCGGCGGCTTATCCTGCGCCGATGCCGCTCCTGCACCGAGTGCAGTCATCAGTCCCGCGACAATTACAGATACAAGCATTTTTTTCATTTTTCTTGTCCTTGCGATTTGGGCCCCCAACGTGCCCGAAGCGGGCAGTATAGACGACCTCACACGCGTATTTTGCAAATGCAAAATAAAATGAAACGGGCAGTTTAGAACGAGTCTCAAGCGGCGCGGACTTGCGGCAGAATATGGTCGAGTTCGAGCAGCAACCGGTCGATCTCGTCGTCACTGTTGTAGTGCACGGGCCCGACGCGCACGACGCCACCCTTGTCCATGAGTCCAAGCGCATTGACGACCTCGACCGCATAGTTGTGCCCGCTCCACAAGAAGATGTTTCTTTGCGCCAGTTCCATAGCAACAACTTCCGGCAGAGCGCCTTCCGCGGTGAACGCCACCGTCGGCGCACGGCGATCCATCGCGTCAGTAGCGGTTATGCCCTGCACTTTCACGCCGGGTAAGCTTTGCAGACCGTCAATTAACCGCTTCGCGAGCGACGCCTCGTACTCGAACAGGTAGTCCAGCGCCGCGTGTACATGGTTTGCCCGGCGGCTCATGTGCTCGTATTTTTCCTGGTACTGCTGCGCCATGGTTGCGCCAATCCAGGCAAAGTAGTCGACTGTCGCGATAGTGCCGGCCATACCCTCATGGTTCTGCGTGCCGGTTTCGAATGCCCCTGGAATCTGCTCCGGGGCCGGCCGAACCTTGTACGGCTCGAGCTGCTCAAGCACCGCTCGGCGACCGTACAGGATCCCCTGGTGAGGACCGAAGAACTTGTATGCCGAGCAGACCAGGAAATCGCAGCCCATGTCCTGCACATCCGTCGCAACGTGTGGCACCGACTGCACGGCGTCGATGTAAGTCCACGCACCCGCGGCACGCGCTCGCTCGCAGATTGCCCTGGTGTCATTGATGGTTCCTGTCAGATTGCTGGCGCCACAGACACAAACGAGCCGGGTCTTGTCGGTCAACAGTTCGTCGAGTTCCGGCAGATCGAACTCGAAGGTTTCGGTATTGAACGGCAACCAGCGTACAGTGACGCCGTGGTCTCTTGCCATCAGCAGCCATGGGTTGACGTTCGCGTCATGATCCATTCGAGAGAGAATAATCTCGTCACCAGGATGCAGCTGTCGTCCGATCGAACGAGACAGGTGCAGGGTGATCGTCGTCATATTCTGGCCGAAGACGATTTCGTCGGGGGATGACGCATTGAGCATGTCAGCCATGGCCGCGTGCGCGCCGGCAACAATCTCGTCGACGCGATTGGAGGTTGCGAAGCCACCGCCAATGTTCGCATTGGCCTCCACGAGGCAGTCGCGGATGGCATCCACAACGCCCTGCGGCACCTGTGTACCCCCAGGATTGTCGAAATAGATTCTTGGTGTATCGCTATCGCTGATGGACAGTGCCGGGAACCGGCGCCTGACTGCGTCGAGATCGTACTGCATTGCTACCTCTGCTCACCCGGAGCGGCGTGGCCGCAATCAGTCCTGTGCCGTGCCTCCCCATTTTTCACGATGGGCGTCTTCCGCCCGCTGGCGAACTTTGGCATGTCGCCGGGTCAGTAGCAATGAATTGGGGTCGCAAACCTGTGCCTTGATGATGCCGAGGTCGCTGGCCGCGTCGAACAGGCTGGGATACCAGCGCTCCCAGTTTGGCAGCAAAACCTCGACCTGCTCACGAAGATTCATGGAGTCAATGTATACGAGCCGGAAAGACCTGACAATGACGGCTATCCTTGTTTTGCAGGCTGGTCTGAGGTATGCGCTGAGTCGCTGCCGATCAGTCTTCCAGCATTTTTCCGACCATGACGAACACCAGCGCGGCCATCAAACCCAGCATGATCGTGGATCCCGTGGGGATGAGGCTGGATGGAATCAGGTCGGCGCTGAGGCCGACCGCTGACGGTAGCGATGTCGCGAAACTGAACAGCGCGGTCAGCAATTCGGTCAGCGGTTTCACGGCAATCGAGCCGCCGACGGCGAATGCGACGGGCAATGACAGTCTTCGTATCCAAATGCGACGCCGGACGCGCTTCAACACACGATCGCTGAATCCATTGTCCGCGATCGGTCTGGATGCGAACAACGACTCCAGCTTCAGGTCTTCGTCGTCTTTCATCTTGTCAGCCATATTGATGATCATTTATCTCGAAACTTTCCCTGATCTTTTCCTTGCCGCGGAAAATAATGGATTTGACCGTTCCGACCGGCAGGTCCGCAGTGTCGCTGATCTCCCTGTGCGACAGGCCACAAGCATACGACAGAATCATCACGGCTCGCTCCTCCTCCGTCAACACTGCCAGGAACTTGTCGAGATCCCCGATTTCGTCCGAGACGCCCGCTTGCCCGCCACCTGTGTCCGCCGCCTGCTGCCCCAGCTGCTGCAGAATCTCTGCATACCGATTCGAACGGCGCTTCGATTGCAGGAACGTCGTGTAAGCCACCTTGAGCAACCAGCCAATGAACGATCCGCGACCGGTGTAGGTATGAATCCGGTCCCAGGCATGCATGAACGCGTCCTGTGCGAGATCGTCAGCCAGCTCATGGTCGCGCGCAAGCCTGCGGAGAAAATTGCGAACCTGGGACTGGTGGCGCCGGACAAGCTCGCCGAATGCCGCCGAGTCCTGCTGCGCCACCACCCGCGCGACAAGATCCTTGTCGATTGTGGCCGAGACATTCAAGTCGCCTCATCCCTGCTGCGACTTGTTCTCGCCGTAACGCCACATGATCATGAACGCAATGCCGATGGAGAGCGGAAACGCAGCTCCGGCCAGGCATCCGCGTAACGCATGGCCCGACGGGTCCGGCACGAACACGCCACACAGCGCCAGGGCGACGGCGAGCGCCAGCCAGATAAGCCCGCGCCGCAGATCCCGGCTGGAATTAGGTTCGGCATCGCCGAGTTTCTCGATCAACTCGGGACTCAGGTCCTGCCCTTTCTCCAGCGCCAGGCGAATCGTCTGCTGAATTTCCGCCCGGTTGCGATGCCGGAAGAAATAGAAAAGCCAGAAGATCGCGCCAACCACGATAAACATGACGATCGGTATCAACTCTTCAACCATTACAAACTCCGTTTACAACAAATGTCCGGCAGTGCTGCCGTTTGTAAAGTAGATGCTTACGGCCACGGAACTGGATGCACGAAATTGTTGGTTTTTTTGCAATATTTTTCAATTTAGAATCAATAAGTTATTGATTCACGGCCGACAACGCAAGGAATTCCGCTGCGCGCCGTCGCCACTCGCGTCATATATTTGCGCGCTGCGTCAACCTATATGCAAAGCGCACGTTGAATAAAGAGTGACTGCAGCGGGAGGCAGGGAATGACCAGAGAATCCGTCATTGCAGCAAATCGATTCGGGCTCGGCGCCAGGCCCGGCGAATTGCCCGACATCAGCAAGGATCCGCGCGGCTGGTTGTTGCAGCAGTTGCATGGCCCCGGGCGGACTCCTGCCGAGTTTCGCAACCTGCCTCGTACGGCCGGAATCCTGGTCGAGTTTTCGGAGTTGCGCAATGCCCGGCGGGGCGAGAGAGCAGCTGATCGCGACGAACCGGCCCCGGATATCGTAAGAGAGCTGACGAGAAATTTTCGCGAGCACTACCTGCAACAGACGCAGGCTCGCTATCGGCATGCTGCAGCAACGGATTTTCCATTTCATGAGCGACTGGTCCACTTCTGGTCCAATCACTTCGCGGTGTCGGCGGACAAGCCGCCGGTCACGGCCGTAGCTGGCTCGTTCGAGAACGAAGCAATTCGCCCACACCTCCACGGCAGCTTCGCGGAACTCCTGGTTGCGGCAGAACAGCACCCGTCGATGATCCTGTATCTCGACAACCAGCGCTCGATCGGGCCTGACTCTCGTATTGGTAAACGCGCCAATCGCCGACGCGGCGACCGCGAAATCGGGCTCAACGAAAACCTCGCGCGCGAGATTCTCGAACTGCATACGCTTGGCGTCGACGGCGGCTACACCCAGGACGATGTCACGACATTTGCAAAAGTGATCACGGGTTGGTCCATCGGTGGGGCCGATCCGCGCGGCCGCATGGCTGAAGGTACGCCCGGCGAATTCGAGTTTCGCGAGAACATTCACGAGCCGGGCGCGCACCGGATAATGGGAAAGAAGTATGAGGATCGAGGCGTGCGCCAGGGCGAGGCTGTCCTGCACGACCTGGCCCTGCATCCGGCGACAGCGAAACACATTGCGACAAAGCTGGCCCGCCATTTCGTTGCCGATGACCCGCCGCCGCAACTCGTAGAATCCATCGCCAGCGCTTACATGGAAAGCGGTGGCGACCTGCCCACCGTTCACGCTGCGCTCGTCAACGCGGACGAGTCCTGGCAACACACCCTCGCAAAGTACAAAACACCACAGGACCTGGTCGTATCGACGTTTCGGGCATTCGACCGCGTACCGGACGACGGCAAGCTCATCGTGGGGGCGCTGGACACGATGGGCCACACGCCGTACCGGCCCGGTTCGCCGGCCGGCTGGCCTGACACTGCCGCTGCCTGGGGTGGCGCCGATTCACTGTATAAACGAATCGAATGGTCGAACACGGTAGCCCGCTTTGTCGGCCCCCTTGTCAATCCGCTGACCCTGGGCGAGGACGTGCTCGGCCCGGCACTCGGGAGCCGCACGCGGCAGGCCATTTCCCGTGCCGCGTCCGTCATGCAGGGAATGACGCTGCTACTCGCGTCGCCCGAGTTTCAGAGGAGATAGACGTGCTCGACCGAAGAAAACTCCTGCAATACTTCGCGGCCGGTGCATGCGTTGCAACTGCGCCGCGCCTGGCCATGGCGAAGGCGGACACGGATGCCCGACTTGTCCTCGTGATCCTCCGCGGCGCTGCCGACGGACTGGCGATGGCGGCGCCTTACGGCGACGGCAACTACGACGGGCTGCGCGGCGAACTGGCATTGGCGAAACCCGGCAGCGAGGGCGGCGTGCTGAAGATCGACGGCATATTCGGCCTGCACCCGTCGTTTCGTGGGGTGCACTCGCTCTTCGAGGAGCGACAGGCAATCTTGCTGCACGCGATTGCGACGCCTTACCGCGAACGCTCGCACTTCGACGGCCAGGACATGCTCGAACTGGGTGCCTCGCCCGGCAATTTGCTGCGCGACGGGTGGTTGAACCGCACCCTGCGCCCACTCGGTAGCAGCGTCGGTGACGAACTGGCCATCGCCCTGTCGCAGAACACACCGCTGGTGCTGCGCGGCACGAACTCCGTCACGAGCTGGGCCCCGTCGCGACTGCCGGATGCGGACGACGATACGTTGTCCCGCCTCGAGGATCTTTATGCGGACGATGAGTTTTTCGCGACGCGCCTCGCCCAGGCGATGGAGTCTCAGGCCATCGCCGGCAACATGGGAAACTTGAGGCGCCGCGGCAACGATGCCGAGCAACTGAAAGCGGCACTGCAATCCACGGCGCGATTCCTTGCTGTTGAAAATGGTCTGCGTATTGCCGTCGTCGAGTCCGGCGGTTGGGATACGCACGCCAACCAGGGTGCGGCGACTGGCAACCTGGCGAACCGCTTCGCGGCACTCGACGAAGCCCTTTCCGGTCTGCGCGATGGACTGGGTAGCTACTGGTCGAACACAGCCGTGCTCGTCGTCACCGAGTTCGGCCGCACGGCAAGGGTCAACGGCACCAGGGGAACGGATCATGGAACGGCGACGGCAGCACTCTTGCTCGGCGGTGCCGTATCCGGCGGCAGGATCGTCGCGGATTGGCTGGGACTGGCCAATCGCGATTTGTATGCGGGGCGCGATCTTTATCCGACCACCGACATGCGCAGCCTGTTCAAAGGCGTTCTCATCGAACATCTCGGCCTCGACGATGCGTTCGTCGAGCGCGACGTGTTTCCTGAAAGCGGGAATGCAAAACCCCTGACAGGTCTGATACGCACAATGTAGGAGCGCCGCCCCCGGCGCGACTGCGGTGTGGTTTGATTGTCGCTGCCTAAGGGCGGCGCTCCTACAGGGAACGATTGATCCGCATTAACCCTTTGTTACATCCAGCGCCGTTAACAGGGGCATGCACACGCTTTTTCGCAACTACCGCGCATCCGATCCGCGCTACTACCAGATCGCGGTTCTGACCTGCCTTGTTACCTATGGCATTGCCGTACTGGATTTCGGCATCCACTGGTACAACGCAATTGCGATAGCCGTCACGGCGCAAGCCGTGCAATTCACTGGCTCGCGCATTTCGGGGACTGCGTTCGATGCGCGCAGCGCGCTGGTTACGTCTTTATCACTCACGCTATTGCTGCGAACCGACTCCATAGCACTGGCAGCAGCGGCTGCGCTCATCGCGATCGGCAGCAAGTTCGTCGTTCGGATCAACAACAAGCACATCTTCAACCCGGCAAATTTCGCCATCGTCTCGCTCGTGATACTTACCGATGACGCGTGGGTATCAACCGGGCAATGGGGCAGCGCAACCATCGGCGCGCTGGCGCTGGCCTGCCTAGGATTTATCGTGCTGACTCGCGCAAAGCGCGCCGAAACAACAATTTCGTTCCTCGTGGCATTCGCAGCCCTGCTATTGCTTCGCAGCTGGTGGCTGTCCGACCCCCTCGTCATCGCGCTGCATCATCTGCAAAACGGCGCGTTACTCATCTTCTCGTTCTTCATGATCTCCGATCCGAAGACGACGCCGAATTCCGCAGACGGTCGCATTATCTACGGCATTTTCGTGGCTACCGTCGCATTCGCAATCCAGTTCATCTGGTACGAACCCAACGGCCCCATCCTGGCATTGATCCTGGCGTCACCGCTGGTGCCGGTGATCGATGCATTCCGCGCGGGCCCGGCCTATCGATGGATCGAAAGACCACATTCAAAACCGACAACACCCATTGAGCGAATGAGCAAACCAAAAGGAGCATTTTGATGCGCATTCTAGTTTTAGCATTTACCGCGGCCATAACCGTGCTTGCGAGCACGACCGCACAGGCATTTTGCGGCTTTTACGTGGCGCGTGCCGACACCAGTCTTTTCAACAAGGCGTCGCAGGTCGTCATGGTGCGCGACGACGATCGAACCGTGATTACCATGGCGAACGACTTCCAGGGTGAAACGAAAGATTTCGCCGTGGTCATTCCCGTTCCAACTTTCATAGAAAGAGAACAGATAAACGTTGCTGACCGTAGCGTAATCCAGCACCTCGACGCTTATACAGCGCCACGACTGGTCGAATACCACGACCCCGATCCGTGCTACCGCTATGACCGTATGGAGATGGCGGCGAAATCGTCGGCCCTGCCCGCGGCAGAGGATGCAAGGGAGCGCGACGCCGGCCGCGGGGTCACCATTGAGGCCAGCTACACCGTCGGTGAGTACGACATCCTGATCCTGTCCGCGACCGAAAGTGACGGACTGATCAGGTGGCTCAGGGAAAATCAGTACCGGATACCTGACGGCGCTGAGGCGGTGATTCGCGGATACCTGCGGCAGAACATGCGCTTTTTCGTCGCGAAGGTAAATCTCGAGGAACATGCCGACCTCGGCTACTCCTACCTGCGCCCGCTGCAGGTCGCCTATGAGAGCAACAAGTTCATGCTACCGATTCGGCTCGGCACGTTGAACGCCAACGGTAAGCAGGAATTGTACGTCTACGCACTGACTCGTACCGGCCGCGTCGAGACCACCAATTACCGCACCGTTAACCTGCCCAGCAATACCGAAGTACCGGAGTTTGTCGAAGACGAGTTCCCACAGTTCTATCGCGCCATGTTCCAGCGGCAGACTGACAAGGAAAACGGCCGCGCGGTTTTCCTGGAGTACGCCTGGGACATGGCCTGGTGCGATCCCTGTGCTGCCGATCCCCTGAGCAGCGAGGAGCTGCGCAAGCTGGGCGTATTCTGGGTCGGTGGCAATGACGGGCGAGCTGCCCTGAAAAGCTCGCAGGCGCAAAATGTATATGTGACCCGGCTGCACGTTCGCTACGACAAGGAACACTTTCCCCAGGACCTCATGTTCCAGGAAACGGGTAACCGGCAGAACTACCAGGGCCGTTACATTATCCGGCACCCGTTCAAGGGGGAGTCGAATTGCGACATGGACCAATATCAGGCGTCTGTTCGTGAGCGCCAGGAGCGTGAGGCTCAGACCCTGGCAAGCCTGACAGGATGGGATATTGACGAAATCCGCAGCAAGATTCCGTTCATTCGCTACGCCCGGGAGGACAGCAAGCAGGTTCCGTGGTGGAAGACTCTCTGGGATTGATGCGCCTGCCCGTGCGCTGCGGTCAATGCCGAATCCGGCCGCACAGTCGGGCGTGACCCCTACTCAAGGGCGCATCGGCCACAAACGCGAGTCGTTTGGGCCAGGGTCCCCGCGAATATCGCGGGGGCCCGTTTTTTTGGCGATTTCGCGAACGGGCCGTCGCCGTGACCCGCCTAGCTATTAGCGGCGTGCCATTGTTCCAGCAACGTGACTTCTTCCTCGCGACTGAGTCCTGCCCGTAACTTGCCCGTTCTTTCCGCCGGCAGGGTTTTCCACCAACTGACAGTATCGCGCGCGGTCTCACGCGTTGGCCGGTTGTGCAGCCCAATATTCAATGCGCGTTCGCCGCTCGCCAGCGCACCCCCCGCGGAATCCGATTCGGGCGATACCCAGATAGGAAGCTTGCGCCCTTCGTTCAGCCCGGTCTCACGGATGAACTCGTAATCGACCCACGTCGGATTCATCGCCGCGCCCGTTACCGCCACGCTGTCTGCCAGCAAATCGCCTATCGTGAATTCGCCCGGCGGCGTCACCGTGTTGTAGATGCCGGCATGTCGTCGTTCAACGCAGTCGATGGTGAAATTGGCGAGGTCGCGAACGTCGATGATCTGAATGGGGTCAGATGGTTTCCCTGGCCAGAGCATGCTGCCGCCGTCCATGGTGCGCACCGGCCAGTATGTGTAGCGGTCCGTACGGTCACCGGGCCCGCAAATATAGGTCGGTCGCAATACCGTTAAACGGTCGCTGCCAATCGCGGCTTCTGCCCGCTTCTCGCACAGCGCCTTGAGTGGCCCGTAGGTTTCGCCGGTAACCTCCTCGATGGACTCGTCGTCCATCGTCGCAAGCGGCGAATCTTCGCTCAGCGGATTCGCAAAACTCGCATACACCGAAACCGTCGATATATAGAGGTAATGACCAACGGATGACGACAGCAGGCTGGCCGAATCGTGCACGTGTCGTGGCACATAGCCGGAATTGTCGATAACGGCGTCCCAGGTGCGGCCCTTTAATTCGTCCAGACCGTTGTCGCGGTCCCCGATCAGCGTCTCCAGGTCCGGGAACAACTCATTGTTGGTCCGGCCCCTGTTGAACAGCGTCACCTCGTGGCCGCGCCGCAGCGCTTCGCGCACCATGTGCGGGCCAATGAAGCCCGTTCCGCCAAGCACCAGTATCGAGAGCGCCCCGTCGTCACGTGCCTGCGCCGTATCCGGCTGCAGCCCAAGGCTCAGACCGCTGCCAACCAGCGCGCCTCCAACGAGGCCTGAAGTAATAAATTGCCGCCTGCCTTTATTCATGCTCCCTCCGCGAATGGCTCCGAGAACCAGTGTACGAAAACCTGCGCTTATCGGCTATTTGCTGATGCGCGACTGTCTGCCTGGTCAGCGGCGCTCTCACTTTGCCTGAGTCGCGTCAGAGCGTCGCGCAACATCTCGTGCAGCTCCTCGAACGAAGTTTGCGGGTCGTTGTTGTAGTCCATGAGTCGGTGCTCATAGTCAGCTTGCGGGTGTTGCCGCTCGATCGCGAAGCGAATCTGCTGCAATGACGCAGCTCTGTGTTGAAACTCTCCCGCGACCTCGATAGACGCCCGCTGCAAGGCGCAGTAAAGGCTTAGCCCGGTTTTATCCGGCCCGCATGTTCGGTCATCGTTACGATTCCAGTTGCCCGCGTCATCCAGCAGTTCGATCGTCCGCTCGACGATTGCAACGTCGTACCCGGTTTGTGGCAGAAAACGGTCACTGAAGTAAATCCACGCCAGGTACAGGACAATCGCCACGCCAAACGCTGCAAGGATGAACTTGGCCGGTTTACTTCTTCCGATCATGTGCTACCCGGTTGGTACCGAAGCATTTCTTTTGCTGGCGCAACGCCAGTGAGCCACGCGGACGTCGTGCGCGGAGGTTCGGCCCGTCTAGCGGTACCTGTCCATCACCCGAGCCAGTGCATCCGGACCCGGATTGAGTTCTTCGTAGGGAATGTTGCACAGCGGTTGTTCGACGCTGCCCGAAAGGTCGTGCATATCGCCGGACTCTTCGTCGATATACAGAAGTCCCGTTATGATTTCCCCCGCATTGACGCTGTCGCGCAGATAACGAAAAGCCGCGGCACGGCTGGTCGGGTCGTAGTCGTGGTCGACCTTGCGGAACACGATCTTGCTGCCATCGTGCAACTCGACGGGCATTGCCTCGCCCTCGTTGTACGCAGCCCGGATTTCCTCGGCCGGCGGAATGAAATCCGCGTCAATCACGTGATGGTAAAACTGCCGGGTGTGGGCGTAACTCTTGGTCGACCCTTCGTGATCGTTGAATGTCACGCAGGGGCTGATGATGGCGAGGAGAGCAAACCCCTTGTGTGTCAGAGCGCCC
>JAHHOT010000172.1 GCA_018677555.1 Gammaproteobacteria bacterium | reverse complement strand
AAGGTAGGCTTCCAGCAATTCATGAAGCCATAGCGCAAGCTGCCGATACATAACTCGTAAAACTTCGCAGGAAATGAGTATGAATGCACAAGCACTGAACCTGGTACCGATGGTCGTCGAGCAAACCGCACGCGGTGAGCGGGCCTACGACATATATTCCCGGCTTCTCAAAGAGCGGCTGGTATTCATTGTGGGACCGGTCGAAGACCATATGGCCAACCTGGTGGTGGCGCAGTTGCTCTATCTCGAATCCGAGAATCCCGATAAGGACATCCATTTGTACATAAACTCGCCCGGAGGATCGGTGACGTCAGGTCTGTCGATTTATGACACCATGCAGTTCGTCAATTGTGACGTAAGTACCATTTGTGTCGGGCAGGCCGCCAGCATGGGCGCATTGCTCCTGGGCGGTGGCGCTAACGGCAAACGCTTTGCCTTGCCGCACTCGCGGATTATGGTGCATCAGCCGAGCGCCGGCTTCCAGGGCCAGGCGACGGATATCGAGATTCACACGAAGGAAGTGCTGGAACTCAAGCGGCGCATCAACGAAATCATGGCAAAGCACACCGGGAAGCCGCTGGAGACAATTCAGCGGGACCTCGAGCGCGACAACTTCATGAGCGGCGAGCAGGCGGTGGATTATGGGCTAATTGACACTTTGTTGGAGCGGCGTGCTGAAATTGGCACAGCGACCAACGAAGATTCGGATTAAAATCAACGGGCTACCGTATTCACGAAAGGTAGTGAGACCTGTCACTTTGCACCTCAAGAGTGTGCATGTTATATACACATTCAGTCGTAACAGACTGATTTTTCAGCAACAGAGGCGCACGACGTATGAGCGATGATTCCCGCGGCAAGAACGAGGAAGGAAAACTCCTCTACTGTTCTTTTTGCGGCAAAAGCCAGCACGAAGTTCGCAAGCTTATCGCGGGTCCTTCGGTATTCATCTGTGACGAATGCGTCGAGTTGTGCAACGACATCATTCGCGAGGAACTCGAGGACGCCGGCGAAACCGGCCGACAAAAGCTGCCGAAGCCGCACGAGATCAAGGAAGTTCTGGACGAGTACGTCATCGGCCAGCAACGTGCGAAGAAAGTACTGTCAGTCGCCGTTTACAACCATTACAAGCGGCTTGACGACCGTGCTTCAGAGCGCGGCAAGGACGACATCGAACTTGCGAAAAGCAACATATTGCTGATCGGCCCGACCGGCTGCGGTAAGACGCTGCTGGCCGAGACGCTGGCCAGGTTGTTGAACGTTCCATTCACCATCGCCGATGCGACGACGCTGACCGAAGCAGGTTACGTCGGTGAAGACGTAGAAAACATCATCCAGAAACTGCTGCAGAAGTGCGACTACGACGTCGACAAGGCGCAGACAGGTATCGTTTATATCGACGAAATCGACAAGATTTCCCGCAAATCGGACAATCCGTCAATAACGCGCGACGTATCCGGCGAGGGCGTCCAGCAGGCACTGCTGAAGCTCATCGAGGGTACGATTGCATCGGTACCGCCGCAGGGTGGCCGCAAGCACCCGCAGCAGGAGTTCCTGCAGGTCGACACGGGCAATATCCTGTTTATTTGCGGCGGCGCGTTTGCCGGCCTGGAGAAGATCATACTGGACCGCTCGTCCAAGAGCGGCATCGGCTTCGTTGCTGACGTCAAGACGGGCGAGGATGAGCAAAGCATCGGAGAGCTGCTGCATGATGTCGAACCGGAAGACCTTATTCGCTATGGGCTGATCCCGGAGTTCGTCGGACGTCTGCCTGTTGTCGCGACGCTGGAAGAGCTTGACGAGGACGCGCTGGTGAGCATTTTGCTCGAACCGAAGAACGCCTTGACCAAACAGTACCGCAAACTGTTCGACATGGAGGGCGTTGACCTGGAATTCCGCGATGACGCACTGCGCGCGGTCGCGAAAAGGGCCATGAAACGGAAAACAGGTGCACGCGGATTACGGACGATTCTCGAAAGTGTGCTGCTGGACACAATGTACGAATTGCCATCGAGCAAGAATGCAAAGAAGGTCGTATTGGACGAGGCGGTAGTCAGTGGCGAGACCAAGCCATACATTATTTACGAATCGGACGAACCGTCGACGGTCAATATCGAGCAGCAACGCAGGCCGACGGGGTCCGACTGAGCTTACAGCAATCGGACCGTACCCCCGGGTGCCGGGCGGGTGCTGGCAAAAACCATTCCAGATCAATGGCTTGGCAGGTACCGCTTCCGCCGGGTCGCACCCTGGGTTGATATTCGCAATACTGGACGCATGTCCCATCCTTAACTGATTAACCACCCGGCACGGCGTGACCTGTGCCGGTGGTCTGACACGCGCGAGGGCAAAACTGGTGTCTGACGAAACTTCGACAAGCAAATCCGAATTAGAGCTGCCTGCGGAAGAGGCGCCCGACGGGCCGCTGCCGGTTCTGCCATTGCGGGATGTGGTCGTTTACCCGCATATGGTGATCCCGCTGTTCGTCGGCCGCGAGCGATCGATCGTCGCGCTGGATCGGGCGATGAATGCCGGCAAGAAGATCTTGCTGATCGCGCAGCAGAAAGCCGATCTCGATGACCCGTCGCCGACGGATCTGTACGACGTCGGCACCCTGGCAACGATTCTGCAATTGCTGAAGCTGCCGGATGGCACGGTTAAAGTGCTGGTCGAAGGCGGAGAACGGGCCCAGGTCGACAGAATGATCGTCGACGATTACTTCGCGGCCGATATTACGGTTCTGCCCGAAGACGACCGTCACGACGAACGCGAGATCGACGTACTGGTGCGCTCGATCATCGCGCAGTTCGAGCAGTACGTGAAACTGAACAAGAAAGTTCCGCCGGAGATCCTCACGTCCTTGTCGGGCATCGACCAGGCCGGCCGCCTCGCCGACACCGTGGCCGCGCACATGGCATTGAAGCTTGCGGAGAAACAGCGAATCCTGGAGATCCGCGACGTCAAGGTCAGGCTCGAGCAAATCCTCGGCATTATCGAGGGCGAAATCGACGTGCTGCAGATCGAGAAGCGCATTCGCGGTCGGGTCAAGCAGCAAATGGAAAAAAGCCAGCGCGAGTATTATCTCAACGAGCAGATGAAGGCGATTCAGAAAGAGCTCGGCGAGATGGAGGATGCGCCGAACGAGCTTGCCGACCTCGAAGCCAAGATCGAAAAAGCCGGGATGCCGAAGGAAGCCAAGGAAAAGGCCACCTCGGAGCTGAACAAGCTCAAGCTGATGTCACCCATGTCCGCTGAGGCAACCGTTGTTCGAAACTACGTCGACTGGCTGCTGAAAGCGCCATGGAAGAAGCGCAGCAAGGTATTGCGCGATCTGAATCGCGCCGAAGAAGTGCTCGAGGAAGATCATTACGGACTCGAGAAAGTAAAGGAAAGAATACTCGAATACCTTGCCGTCCAGCTGCGCGTAAAGCGGTTGAAGGGCCCCATACTATGCCTTGTGGGTCCTCCCGGCGTCGGCAAAACGTCGCTGGGGCAGAGCATTGCGCGTGCGACGAATCGCAAGTTTGTGCGTATGTCCCTTGGCGGCGTTCGTGACGAAGCCGAGATCCGCGGTCACCGACGTACCTATATCGGATCGATGCCCGGCAAGATCATCCAGAACCTGGCGAAGACGACGGTGCGCAATCCGTTGTTCCTGCTTGACGAGGTCGACAAGATGGCAATGGATTTCCGCGGCGACCCTTCGTCGGCGTTGCTGGAAGTACTCGACCCTGAGCAGAATTCCGCGTTCAACGATCATTACCTGGAAGTCGATTTCGACCTTTCCGATGTCATGTTCGTGTGCACGGCGAATAGCCTGAACATTCCGGCACCGCTGCTCGACCGAATGGAAGTCATTCGCATACCGGGCTACACCGAAGATGAAAAACTCAACATCGCGCAACGCTACCTGATTCCAAAGCAGATGAAGGAAAACGGCCTGGAAGAGACGGAACTGAAAATCTCGCGAGCGGCGGTCACCGACATCATTCAGCATTACACGCGTGAATCCGGCGTCAGGAATCTGGAACGTGAGATCTCGAAGATTTGTCGCAAGGTGGTGAAGGCACTTTTGCTGAAGCCGAAGGAAGGCGCCATCAAGGTCACGCCAAAGACGTTGGAGAAGTACCTCGGTGTGCGGCGTTTCCGCTACGGCAAGGCCGAGGAAAACAACCAGGTGGGCCAGGTCACCGGTCTCGCATGGACCGAGGTCGGCGGCGAATTGCTGACGATCGAATCGGCCGTTGTACCCGGCAAAGGCAAGTTGACGCACACGGGCCAGCTGGGCGACGTCATGACCGAATCCATCCAGGCCGCGATGACGGTCGTGCGAAGCCGTGCGGCCGGCCTCGGCATTGATGAAGACTTCCACCAGAAGCTGGATGTGCACGTCCACGTCCCGGAAGGAGCGACCCCGAAGGACGGGCCGAGTGCGGGCGTCGGCATGTGTACCGCACTGGTGTCGGCGTTAACCGACATCCCCGTCTTGAGCGATGTGGCGATGACCGGAGAGATCACTTTGCGCGGCGAGGTGCTGCCGATTGGCGGCCTCAAGGAGAAGTTGCTTGCAGCCCACAGAGGGGGCATCAGCACCGTGTTGATACCCCTGGAAAACGAGAAGGATCTGGCGGAAATTCCGAAGAACATCAAGGACAAACTGAGCATTGTTCCGGTGAAATGGATCGACGAGGTGTTCGAGCGTGCGCTGCAGCATTTACCCCTACCCGAGGGCAAGTCCGGCGAGGAAAAATCCGCCGCCTCCGGCGCCGCCAAGGAGCCCGAATCCGGCGACGTGGTCAGGCCCCACTAGATTCTGAAGCCCTTGAAAATACTGGATTGTTGACGCTCTCTGGGGCGCTTGGTATAAGCTACGCGTGCCGCTGCCGGTGGGTTCGCTGACCGGTGCCGGCGGCCGACGGCACGGCAAGAGGCCATCGGTCAACAGGGCAAGCATGCGCGTATTAGGGCGCGTATCGGAGATGCGGGGATTCTGGCGGACGCCCGCATCGTCAATTCTTTTTCCAAACGCAAGGGTGAATGCATGAATAAGGGTGAACTTATTGAGTCGGTTGCTGATGCCGCGGATCTGTCGCGCGCCGATGCAACCAGGGCAGTTGATGCAGTACTCGATAGTGTGACTCGCACGCTGAAAAGCGGCGGCTCCGTTTCGTTGGTCGGCTTCGGCACGTTTACCGTCAAGGCTCGCGCTGCGCGCATGGGACGCAACCCGCGAACGGGTGAAGCCATCCAGATTAAGGCAAGTAATGTGCCGGGTTTCAAGGCTGGCAAAGCCCTGAAGGATGCCGTAAACTAGCGCGCCCCTCGCGGGCCGGACAGCGATTTTCATCGTGTGCCGGCCCGAAAGGGTCAAGTCGTCGACGTCGACAAGCTGCGGCGTCGTCGATGCTGATGCCACGACAAGCGTCGTGCGCCGATCGGGTGCTTAGCTCAGCTGGTAGAGCATCGCCCTTACAAGGCGAGGGTCGGCGGTTCGATCCCGTCAGCACCCACCAGCTTCAGGAGTGGTAGTTCAGCTGGTTAGAATACCGGCCTGTCACGCCGGGGGTCGCGGGTTCGAGTCCCGTCCACTCCGCCATAAGACAAACTGAGGGCTCTCGCAAGAGGGCCCTCTTTTTGTTTACCTCGTATTTTTCACGGGACGAGAACCCGCGTATTCATTGATTCAGCAGACTTGAATCCGCTGATAGTCACTAAAGATCAATCCGCCTCAACGGTAGTGCGATCCCGTTCCGCGCAGGCGGATTGGGTCGACAAATTCGCCGGGAGCGAATTTGGACGCCGCGGGCGCCCGCGCAAGGTACTGATACGGCTGCATTACGGGGCACGTTCATATATCATTCGAGCGCTCAATTTACGCGCCTGGCGCGACCAACTCACCGTCCGAAGCCGCCAGGCTGCGGGCATAGCCGATCTCCTGACCCGACACCATGCTGCAGATTATTCGCGACCGATTTACCGGCAAGTTCGCACTGTTCATTCTTGCCCTCATTACCGTCCCGTTCCTGTTTTTTGGCGTGACCAACTACAACTTCCTGGGCGCCAGCTACGCGGCCAAAGTCAACGACACGGAAATTTCCACGGCCGAGCTGGAGCGGGCGTTTCAGAATCAGATGCTGCAGAACCCGCAACTCGCAGAAGCGCCTGTTCAGTATCACCAGATGATCCGGCAATCGATTCTCGACCAGTTGATCACGCAGGCGCTGATCGATCAGTTCCTTGCCGAGAACGGTTATCGCGTGGGCAACGAGATGGTCACAAGACTCGTTCAGAGCACGCCGGACTTCCAGGTGGAGGGTGAATTCTCCAGGGAGAAATACTACGAAGAACTCGAGCTACGCGGCATGTTGCCGGCGCAGTTCGAACAGATGCAGCGTGATCGGATACGCCAGAGCCAGTTGCAGCGGGCAATCGCCGCCACGGCGTTTGTAACGCCGTCGGAGTATCGCCGCCACCTGAACATCTACGGCGAGCAGCGGGAAGTCGCCATCGCAACTTTCGAGCTTGACGACATCCGGGAAAGCATCGACGTTAGCGAGGATGAGATCCTGGCGTTTTACGACGACAACCCGGACAGCTTCCAGTCCGAAGAGTCGGTGGATATCGAATACATCGAGATAAACCGGGAGGAGCTCGCACAAAACGCTGGTGTCAGTGCTGAAGAACTCGAGGAGTACTACGACCAGGTAGCGAATCGATACCTGCAGGACGAACAACGCAGGGCGCGGCACATTCTCATCACCTTCGATGACGACGAGGATGCCGCGCGGCAGCAGGCAGCGGCTATTACCGCCAGGATCGATGCCGGCGAGCCCTTTGAAGATCTGGCGCGTACGTATTCGAAAGACGGGGGCACGGCGGAGCAGGGTGGCGAGCTCGGCACCGTGATGCAATCGCAGATGCCGGGCGAACTCGGCAATGCCATTTTCTCGATGACCGAGGGCGAAGTGCGTGGTCCGGTGCGCACGGAGTTCGGCTATCACGTGATTCGGCTGGATGAGATCGTCGAGGGAGGTCCTTTGCCGCTCGATCGGGTGCGGGACGAACTCGAGCGGGAATTACGCGATGCCAGGTCCGAGTCGCGGTTTCGCGAGCTGGAACGGACCTTGTCTGACGCGTTGTTCGACCTCCTCGACATGAATACGATGGCCGAACAAACCGGACTCGAGATCAGGTCCGCGACGAATTTCACACGCTTCGGCGGCGAGCCATTCGGCGCCAACCAGTCAGTGATCGATGCAGTCTACGACCAGCGCCTGATCGAGGATGGCCAGATTTCAGACATTGTCGAAATCGACGCAACGCGTTCGGCTCTTTTTCGGGTCACGGAACATCGTGAAGCGCGCCGACGCCCCCTGGACGAAGTTCGCGAGGAAATCGTGGCAGCCATCAAGTCACGGAAGGCGGAGGCGATCGTTCGTGAGCGTTCGGACGTTTTGCAGGCCGCGCTGTTGTCGGGGGCGGAATTCAGCCAGGCAGCCGCCGATGCGAACGCGAAAATCATGCCGGCGACAGTGACAGGCCGGGACAATGACGACATCGATTCACGCATCCTCGAAGCGGTATTCGCGGTCAAGAAGCCGACAGGCAGCACGCCACGCGTTGGTACGGCGGTAACCCAGACCGGCGATCATGCGGTCTTCGTCGTCACCGCGGCGGCGCCGGGTCGACCGGAAGCCATACCGCTTGCAGAACGCGATGCGCGCAAGAACGATCTCGCCCAAGACTCGGGCATCGCTGACCTGAATGCCTTCCTCTTCGAGCTTGAACGCAATGCGGACATCACAAAGAGCGAATCGGCGCTCGCTGAGCCCGAATTCTAGCTGCCGATCACCTTGGAAGGCTTACCGCTTCAGTAACGCACTGGACAGGGAAAAACGATGAAAAAAATTGCCCTGCATTGGCAAATTCTGATCGCGATCGGATTGGCTGCCATCGCCGGCAGTATCGTCAACCAGACGGGTAACGGCGACCCCGCCGCACCGGGCGTTCTCGGCATCAGCTTCCTCAGTGTCTTCAAGTACGTCGGTACACTGTTCCTGAACGCGCTGCGCATGATCATCGTGCCGCTGATCATGTCATCGATCATCGTCGGCATGGCAGGCATAGGCTCGAGCGGCAATCTCGGTGCGCTCGGTGGGCGCACGCTGTTGTTCTATGCCGCAACAACGCTGGCCGCGATCCTTGTCGGACTGCTGTTGATCAACGCCGTCGGGCCGGGCTACGTGGACGGCAAGCCGGCGGGCGAGCTGATGGCGCTGGATGGATCGGCGGCTGATATCGCCGCGCGCGTCGAGGGGCGCGATGCAGGAGATGTTGCCGAAGTATTCCTGCGCATGGTGCCCGCGAACGTCGTAAAGGCGGCTGTCGAAGGTCAGATGCTGGGGCTGATCTTCTTCGCTCTGCTTTTCGGCTACTTCATGACGAAACTGCGCGACGAGCTGCAGAAAGCGTTATTCAATTTCTGGGATGCCGTATTCCAGGTCATGATGAAAATGACCGAATGGATCATGATGTTCGCACCCATCGGTGTTTTCGGCCTGATCGCCGCAGTGATCGCCGAAACCGGATTCAGCGCGGCCCGTCCGCTGGCCATATTCGCGATAACCGTGGTTGCTGCGCTGTTGGTGCATGCGCTGGTGACACTGCCGGTTCTGTTGCGCGCCGTCGGCGGTGTGTCGCCTTACAAAATGTTTCCCGCGATGGCCCCGGCCATGCTTACCGCGTTTTCGACGGCGTCCTCCTCTGCAACGTTGCCGGTGACGATGGATTGCGTTGAGGAAAATGTCGGCGTGTCGAACCGTATTTCCAGCTTCGTGCTGCCGCTCGGCGCAACGGTAAATATGAACGGCACAGCGCTTTACGAATGCGCGGCCGCTATGTTCCTGGCGCAGGCGTACGGGCTCGAACTGACCTTCGGCGTGCAATTCACGATTGTAATTATTGCCTTGTTGACATCGATCGGCGTCGCTGGCGTGCCGTCCGCGTCGCTGGTTGCAATCGCCATCATCCTCGTTGCGGTCGGTCTGCCGGTCGAGGCGATCGGCGTCCTGATGGTGTTTGATCGCATCCTCGACATGGCGCGGACCAGCATCAACATATTCGGTGATTCGTGCTGCGCGGTGATTGTCGCGCGGCTCAGCGGCGAGGAGACGAAACTCGCCGCAAATTGAAGCCGTAGAGCATGAGCCGGGAGGCGATCGCAACCGTCGCGGAGGTCGTTGGCGTGATTGCTTCGCTGATCTACGTGGGCCGGCAGATGCGTGATGCCAACCAGGGCTGCTTCGGTCAGCCTTCGTCATCCTCGAGGTGCATACCGATCGTGTTGTAACCGCCGTCGACGTATAGAATCTCTCCGGCGATGCCGGCGGCGAGGTCGGAGCATAGAAACGCTGCGGCATTGCCAACGTCTGCGGGCGTGACGTTGCGGCGGATTGGCGATACGCGTTCCATGTGTGTCAGCATCTTGCGAAAGCCACTGATACCGGCGGCGGCCAGGGTCTTGATGGCGCCAGCCGATATGCCGTTCACCCGGATGCCTTTCGGACCAAGGTCCGCAGCGAGAAAGCGCACGTTGGCCTCGAGGCTGGCTTTGGCGAGGCCCATCACGTTGTAGTTGGGTACAGCGCGAACGGCGCCGAGATAGGACAATGTCAGTATCGCCGCATCGCGCCCTTCCATCATTGGCAGCGCGGCTTTCGCCAACGCAGCCAGGCTGTAACTCGAAATATCATGGGCTATCCGGAAGCCTTCACGCGTCACGCTCTCGACGTAGGTTCCGGCCAACTGGTCGCGGGGTGCGAAGCCGACCGAGTGCACGAGAACTTCAAGGCCGTCCCATTCCTCTGCCAGCATGGCGAACAGTTTGTCGATCTCTTCGTCGTGCGCAACGTCAAGGGGGTAGATCCTGGATGACCCGAGTTCCCCGGCCATCTTTTCGACCCGCGGTTTCAGCTTGTCGTTCTGATAGGTGAACGCCAGTTCCGCGCCTTCTCTCGCAAACGCCTGAGCAATGCCCCAGGCAATGGATCGATTACTGGCAAGCCCGACTATGAGGGCTCGCTTGCCTGTCATGAATCCCATTTCGATTCCCCGCTCGGCGATTTTTGTTGTGCGTTGATTCTAAAGCGCGCCGGTGGCGGCCACAATGTCAGCTGGACTGGCTGGTAACGTCCACGTACATCGTCAAGCGCTGGCCAGGGCGCAGGATCTTGTCTTTTTCGATGTTGTTCCAACGCAGCAGGTCCGCGACGGAAACGCGAAAACGCGAGGCGATCAGGAACAGGGAATCCCCCCTGCGCACCGTGTAGTGCAGTTTTCGCGTGGTTCCGCCAGACGCTGCCCGGGACGCAGGCACATCAGTGTCGCTCGTCCACACGACGAGCTTCTGGCCGATGGACAACGTATCCCGCGGCGCCATGCCGTTCCAGCCTGCCAGAACCCGCGTCGTGACGCCGTAGCGCTGACCGATGCTCCAGAAGCTCTCGCCCGCCGCAACGACGTGATCGACGCGCTTGCCCTGGCGCTGACGATTCTGCGTTCGCTGCCGGCGCTGGTCGGCACTCTGCCCGTAGTCCGATAACGGCTTAGCCGCCATCGGAATCATAAGCCAGGATCCCGCGCGAATCGTAGTGCCGCGCAAGTCGTTCGCGTTTCGGATCGACGCAATCGTCGTGTGGTACTGCTCGGCAATTTCCGAAATCGTTTCGCCGTTTTTGATCCTGTGCCGTTGCCAACGCATGCGTTGTTCAGCGGCCAGGTCAGACAATGCCGCGGCGAACGACTCCACCGAATCAGCGGGTAGTACGAGTACGTGCGGGCCCGACGGGTCGGTCGCCCAGCGGTTGAATCCGGGGTTGAACGCGTACAGCGTGTCCAGTTCTATGCCGGCGAGTTCGGCGGCCAACGCCAGATCGAGCTGGCCACCCGTCTGCACAATGGAAAACTGCTGTGCACTGCTGAGCACGGGCAGCGTCAGGCCATAGTCTTGCGGACGTTGCACCAGTTCGACCAGCGCCAACAGGCGCGGCACGTAGCTGCTGGTCTCGCGCGACAGACTGAGATTCCAGAAGTCGGTTGGGCGCGACTTCTCGCGATTGCGGCGTATCGCCTTCAGGACATTGCCTTCACCCGAGTTGTAAGAGGCGACCGCAAGCAACCAGTCGCTATCCATGAGCTCGTGCAGGTACGCGAGGTACTCGAGGGCGCCGCGGGTCGAATCGACCACGTCGCGCCGGCCGTCATACCACCAGTTCTGCCGGATGCCGAAACGCCGACCGGTGCCGGGCACAATCTGCCAGAGTCCCGCGGCACGGCCGTGCGAATAGGCGAACGGGTCATAGGCACTCTCGACGATTGGCAACAGGGCCAGTTCCAGCGGCATGCCGCGGGCTTCGATCTCGGCGACGATGTGTGGCAGGTAACGTTGCGATCGCAGGAATACGCGTTGCAGGTAGTCCGGGTTACGAACGAACCAGCGAATCTCGGCATCGACGCGATCATTGTCGACCGCGTCCAGCGCGAACCGCTGACGCAAGCGCAGCAACAGGTCATCCGGCTCTGCCGCGGCGGTCGCTGGCACGGCCGCGGCGTCGCCCTTTTCGAGGCGCGAGACGAGGTCCCCGGCGCCGCCAAGAATCGTGAATTCGGGTGTCGTTGCCAGTGCCGTCGGTTGCGGCGAGGCGAGGCTGCCGATAAGCAGTAAAAGGGTGATCGGCGTAGCAAAAAGCCCGCAAACTGTCTGATTTTTGCCGCGCATCGAGCCATACTACCGATCAGTTGCCGGTGTGCAAGCGCCTGCATCGCAAGCGGAGGATTGACAGTGACGACAGCGTATTCGGAGGATCGGTCCCGCCTGGTCGACCGCTGGCTGGCGACGCCGTTGGGTGAGGCATTGCTCGCACAGGAGGCGCGCTTGCTCGAAGAGGCGTTTGACGGCATTTTCGGCGAGCAATGCCTGCAGCTGGGATTGTGGGGCGACGCCAACCAGTTCCTGCGACTGTCACGCACCCAGCGGACCGCGTGCATTGCGGACTTTGCCGTGCCCGGCGGCGGGGCATCGGCCATCGGCCGCATGCACCGTTTGCCGATCGCCAGCGATTCTGTCGACGCGGTGTTGTTGCCGCATACCCTGGACTTTCACGATCGGCCGCACGCGATCCTGCGCGAGGTGCATCGGGTGCTGCGCTCGGACGGACATCTCGTGATTCTCGGCTTCAAGCCCGGCGGCCTGTGGGGCCTGCGGCGGCTGATACCGGGCGCTGCCATGCCGCCAGCCGCGCAACGGTTGATTTCGGACCGGCGCCTGCGGGACTGGCTGCAGCTGCTCGACCTGCGGATTCACGGCCTCAACCGCTACTTCTTCCACTGGCCGCTGCCCGGTAACCGCGGAACGCTGTCGCAGGCCTGGGAGCAACGCGGGCAGCGCTGGTGGCCCGAGCTGGCCGCTTGCTATATGCTCACCGCGCAGAAACGACTCATTACGCTGACCCCTGTTCGAAAACCGTGGCGCTCTCGACCCAAGGTCGTCGGCGGCCTGGTGGAGCCATCGACGCGGGTGTCCCGAATTCGAATTGACCAGAACAGTTAAGATCTACACCGATGGCGCATGTCGCGGCAATCCCGGACCGGGGGGCTGGGGAGTGCTGCTCGAGTCGGGTAAGCACCGCAAGACCATGCACGGCGGTGAGCATGAAACCACCAACAACCGCATGGAATTGACAGCCGCAATACGCGCGCTTGACGCGTTGAATGGCTCACAGGATGTAATCCTGCACACGGACTCGAAGTACCTGCTCGACGGAATCAACAGCTGGATCGACGGCTGGAAGAAGCGTGGCTGGAAAACCTCCGCGAGGAAACCCGTGAAGAACCAGGACTTGTGGAAAGCGCTCGACGAACTGGTCGCGCAACACGACATCGAATGGATCTGGGTGAAGGGGCATGCCGGCGATCCGGGCAATGAGATGGCGGACATGCTGGCGAACCAGGGTATCGACGAACTGGACGTGCAGAGATGAGGCAGGTTGTACTCGATACTGAAACCACCGGCCTGTCAACGGCGGAGGGCCATCGCATCATCGAGATCGGCTGCCTCGAGCTGCAAAATCGACGGCTGACGGGGCGGGAATTTCACTGCTTCATTAATCCCGAACGCGAAATCGACGAGGGCGCCGAACAGGTGCATGGGATCAGTCTCTCCGACCTGCAGGGCCGGCCATTTTTCGCGGAGATCGCGGACGAGTTCCTGGAGTTTATCCGCGATAGCGAGCTGGTAATTCACAACGCCGAATTCGACGTGGGCTTCCTCGACTACGAACTATCCCTGATGAATCATGCGCGGCCGCGAATTGCGGAGCACGCAAGCGTGCTGGACACGCTGGGGCTCGCCCGAAAACTGCATCCGGGGCAACGCAACAGTCTCGATGCACTGTGCAAAAGGTACAACGTCGATGCGTCGCGCCGTGACGTGCATGGCGCTCTCATCGATTCGGAACTACTGGCGCGCGTCTACCTCGCCATGACCGGGGGCCAGACCGCGCTGTCGCTCGATGCGGAGTCGACCGGGTTGGGCGGTGTGACGCAGGAGCGGCGCGGAGCAGTAGATCGCGAGACTTTGAATCTGGTGGTGGTCACGGCGAGCGACGACGAACTGGCGGCACACGAGGCGTTACTGGACCGCATCGAGGCGTCCGGCAGCTGCGTGTGGCGCGGTGGCGACGCGAACTGAGGGGGTGTTCCGGCGTACTATCGACCTGCGAAAGCCGTCGAAACTCGCTAGAATGAGCGCCAGACAACAATAAAGGCTGAAAAGCAGCTTACAAATCAGGGGCATATGCATGCCTCTTCGTCTTAATACCTACAGGAAGCACTATGGGCCCGCAAACGATGGCAGATGCGCTGCGTAAGAATTTTCTCGGTTCCAGCCCGGTCTGGTACAAGCTTACGATCATCGGTTTTCTGATTCTGAATCCGATTCTGTACATATCGGCAGGGCCTTTCATCGCCGGCTGGGTGCTCGTGATCGAGTTCATCTTTACCCTGGCGATGGCGCTTAAATGCTATCCGCTGCAGCCGGGCGGTTTGCTCGCCGTCGAGGCCATCGTTATCGGCATGGCAAGTCCGGAGATGGTGTTTCACGAAGCAGAGGTGAACTTCCCGGTCATCATGCTCTTGATGTTCATGGTCGCCGGCATCTATTTCCTGCGCGAAATGCTGTTGTATACCTTTACCAAGATCCTGCTCGGCGTGCGCTCGAAAGTTCTGCTGTCGCTGATGTTTTCATTCGCCGCGGCGTTTCTGTCAGCATTTCTCGACGCGCTGACGGTGACCGCCGTCATCATCACGGTAGCGGCCGGGTTCTATTCCGTGTACCACAAGGTCGCGTCCGGCAAACAATTCGATGTCAGCCACGATCATGGCAGCGATGACGAGGTGGTCGAGCTGCACCGCGAGGATCTCGAACAGTTTCGCGCGTTTCTGCGCAACCTGATGATGCACGGCGCGGTGGGCACTGCGCTGGGCGGCGTGACGACGCTCGTTGGCGAGCCGCAGAACCTGCTGATCGCGCAGATCATGGGCTGGGAATTCGTCCCGTTCTTCCTGAAAATGGCGCCGATTTCGATGCCGGTGCTGGTGGTCGGGCTGATCACCTGCCTGTTGCTGGAAGTCACCGGGATCTTCAGCTACGGCACGCAATTGGCGCCCAAGGTGCGTGAGGTGCTGGAGGAGTACGACCGGGCCATGGCCGCGAAACGCTCCAAGCAGGAAAGCGCCACCATCGTCGCGCAGGCGCTGGTCGCGCTGGTGCTGGTGCTGGCGCTCGGTTTTCACCTCGCGGAGCCGGGTGTCGTGGGCCTTCTGGTCATCGTCCTCGCGACGGCGCTGAATGGCGTTACCGAGGAACATCGCATTGGTCATGCCTTCGAGGA
>JAHHOT010000085.1 GCA_018677555.1 Gammaproteobacteria bacterium | reverse complement strand
TAAAGCTGATTTCATCTACGCGCAATCTACAGGCTTCATTGATGGTCTCGACGTTAAGCAACTTTCCAAGATTGTTATAGTCATTGTTGCTTGAGGCGTAAAGCGCGATCATTTTGTTGCCGTGGAGTAATGACAGCGAGACTGCATGCCTGTCACCATCGATCTCGATCGTCAGCGTTTTCAGGCGGCCGCTCCGTTTCAGCTCGGCGATAACCCTTCGTACTTCATTCGCATTGTCCGGGTCGGCGTAATCTGATGCCTCACCGAAATTGCGGTTCACCAGTTCAATGAACAGATCGGCATAATTTTCGTCGCTCCAGTGCAGTATCGGCTCGCGCTTGCCGATGTTTCGAAGATCGTAAAGAAACTTCTGTTTCTTCTCGGAAGAAAAGGTGCCGATATGTTGATTGAAGTCAAAATGGAATTCCGACGGCACCAGGTAGTAGCGCGTGTCCAGCTCGGCAAAACTGGCTTCGAATTGCGGGCTGAATTTCAGTAGCGCGCTGACCCAACTTTGGCTCAGCTCGAACAAAACTGTGTGTTCCGGAAATTGTTCGAAGAACTCGGGAAAATCTTCATGCCGTATCCACAAAATTCGTCCGTCCGGGTAGCTGCCAGCCATCAGCATGAAGCGGTTATTTTTTGTGTCGAAAACAAGCGGGACCAGCCCGTCTGCATGTCCATCGGCGTTCTGATGCACCATGAAATTGAATCGATGGTTGTCCTGATCGTGATAAGCAAACATCAGGTCCCAGTCGTCCCAGGCGCCCTTGTGCGGCGAGAACGTTTCCCACAGTTTGCGGCATTCCTGGATGTCGGTTTCAGTGTGGATCACGTGTGGGTCTCGTTGTCATGTGGTGATTCAGATCAGGGCTTCGCCGAAGCCTTACAATAACGGATGTCGGGGCTGCCCGTCGAATGGTCGAAGCGTGATAATCCGCTTGCCAAGCCGGCAGTGGCTACGCAACAATGAGACCGCACGCGACGCCCGCACAATCACCCATTTGCTATTGAGTAACGCCTTTGACTGAAGGACCCCGCCATTTCCTGTTCGTTTCCCTCGATGCCCTGATAAGCGACATCGCCTGGCAAGTGTCGCGCGCGGGAAACGACGTCCGTTATTGCATCGTCAACGAAAGCGAGCGTCAGATCGCCGACGGCTTCGTCCCGAAAGTCGATGACTGGGAGGAGCACGTGGACTGGGCGGACGTTATCGTCTTCGACGATGTGCTGGGGCAAGGCGAGAAAGCGGCGGCACTTCGCGCGACTGGAAAGTACGTGGTCGGCGGGACGCCGTACACCGACCGTCTGGAAGACGATCGCACGTTTGGCCAGCAGGAGCTCAAAAAACACGGCGTGTCGATCATCCCGTTCGAGGAGTTCAGCGACTTCGACTCCGCGATCGCTTATGTGCGTGCCCACCCGGCGCCATACGTAATCAAACCCAGCGGCGAGGCGCAGAACATCAAGCGGCTGTTGTTCGTCGGCCAGGAAGACGACGGCATGGACGTCGTGCACGTGCTCGAGTCCTACAAGGCGGTCTACGCCGACACCGTGAAAGTATTCCAGTTACAGCGTCGCGTGCGTGGCGTCGAGGTTGCGGTCGGCGCGTTCTTCAACGGATCGGACTTCATGATGCCGATCAACATCAACTTCGAGCACAAACCGCTTTTTCCCGGCAACATCGGCCCCGCAACGGGCGAGATGGGCACCTGCATGTACTGGAGCGGGCCGAACAAGCTGTTTTCCGCGACACTGGCGAAGCTCAAGGGCCGCCTTGCCGAGGATGGCTACGTGGGCTACATCGACGTCAATTGCATCGTCAACGGCAACGGTATCTACCCACTCGAATTCACTGCACGCTTCGGCTATCCGACGATCAGCATCCAGAGCGACGGCATCTCGATGCCGATCGGCGACTTCCTCTACGGAATGGCCAGCGGCGAGCTCAGCCGCTTCAAAACGCGCACCGGGTTCCAGGTTGGCGTGCGCATCGTCGTGCCGCCGTTTCCCTACGACGACCCCAAAACGTTCAGCGCCAACTCGAAGGACCGGGTCATCATCTTCCGCAAGCCGATGCAGGACGGTATCCACATCGAGGACGTGCGCGAAGTGAAAGGCGAATGGCTCATCACGGGCCACTCCGGCGTCGTGCTCATCGTTACCGGCATGGGGCTTTCCGTGAAACAGGCGCAGGCGCAGGCGTACCAGCGTGTGAAGAATATCCTCATTCCGAACATGTACTACCGAACCGACATCGGTGACCGCTGGTACGAGGACCATGACCGGTTGCACTCCTGGGGTTACCTGCGCGAGTCCTGAAAATAGGGGTCGAACCGATTATTTGAAAAGCGGTTCCGGAAATAATAGGGGTCGAACCGCTTTTCGAATAATCGGTTCGACCCCTTTTGATGCGAATTTGATGGATTCGATGCTGAATCCGCCGCGTATGGACGACACAGCATAGCTTGCTGTCAGTGGTCGACTCTCACGGCGTCGTAGTGCCCCGGGCCAAACTCGGACCACTTATCGTCTTTCCAGAGTTCCAGGCTGATTCGGACGCGGTCGTTGCCATCAAAGTTGTAGATCTCCCGAAACCGACGCACCTGTCCGCCCAGGTCAGGCTCGGGAATATACTGCTCGCCCTTTGCGTAGTGAACCTCGTAACTGCGTTCGATTCGACCGTCGTCGAGCGCGCGGAATTGACCATCGAATGTCCATCCATACCGCGTGCTTGCCATGTATCTGTAACCCTCGACAGCGTGGTCCCAGACGACCATTCCTTCCAGAACTGGATCCAGCGCGTCGCGGGTGAAAGATTGGGCCAGGTTCTCGTACACTCGCAACAACATGCGCCGAGGCCCCCATTGGTACGATTGCTGTATCGGAACAGCGGTGCCCGATTTCTGCGCTTCTTCCAACTCCTCAGGGTCTGCCCAATTGCCAATCAGTCGGGAGAACACGGCAAGTTTTTCGGCTTGCTGTCGACCAGCGGGCCCGAGATCCGTCGACGGACTCAAACGTGAAAACTCAATACGCCACAGCTCTTTCCATTCGGAGTCGACCTGCTGCTCAGTGGTTGACACATATTTGTCCGGGGCCGTTTGCTCGATGACCGTTTGCATGACAACCACAGTGCCATCGTCTCGCACATGCCGCTCGCCAGGGAAAAACAACATGCCATCGCTACTGTGTGCGACGCCGTCACTGACACCACCCAGGGAATTCCAGTAACGGTAAGAAATGCTGTTAGCATTTCTGTCCCACTGATAGACTGTTTCTCCTCGGTAGTCCGGGTTCTTGCCGCGCACGAGGTGAACATCACGGATAAAGGCGTTGCCGTAAAACGACCGGTAACAATGAGTATCGACGCTTTCCCCGTCCGGAAAAGTACCCTGCCAGCAACTACCGACGAGGAACCGCATCGGCGACAGCATGTCGACCGAAGGCTCAGATGCTGCAACTGTGCTGGCACACGCGGCCGATCCAAATAAAAGAATTCCGACGTATCGCATATTTGTTTACTCTTGTTTGTAGTGTTTACGAAATGAATGGATTGAACTCCGCCACTCGAGCGTTCATCAGACCGGCTAAAACTGCGGGATCACTATTGGCGTAGTCTTGAGCTGCCGCAAACGAGTCGGCGCAATATACTACGATACCTGTCGATTCCCTCAGCGGTAAGTCGGTGCGGCCGGCGAACAAAACCGCGCCACGTTGCGCATCGATTCGGAGACGATTGGCATGAGCCTTGAGTACATCGAAGTCCGACTTACCCCACGCATCACGATCGTCTTTTGCGCCGCGGACGGTTAAGAAATAGATGAAAGTACTTTCGCGGCGGCAGTCATCGTTGGGATTCATGTCATCAGTCCATGTATTGTCGCAGGGATTGCCAGACGGGCCGATAAAAGCAAGAGAGATGTTTTATTTTCTGTTGTCACGTATCACCGCTGCGCCTTCTTTACATGAGCCCAAACACAAGGCCATACGCCGTGAATTGCAGCGTATGGTATCCGCCGTTGATCAGAAACAGCGACAGTGGCTTCTGCTCAAACAAATAGTTGATTCCGAAAGATCCGGCGACCCAAAAAAGACCTGCTGAAATGCCGGCGCCGACGGCAAACCCTGGTTCTGGATTCGCTCCAAGAAAAAGGGAGAATACGAATGCCGCGGCGAAGGACAGTATGAAACTTACGCCGTAGGTGAGCGCGGGATGTCCTTTACCCTGCTTCTCGGGCGTCATGCCCACCAGGGCAGCCCACTTTTTGTAGAACAGTAGCGGCGAGTACCAAAGTCCACCGATTACGAACGTCGCAATTGCCGCCACCGATACCGCGAGCCAGTTAACGTCCCCCATGAAACCTCTCCTTTGCATTCAGAGGTATCCATTATTGGGGCACTTCGAGTCGGCGTCTTGTATATTTGTAACCGGCAGTACTTCTTAATCGTAGATGATCGTCTTGCAGTCCGGTGACCGGGCTCGCATGAATTCGGTAGGTGTTTCTCCGGAAAACATCCGGAACTCTCGTGCCAGGTGGGCTTGATCGTAGTATCCGCAGGTTAATGCGAGCTCTGACCAGTTGGGGGTTTTGCAGTTCTCCAGGCGTCGCACAAGGGCGGCAAAGCGTAGCGTTCGCGCATACCGCTTCGGCGAGAGGCCAATTTCATCCTGGAACCGGACCGCCAGGTGCTTGCGGCTGACGCCACACATATAGGCGAGATCCTCCACGCGAATGCTTCCGTCGGCGTTCTCCATTGTCGCCAAGCTCCACGAAACACAGGTAGAAACCTCTCGTCCCAGCGCGTCGCGGCGTTTGAGCAGGGCTCTGGCAAACGCCTGGAAACGCCCAGCCGTATCTGCTGCTTCGTAGAGCTTCTCGCGGAGCAATTCGATTTCGGTCCGGGTAAAAAGCTCCGAGAGCTCAACCACGGTGTTGGTCAATGGGCGGCCGGATAGGCCCAACAGGGCATAAGCACCGCTTGCCGTCAGGCTGGCGCCGACGAGCAGGGTACCGTATTTCACCGTGTCGTAGGTTGGTGCGGCGATGAGCGCCCTCTCGTGAAGTCCGGAAATCCAGGCGGAATGAAACGTCCCGATGGCCGACAGATCCCCGCCATCGAGCGTTTGATGAGGCGGGCCTAAATTGACGATCAGTTCTATCGTCCCCTGCGGCAAGATCTTTTCGCGGGAGTAGTCGACGAATCCATGCGCTTCCCAAAACTGGATGACGATGTCTTTCAGCGCTGCCGGTGCCGCACTCGAGGAGTGACTCCACTGACCTTGCGCTGAGTCGAAAATGACCCGATCGACGCCGGGGGTTGGCGCGGACGAATTGAACGGAGGAACTTCCACTAGTGAAGTCTACCCCTTGTCATTCGCAGCGAGCAAAAGGGGACGTGCATAAATGGGGTCGAACCGATTTTCGGGAAATCGGTTCGACCCTTTTTATCCGTTATGTAAAGCGACTGGCACTAAAGCTTTCCTGACATCTGCCGATATCACGGGTCTACGAGTGCGCGGCGACCAGGGAATCGAGGTTGCTTACGCCACAAGGAACGTGATGACGGTCATTCAGACGCTGCAGAACCTGTTCAGCTCCTACCAGGTCCGGTCTTCGACCCAGTCTGCGCTGAGTTCAGGGCCAGAACGACAGGTTCAGGACAACTCATTAACCGACTATCGTCGAGCCCGATTCGAGCTGCGGCAGCTTTACGAAAAGCTGGAAACGCTGGCCGACCTGATGGACGTCAAAACACGCTTCAAGCTCGACCTGCCGGACGCGCGTTCGACATCCGGCCTCGGGCTGGATCTGACGCACACAGCAGCAGCGTTGAACTCGACGGAAGAAATCAATGCGACGCCTACGTCGTTCTCGGTATTCGGGCCGGAATGGAACGACGGCTCGAGCGCGGCAATCACGATCGGCGGTGAATATGACGGCTCGCACGGTACGGGCACGCTGACGTTCGAAGTACGACGCGACGGCACGCATGGGGAAGATAATTTGCGGATTCGGCTCGAAGATCCGCAGGGAAACCGGATCAGTAACATAAACATCCGCAGAAATCATGAAGAGGATCGCCAGTACAGTCTCAATAACGGCCTGTTTCTGACGCTCGGGCCCGGAAGCCTGGTGGATCGGGATACGACGACGATCGAGGTATTCGAGAACGTTGGTGCTGTTGTCGATCCAAACAAGCCTTTGGGAGGCATACGCAACAACAACCCCAATCTACAATATGGACTGCCGGCGATCGCGGACGGATCATTCCAGATCAACGGTGAAAGTATTAGCGTCAACACGTCGGATTCGATCAGCAATATTATCGATCGTATCAACCAGTCGAATGCGGGAGTCACAGCATCGTTCAATGAAACGACCGAGCAACTCGAATTTCTGCAGAATACGCTTGGGGCTGCGCCAACCATCGACTTACAGAACGACACGTCGAATTTTCTCCAGGCAATGAAACTCGACGGCGCGACAGTGGTCGCCGGCATCGACCCCGAGACCGTCAAGACATTTGCTGAGGTAGACGCGTTCTCCGGCGTTCAGTCAGGAGAGATCATTATCAACGACAGGCGAATTGCCATTGACGCGGAAAATGACAGCGTCACGACAATGATCGACAAGATCAACGCATCGCCGGCGGGCGTTATTGTTTCTTTTGACGCGCAGTCGCAGGAATTCCTGATTGAAGCAGAAGACGCGACGACCGTTCTGGAAATTGACGGTAACGGAACCGGATTCTTCGCTGCATTGAACATGGTTGAGGGACGGGTAGACGCAGAAGCACTATCGAATGGTATTACACGGCAGCGATCCTATGACATCGCGAATGCGTTTACAGACTTGTTCGAAAACGTAAATTTCCTGTTCAACGATTTTTCGTTCAAGGACCGCGCTGACCACACCGCGCGATTCCGGGCGCCCTTCGCTGCGGCATTCAGTGCTCTGTACGGCGACGGGGAGTCCGGTTCCGTTTTCGGCCTGCGCTACGATGGCTCGGCTGATGCAAGTAGTCGCGGGAGGCTGATCGATCTCGACCGGCAAACACTGACCACCAACCTGCAGACGAACGGCGACCAGGTTAAAAGATTCCTGGCGGGGTCGGACGGTGGTTCGGGTCTGATACAGGACCTGCTCGAGGCAACGCGCATAGCACTGTCGAATGTCAGCCATGCGCTCGGCCAATCCGGATCGTTTATCGATACCTACGCCTAGATACTAAACGGGGACATTCTGTAAATGGGGACATTCTGCATTTAGCGTATTAGTACGCTAAATGCAGAATGTCCCCATTATTGTCAGTTCTTGACTACCGGCTCGAAGGTTTCGAGCGCTTCCGTTAGGCCTGCCACGTGCTCCGCACCCGCCGGAACCTGTGTCGAGGAGCCCGCCAGTGCATTGCGGATCGCTTGCGACCGTCCGCCGAGGCAGCCGTCCAGGAACACCTCCATGATCGCGTAGAATGATTCGCGGTTCTCCGGGCGGTCGAAGCCGTGGCCCTCGTCAGGGTACAGGACGTAAGTCACCGGTAACTTGTTCTCCTGCATGGCCGCCACGATCTGATCCGACTCGGGCTGCTTGACGCGCGGGTCATTCGCCCCCTGGCCGATAAGGAGCGGCCGGACGATCTCGTCGGCTTTGTAGAGCGGCGACCGTGACCGCAGGAACAACTGGCCATCTTCGCTGCGGTGATCGCCGACGCGCTGGGCGAACGTCTCCACGAAAGACTCCCAGTACGGTGGGATGCTTTGCAGCAGCGTCACGAGGTTCGACGGGCCTACGATATCCACGCCACAAGCGAACTTCTCGGGCGTAAATGTCAGGCCAACCAGCGTCGCGTAACCGCCGTACGAGCCGCCGGCAATGGCAACCTTGTCAGACCGGGTGATGCCCTCGGCTATCGCCCAGTCGACGGCATCGATGAGATCGTTGTGCATGTCGGCCGCCCATTGCCTGTCGCCGGCATTCAGGAAGTTCTTGCCGAACCCCGTCGAGCCGCGAAAGTTGACCTGCAATACGGCAAAGCCACGATTCGAGAGCCATTGCGCCCAGCTGTCGTATCCGTAGCTATTCCGGCCCCAGGGTCCGCCGTGCACGTCCAGCACCATCGGCACCGGCGAGTCGGGTCGCCCGTCGCGGTCGGGATCGATGTGAGGTGGCAGCGTCAGGTAGGAAACGAGCTCCAATCCGTCCCGTGCGCGAATCGATACGGGGTGCATCTCGTTCAACGGTTTGCCGTTAAGATCCGGGCGCGACGTAAACAACTTCTCGATGGCACCCGAATCCCGATCGTAAGCAAAATACGCGAGCGGGTCTTGCGGCGCGTCGTTGGCCACGACCCATTTCCGGTTATCCCGGGTTTGTGCGAGGACGGAAAATTCACCGGTCAACGTTTCGCCAAGACGCGCAAGGTCTTTCGCCACGGTGTCGTTGAGGCCGAACCATTCGGTGCGCTTGTAGTTGACCGAATACGCCAGTGGTTCATTGGTTTCCGGATCCACGATAGCGTCACTAATGTCACCGATATCGCTCTCTGCAACGACTGTGCGCTCGTCGGTGTCGACGTTCACCTTCAACAGTGCTGCTTTGTCTCGTCCGGAGCTGTCGATCATCAGGAAGTTGACGTCATCCCCGGTAAAAGCGACGGGCGCGGAGCTCAATGCGTCCTCCTTTTCGATTTTGAAGAACTCCACCCAGTCTCCGCTCGCCTGGTGTTTGAACACCATCTGGCCACCATCGCGCGTCGGCTCCATGGCCAGCCGCACGTTCAGGTCGAGGTCGGCAACGAAACCGGCGAAACGATCATGCTGCTCGACGAGTTTGCGATCACCTGTCAAGACATTGACACGCCAGACGTCGTGCCATCGTTGATCGCGGTTATTGATGCCGAGGAGATACTCGTCGGGATGGCGATAGCTCGACCCGATAAACTGACCCGTCGTTTTCTCGAAGGGCGTCAGGTCGATCGTCTCATTCGTCTGCAGGTCGACCGAGTAGATGTGGAAATCCTCGTCGCCACCCGTGTCCCGAATGTAAAGAACGGTGCGGCTGTTTGCGGCCCATTGATGGCTATCGATGCCGCTGCCCGTGTCCTGCGTGATGGGACTGGCGGCGTCGAAATCCCCGAGAGGGCCGACCCACAGATTGAGGACGCCGTCGACCGGCGCGAGGAAGCTCATTTTCGTGCCATCCGGGCTCACCCGGCCCTGGGTGCGCGAAGGATTGCCGAAGAAGACGCTTCTCGGGACAAGTTCGAAATCATCGAGGGCCATCGCTTTGGCAACGTTCTCGCTTTTCTGGACTGCGCTCTCATCCGAGCGGCTGCAGCCGCTCACGAGTGCGGTCACGGCGAGCGACAAGATCAGGATCTTGAATGCGTAGTTCATGGTATTCCCCTTACGTCACACCGACTGACAACATCGCATAACGCACTTGCTTTCATTGTTTTTTCTACATGACAACACTAGCAGTTCACGTCGGGTCGAGATACAGGGAGTAAGATCGGAAGTGCTCCAGGAGCACGTCACTGAAGTTTCAGGGGTCGAACCGCATGTCGGATAATCGGTTCGACCCCATTTCCCTACGCCAGCTTTGTCGTGAGCATCTTCCGGCGCAGGTACGCGTGGATCTCCAGCAAGGGGAGGTCCTTGGGGCAAACGTCGTGACAGGCCATCAGTCCCAGGCAGCCGAAGACGCCATCCTCCGTCGACACAACCTCGAACCAATCCGAGTCGGTACGTTCGTCGCGTGGATCCATCATGAATCGCGCCAGCCGATTGAGGCCTGCTGGCCCGGCGAAATCCTGATCCAGGTTTGCGACGCCGCACGACGCAACGCAGCAGCCGCATTCGATGCATCGGTCGCTTTCGTAAATCGCCTGCGCGAGATCGTCGTCCATTCGTTGTTCGGGCGCTGCCGGGTCAAAGTCGCGTTGGGTGTGAATCCAGCCCTCTGTTCTTTCAACCATTTGTCGAAACCATTTTCCGGTATCGACCGAGAGATCACCGATCAACTCGAACACCGGTAGCGGGTGCAGACGAATTTCGTCGGAAAGGTCGGATGTAAGGGTTCGGCACGCCAGCGTCGGCCGGCCATTGACCATCATGCCGCAGGAACCGCAGACTGCGGAGCGACATGCGAAGTCGAACTGCAGGCTCGGATCCAGCGTCTCACGGATCTGGTTGAGCGCGATGTAAAGCGTCATATAGGGAGCTTCATCGAGCTCGAAACTCTGCATACGCGGATTCGACTCCGGATCCTGCGGATTGTACCGAAAGACCTGAAACGTCAGGCGTCGCGGTGTTTTTCCCCGCGCCTTATTCATACGTGCTCCTGCCATTCTCCCCAGCGGACGCGGCTCCCTGCAGGTTCCCGGGACTCCAGGCGACCCTCGGTCGCCTGCCGCACGAAGACATCCTTGTTGTACTGATCGACCGACACCTCCATTTCGAGTTGATCGTCACGACCATAACCCCTAAACCCGGGCGGCACGTCGATCGGGCCGACGGGTTCGTAAGTGAACTCCGGTTCACTGGCACTTTCCGGCCAGCGGACCAGCGTTCGATTGAGCCAGTTGGTGTCGTTGCGCAGCGGGTAGTCTGTTCGGTAATGTGCGCCGCGACTTTCGGTCCGTGCGAGTGCACCCATCGCGGTCACTACTGCAAGCCGCAGCATGTTCTTGAGGCGCAATGCAAACGATAGCTCAGGGTTCATGCCTGGGACTTTCGAGCGCAGGACCGCTCGATCGCAATCCGCAAGAAGACTCAAAAGTCGGTCGACGGCCTCCTGCAACTGATCGCCCGACCTGAATATGCCGACCTTGTCTATCATCGTCTCGCCCATCGCATCCCGAATGCTGTAGACGTCGGGCCCCGATCCGGAGCGCGCGAGCCAGCTTGCGGCATGGCGCTCGGCGGACCTCACTGCAGCAATCGCTACGCCAGTGTTAACGTTGAGACTTGTGCCGCTTGCGAAATCGGCGGCCGCTTCTCCAACGATACGTCCGGCAACGACAGTCTCCGCCTGGCTGTTGCCGCCGAGGCGATTGAAGCCGTGCATGTCCCAGCATGCGACTTCGCCAGCCGCGAACAGGCCGGACATTCCATAAGCGTGGCCATCCTTGTTAACGCGGATGCCGCCCATCGAGTAGTGTTGAGTCGGTTCGACGGGAATCAGGTCTCTTGCCGGATCGAGACCGGCGAAATCACGGCATATCTCGGTGATTTCACGGAGCTTCGTCTCGAGATGGTGCCCGCCAAGATGGCGAAGGTCGAGCCAAAGGTGTGTGCCGAATGGCGTTTCCACGCCGTGGCCATCGCGCATAGTACGCATCATATGTCGTGACACGACGTCGCGGCTCGCGAGCTCCTGCTTCCCCGGCTCCGCATCAATCATGAACCTGCGCAGGTTTTTGTCGAGCAGGTAACCGCCGTCACCGCGTGCACCTTCCGATATCAGAATGCCGCTCGGCGCGAGTGCTGTCGGATGAAACTGCACCGCCTCCATATTGCCGAGCGGCACGACCCCTGTGTTGAGAGCGATCGCCGCGCCCGTGCCGTCGTTGATCGTCGCGTTCGTCGTGTACTGGCCGTAAATCCGGCCGTATCCACCTGTAGCGATGACGGTTGCTTTGGCAACGACGGCGAAATGGCGGCCCGTCCTGAGGCATCGTGCAACAGCGCCCCAGCATCTGTTGCCGTCGTGAATGAGTGCGACGGCTTCGGCGCGGTCTGTAACCGTGATGCCGAGCTTGATGACCTCGCTGTCGAGCGCATATAGCGCAGCGTGTCCGGAACCCGCAGCCGCGTAGCAGGTCCGCCACTTGGCGGTGCCCCCGAAGTCGCGGTGCATCATCAGGCCGTCAGTCTCTTCACGCTCGTCGATCTCGAGCTGCGCACCTTTGATGAAGTAGCGGTTCTTCCCACCGCGCACACGCGTCCAGGGCACCCCGTAATGCGCCAGCTCGCGGACCGCACGGGGCGCTTCCTCGGCGAAGATCTGTGCAACCTCCTGGTCCGCACCCCAGTCCGAACCGCGAACGGTGTCGATAAAGTGCAACGTCGTATTGTCGCCTTCGCCCATGATGCAATTGCCGAGTGCCGCCTGCATACCGCCCTGTGCTGCACAACTGTGGCTGCGGCGTGGCGGCACGAGCGAGAGGATAACCACATCGTGTCCGGCGGCAGCGGCCTCGATAGCGCAGCGCTCGCCGGCCAGCCCACCGCCGATCACGAGGACGTCCGTTGATCGCAATCGGGAGTGCGTCATGATCCGCTATCCATCAGGCCCGCGAGCGGTGGTGGCAAGACGCCGGCCATGACCAGCAGAGTTACGGTGCCGGCGGCGAGCATGAACCAGAGGATGATATGTTCGATCCACCTTAGCGTTTCCCGCTTGAAACGCGCGCCGACACCCCATTTTACAGCCAGTCGGTACAGACCCGTCGCTGTGTGAAATGCAACGCAGACCGTCAATATTGCATACAGGATCCAAAGTCCCGCGCGCTCACGCTCGAGCGTTGTGGTGGCCTCAATGCCGACGCGTTCACCGAACAACGGTGTAAGCACATCGAGAGCGATCAAAATCAGGTGAAAGCTGCCAAGCACGAGGATCACCATGCCTGTGCGCACCTGCCAGATCCACAGCACGGATTCGACGTGTGATTGTAGCGGCGAGAGCTCTGTAGCCGCCGATGGCCTTTTGTGCCCGGCTCGTGCAAGGTCGTTGGAGAGACTGATCATCCGGCGACGGTCGGCGAGTTGCGCCGGAATCTTGCGACTCGCAAACGCAGCGTGGAGTAGGAAGAGCGCTGAGATTACGACGACGGTCGGCTGTGCGATGTATAGCTCCTCGAGGACCGTCGCCACCCAGTCGAAGCCGCGTTCGCCCGCAAGAATAGACCCGACGAGCATGGTGTGCCCGAACATG
>JAHHOT010000141.1 GCA_018677555.1 Gammaproteobacteria bacterium | reverse complement strand
ACCAGGATCGGTACGGATCTGTCGAACAGTTTCTTCTATTCAGACGGGTTCGAAGACCTGCCGCTGCTCGAAGCAGTGGGCAATCCGCGCCCGCTTAACGCCGATGAAGATCTTTCGCGAATCGCTCGCCGGCGGGGTTGGCTGGCGCGGCGATTTTCGAGCCGTGGCGTACCCGGATTTCGCGAGATCGTCAGGACCGGACTGGTTTACGGCGCATTTTTCTCGGCGGCGATGCAGATCGTGCCGACCTGGTTGCTGAACCAGTCGCGGCGAGATGCTGTCAATCTGGCGGTCACGACCTGGGGCGAATTCGGCAGCGCTCTTGCCGGAATGGATACCAGGGTCAGCGGCGAGCAGCACCTCTGGGCGGAGCGGCCCGCCGTTTTCCTGTTCAATCATCAAAGTGCGATAGACGTGTTGATCATTGCCAAGCTGTTGCGGCGCGACTTCACTGCGATAGCAAAGCAGGAAATTGCGAACAATCCGCTCGTCGGACCCGTGTTTCGCGTTGCGGATACGGTGTTCATCGACCGCCAGAACCAGGACAAGGCAATAAAATCCTTGCGCCCGGTCGTGCATACACTGAAAAACGGCCTGTCGATTGCCATCGCGCCGGAAGGTACGCGAAGTACCAGTGATCGGCTGGGTCCATTCAAGAAAGGCCCGTTTCACATTGCAATGCAAGCGGGTGTCCCGATCGTCCCGATTGTCATACACAACGCATCCGACGTGTTGCCGAATGGCGGCTTCTTTGTACGGCCAGCCGAGGTCTGCATTGACGTGTTGCCGCCGGTGCATACGGAGCGCTGGTCCGCGGAAACCGTGGACAAACACGTTGCGCACGTGCGTGCGATGTTTCTCGAGGCGCTCGGGCAGGAAACGACGCAGCCGGCGCGCCTGAAAAGCGTCAAGTAGCGCGGATTACTCGATCGAAAAGCTCAGGCCGGCGTGCTCCACGAGCCGTTGGCGCAATGTTTTCCCCAGTGCCGCGGCGGGCGTCCAGAAGCCGCCGCCGACCGTGAGCTTGTCCTGAGCGAGGCATAGCGCGCTCTCGCCCAGCATCTTGCAGGTAGATCCATAGCCTGGGTCCCGATCACCCGTAACGCGCGCACGAAGTACGGATCCGTCCGCGAGTTTGCCGAACAGCTGCATGTTGAAGTAACCGTTTTCCCGCTCTTCTGCATCCGGCCCTTCGCCGGGCTTGGGCAAGAATCGTTTAACGAGCTTTTCGCGCAGGAAGTCGGAGGAACTCGCCAGCACGAAACCGCCGAGCCCCGCAGTCATTGCGGCACCGCGCAGCCAGCCAACGGCGCCACTGCCGGTCGCCATCGACTCCCGGTAGACGAAGTCCTTGCCGTAGGGGTAGTCCATAATCGCGTTGCTTCGCCTTACAACCCTCGTGTTGATCGCTGCCATGACGAATGGCGCCGTCCAGATCCCGGCGAGGTGGTCAAACTGTGTGCTGGTCTGATCGCGCTGATCGCCACCGGCGCGTCGATCCGGCGGGTTGAGGCCGTATGGGTCGGCAAGAATGCGCCGGACGTTGCGATCCTCGCCTGCCTGCTCGAGCGCAGTCAGCATGCTGGCGATGGTGCCGCCGCTGGCGCCGCCCTTCATGGCGCGCACAACCAGCGAGATTTCGTCGCAAGGCGAACCGCTGCGCGCCTGCGCTTCTTCCTGCAGGAACTGCACGCCAAGATCCGATGGAATCGAGTCGAATCCGCAACAATTGACGATGCGGGCGCCGGATTGTTCGGCCGCCTCCTGATGCTGGTCGATCATCGCACGGATCCACTGCACCTCACCGGCGAGATCGCAATAGTGTGTACCGTGCTGCACGCAGGCTTGCACGAGCCCGGAGCCGTATTTTGCATAGGGCCCGACGGTTGTCAGGATTACCCGCGTCGATGCTGCCAGCCGATCCAGGCTCGCCGCGTCGTCGCTATCCGCAGTGAGCACCGCGAGCTGATTGTCCGGAATACCGAGATCGGCAAGCACGGACGCCATTTTATCCGGGTTCCGCGCGGCCACCGCCCAGCGCAGTCCGGACGTATTACCGTAGTTTTGCTGAAGATATTCGACGACAAGACGCCCGGTGAAGCCGGAAGCGCCCCAGACGACCAGGTCAAATTCGCGCTGTGCAGATTTATTGCTCATGCAGCGAGGGTAGCCGTGCGCGGGTCGCGCAACAACCAAATTCACAATACGAAGCCAGGGGACTGACAAAGTCGGCGCTTTTTGCGACCATGCCCGGCGACTGGCTGTCTTCCATTCTTTTCACGGGAATTTTCCTGATGCACAAATTAAATCGGCTCGCGGCGATCGTACTCGGTTGCCTGCTGACGCTTGGACTGAGTTCTTGCAGTAAATCTGAAGACGAGGGCGAAATATCGCGCGCAATGAGCGGCCTTCCTGCTGCCGGCTCCCTGCTGGCGTACGTTCCGGCGGACACTCCGTATCTGCTGGCCAACCTGGAACCGCCACCGGACGACGTGCAGGATATTCTGGAAAAACATGCGGACACCATGTTGCGGGCCTATCAGAAACTGGTGCGCGCGGTCGTCGCAGAAAATGCGGCCGAGCTCAGCAGTGACGGCGATGATGAACGCGCCGAGCAACTTCTTGCTGTCGCGAATCCGATCGCGGACCTGATGACGCTGGACGGCCTGCGCGGCGCCGGCATCGGCAGGGAATCGACCATGGTTTTTTACGGCGCCGGTCTGCTGCCGGTATTGCGCGTTGCCCTGACCGACGGTGAGCTTTTCGAGCAGGCATTGGAACGCATCGAGGCAGACGCCGGCGAGGCCATGGAAACGGACAGCGTTGACGGGCATTCCTACCGTTTCGCGGGTGATGAGAAAGGTCGGGTCGTATTGGCCGTCATGGGTGATGACCTCGTGATCAGCCTGGTGCCAACGGCTGGCGGCGACGACATTCTGAGGTCGGTTTTGGGGCTGACTTTGCCGGCCAGCAGCATCGCGGCGACGGACACGCTGGCAGAATTGCAACGGGAATACGACTTCACGCCGTATTACATGGGCTACGTCGACGTAACACGAATCGCCGAAGTATTTCTCGAGGAGCAGCATGGCGGTAACGCCGTTCTGCTTCGAGAAATGGGTTATGACCCGGCGACAAAGAGCGACGTGTGCAAGGCCGAGATACGGCAGGTCGCGGCGATAATGCCCCGGCTGGTCACCGGCTACCGCGAATTCAGCGAAGAGCGCTTCGTATCGAACACGGTGCTTGAATTGCGCGACGACATCGCCGCGGACCTGACCACGCTTACCGCACCGGTTCCGGGCCTGGGGCAACCGCAATCCGGCTTGCTCGCGTTCGGTATGAGCCTGAACGTACTCGGTGCCCGAGAGTTCTATGCCGCGCGTCTCGATGCAATGGAGAAAGACCCTTTCGAGTGTGAGCACTTCGCAGAGTTGCAGGCAGGCGTCAGCAAGGGCAGGGCAGTGCTGGACCAACCGGTGCCGCCGGTCGTTTACGATTTCAAGGGTTTCCTGGCTGTCATCGAAGAAATCGAGGGGCTGGACCTGGCGAGCGAGCGGCCACCGACGTCGATGGACCTGTGGCTGCTCCTGGCGATGGACAACGTGCAGAATCTCATCGCGATGGGCAGCATGTTCAGCCCGGAACTCGCCGCACTGGACCTGCAGCCGAACGGCGAAATCGTCGCGTTACAGCACCCCATGCTGGAGGCTACCGTCGGGACGGCATTTGCTGCGATGACGAACGCGGCCCTGGCGATTTCGATGGGTGAAGGTATGGAAGCGAATCTGCCAGGGGCGCTTGAAGGCTCACCGTCGGACCCGTCGCCTTTCTTCAGCACGGAAATGGATGCGAGCCGCTACTACTCGTTCATGGCCGAAGTAATGGCAATGGAAGCGCCGGAGGGTGAGGACGCGCCGTCGCCGGAAACCAAGGCAGCGCTGCAGGACGTAATGAATGGGCTCGCACAGGTACTGGAACGTATTCGCGTCGACGTTCACTTCACCGAGCGCGGCATCGAGATGCCGTCTGTAGCGACACTCAAGGAGTAGTCGTGCGCAGGCTGCTCGAAAATTGCCTGGTCATTGTCGGCATCGCGCTGGCATCGGGCTGCGTGACGGAAAACCCGCGGCTTCCGGCGCCGGTAGCGCACATCGATGCCGGCGATGTCACCGACGCAAACGCATCTCTGCCGTCTGCAGGCCTGCTGACAACCGGTCAGCCTGGCGCAGCAATGCTTGATGCGGTTGCCGCGGCCGGCTTTGCTGCTGTGATCGATTTTCGCGGGACCGGGGAAGACCGCGGCATTGACGAACGACAGGAAGTAACGGCCCGCGGGATGAAATATTTCTCGATTCCCGTCGCCGGCAGTTCCGACGTGAATTTCGACAATGCCGAGCTGCTGGATCGCATTCTGGGGGGAATCGACGGTCCGGTGTTGCTGCACTGCAAAAGCGGCAATCGCGCGGCGGCTATTCTTGCTTTGCGCGAAAAGCAGAACGGGGCGAGCGCTGAGGCGGCATTGCAGTACGGCCTTGATGCCGGCCTGACCGGCCATCGCAACCTGGTCGAACAGCGGCTGTCGGAAAACTAGAAACCAGCTAAGGCCGATTCGGGTTTGGACAGGTGAACGCAACGCGAAAAAATATTCTGTTTCTCTGCACCGGCAATTCATGTCGCTCACAAATGGCGGAGGGCTGGGCGCGCCATCTCGGCGGCGAGCTTGTGTCAGTGCAATCAGCCGGGATTGAGGCGCACGGGAAAAACCCGCTTGCTATCGCCGTTATGGCGGAGGCGGGGGTCGACATCTCCGGGCAGGAGTCGACAACATTGAGCGACGACATGCTCAATACGGCCGACCTGCTGGTGACCGTATGCGGGCACGCCGATGAAAATTGTCCGGTAGTGCCGCCGCAGGTGCAAAAAGAGCACTGGCCGCTGGAGGATCCAGCGAGAGCCACTGGCACGGAAGCAGACATTCTTGACGTATTCCGCAACAGTCGCGACGAGATTCGTACGCGCGTGGCGGAGCTGCTCGAACGGTTGAATTGCTGACGAGGCTGTTCTTACCAGAGACGTTCCAGCGCTGTGTCCGGATTTTCGATGCCCGACTTGATCGCCTGTTCGAAATCAGACCCAAACTGATCGCGGTTCGCCGCGTCCGGGAACATACCGAGATTGAAGTCCCATTCGGCCTCCAGACCGTCGCCGCCATTGAAGCGATGCAATTGCAGGCCGATCAGCTCCTCTGCAGAACAACGCCCTGACCGCAGCCAATGGACGTGGGTTCGTCTGCCTGCAAAATCAGGGAATGTCTTGTTCACGTAATTGACCGTAGCGTCCCAGACACGCTCGCCCGGTGGCGTCGAAACCGGATGCCGGTAATGCCGTAACACCTGCCGGTAGTCCTTTGAAATGCGGCGATAGAGCTGCGCGAACGAATCAGCGGCCTCCAATTTCGCCCGCAGGGCTGAATGAATAAAATAAGTGCCCAGTGCCGTCTTGTCATCGGTGGTGACACGATTGTGCAGGCAAACCGCCAGTGAAAACCGGTCGTTGTTGCTGGCAACGTTAAGCGCGACGACCATCGCCGATAGCAGCAACAGATACATTCCCTGGTCTTTGGAAAATGCGCGAAAGTGCTTACTTGTCACCGCGTTTTCCATCAGCTCAACGAGGTCTCCGCTCAATTGTCGGTGGACCCTGGTGTTCTCCGTGCTGGCGTTGTCCGTGCTTCTGCCGTACAGCGCCAGCGGTGGCAGGGGTTCGCTGGCCAGTTCATCCCAGTACTCGGCCGACTGTCGGCAGGCATCACTCGCGTAGTAAAGAATTTCCCGGTCCACGAAATCCTGATATTGCGGAATTTGCGGTTTCGAGTCGTCGCCGGCTTCCAGTTCGCCGTACTTGTTTCCTACCCAGTCCGTGAAGTTGGCGAACGACCAGCCATCACAAATCAAATGATGCTTGCTGATGAACCAGGTGAACGACTCCGGCCCGGTCCTCAATAAAGCGGAATCGAACGCCCGATTTGTCAGGTTGAATGGCTGGCGCATCTGCTCACGCATCCAGTGCATCGCATCGTCCGGTTTGCCGCTGTAATCCAGGACGGGCACCTCGTATTCCAGTTCCGCGGGCTGCAGAACAGCGCGCACCGGGCCCCCATCAGCGTAGCGAAATACCGACCTCATGCTGTCGCTGGCACGGATGACCAGGTCGAAAGCCGAGCGAAACAGTTCGGCGTCCAGATCCGCGCGAATCTCGATCCCCATACCCATGTTATACATCGGGCTGCGCCGTCGCAGCATCTGCGCAATCCAGATTTGCAGCTGCGTTTGCGACATGTTCGCATGCTTTATTACATCAATGTCCAGAGCCACCTGACTACTCCCTGCCATCCAGCGCTTCGATCAGTGCGCACACTGATTCGCTGGTCGGTTGTTGATCTTCTATGGTCCGCCAGGTTCGCAACGCCTGACGCATTTTTTCGTGGAGCGCGCCCAATTCAGCCAGGCGTTGTTCCGTTTCTACAATGTGTTGTTCGATCAAGGTTCGAACCCTGGGACAAGGGGAATCACCGCGGTCCGCATCCGAAAAAATGTCGCGAATTTCGGACAGCGTAAGCCCGCGCGATTTTGCCGCCGATGGGTCTGTGTGAGCAAAGTCAGAGACACGATTAGGCGCTTTGCTGCCTGTCGATAAAACATCGACAGGAATTCTGGCTGTGCAGCCACAACTCAGGAACATTGGCGAACTCCGCACGAGATGATCGGATGAATCAATCAGTCGAAGCAGGCGGACTCGCTATTTAAGAAAGACACAGTTGAGAATGCAGAGCGGCGGGCCGCTCGGAGGGTAGTGACGGCGTGCAGAAAGGAAAAACCTGCCAGCGGCACCCGTGGCGGTGAACTCGCTGACAGTATACGGAACGAGCAGCGGCACCGGGGGCGTGACATCATCCGATTTGAACTGATGACTGCGTGCTTCAAGCCCGACCAGGTCCGTCGCCGAACATTCAGTATCTGCCTGCTTTTCGCCGTGATGGGCCCCATGCGCCATCTCCGGCGGGCAATGCGGGCAATCATGCTCAACGTCGCCGGCAACGGCGCAGGGCTGCAGCGTCATCGCCAGCGACGCCAGCACGAAGGTGCCAAGGACGGATCGCCCGAGCTTGTCTCGTCGCTTTCGGATTGCAGCCAGCCTGATCACCGCCCGATTTTACCCCGTTACACCGATCAAACGTACCAATATGTGCTGAACGGGCCAGACAACCCGCTCGCTTATGTTGCTGATTATACATCGCTTGAGCTGCTACCTGGTCGATATTGCAGCTTGACCCTTCTCGCACACCGCTGCGGCGCAACCGGGAAGGGGATCCGCAGGTCGCCGCGTTCAAACGCCGCCCTCAGGGCGAATTGTTCGCTGGCGGCACCGGCCGGGGCCTCCCGCGTTGGCGGACAGACTGTGAAGAAATTGGAACCACCCTGTGTAACGACGTTTCGGTGCGCTCCGAAGTCCTCGAAAAAGCGATTCTGGCGTCTGGATATCACATGACTTTCTGAAATCCAGTCGATCTTTCGTACAGCGACGCCGGGTCTTGATGATCAACCTGCTGTCGCACCCGGCCAAGGTCGGAATTTCGGTAGTTTCGGCAGGCAGATCGCCTGATTTTAATCGCAGGCAAGCTCGGGTAGTCGTTCGAGTAACATCATGCCAAACATTTGCATGATGAGCGCGGGCCGTGTTGCCGGCAGGAATCGCAGCGCAAACGGCAGCGTCTGCAGGGTCAACACATTGCAGCCCCGCTGCGACCAGAGGGCATTACGGCACGCTTTAGTCGACGACTTCAGGAAGAGGGTGTCGGGAAAAGGGCCCTGACCCCTTATATCGCGGGTCATGACGCCATTGGCGAACAGTTCGTAATGAATGACTGTACGGTTGGCCAGCAAGGATATTGAGCGACAGGATGTACTTTGACGTCATTAATTTGATTAAGGCTGTCTGCCCTACTGTGCAACGATCTCCACCCTTCGGTTCAGCTGTCGACCCTTCTCCGAATCATTCACGGACAAGGGCGCAACTGGCCCGACGCCCACGGCGCGCAATCGTTCGCTCGCAACCTGGTGATCCGAGACCAGCGATGAAACCACGGCCTCCGCTCTTCTTGCCGAAAGCTTCAGATTGTATTCATAGGCGCCCTGGCTGTCGGTATGCCCGACGACAAAGACTTTGAGTTCCGGGTTCGTTTCCAGTGCTTTGGCAATTTCCATAATTGTTTCCAGTGATTCAGGCGCCAGGTCGGCGCTGTCCAGAGCGAACCGGATTCCGTACAGCGCGACTGATCCCGTGCGCTCAATTTCTCCCAGCATCTCATCCGCACTGACAAACGTCAGCGTTGGTTCAAAATCCTCGATTTCCAGAATCTCGACATGTATGAATGGTCGGTTACGAATGCCGGTCAGACCCCCGGTAACCATAAACACGCTGAACATCGATACATGCAACAGCGAATCATCCTTGATGACCTTTCCATAAAGGTAAACCGGATCGCGGTAGTTCCCACCAAGGCTGTACATCGTGGCTGCGTTGCGAAAGGACACGGGAATACGGTTAGACTTTTCCCAGATCACACCATTGGCCATGTTGTTGTGGCAATCCGCGCCGACACACGACCAGATTTCTTCAAAATCACCCAACCCGCCAAAGGCGACCTTGTAGTTGCGAAGAATCTGCCGCGTCGTATGGTCCTGCTGCCCTATATAGAGTATGCGAGTTCGTTTTCCCTCAGGTTGGGCCACACTGGGCGTATAGCCTCCCATCTCGGTAATAAAGTGACCCTGGTCAAATTGCTTGCGGTCATAGCCAGCAATGTACGAACCGGTGACCCGGGACAAATCCGGATAATCCCGGCTGCCGGGCATATCACTTTCCTGTGCGTGAACCGGGGTCGCAGTGACGATCAGGATCAACGCAAAACGGAAATATCGTATCGAATTCATGTTCATGGCTCGCACAGGTTGATCCCAGTGTATCCATTCGAGAAGACTGTTGGAAACCGACCCTGGACGCAGCTTGAAGCGCACTTCGTCCGCCGTTTCTTAAAAAGGACCCAGCGGCACCGACAATAAAAGGGCTTAGCCGATGATAAGACAGCTACGCCCGAGCGTTGATGGAGGCGGCCGGAATCGAACCCCAGCGCGCCCGAAATAGCGCAGCAGTGCGTGCAGGCCAGGTGGCGCAATGCGGCGCGTGTTAGTGCGGCCAGAAAAGGTCTAAGGGTTGTCAGCGGACTGCCCTGCGGGCAGATTGTTCGTTGGCCGGCACCGGCTACGCCGGTACCGCAAACTCGGAGGCCCCTTCCGGGGCCTCCCGCGTTTGGTGGAGGCGGCGGGAATCGAACCCCAGCGCGCCCGAAATAGCGCAGCAGGGCGTGCAGGCCAGGTGGCGCAATGCGGCGCGTGTTAGTGCGGCCAGA
>JAHHOT010000178.1 GCA_018677555.1 Gammaproteobacteria bacterium | reverse complement strand
CTGCAGCACCGCGGTATTGCCGCTTGCTTCCATAAGCGCTTCGGATGCGGCCAGCAACATCGGTGTGTGCTCACGGACATAGGCTGATGCTTCCGAAATCGCGCGGATATCCGCGCGTGACGCCATTACCGCCTGCGCGCCGCGTTCGAGTTCCTGCCAGGCCTGCGCGCCGCCGGGAAGCCCGCTGAACGTGCCACCGCGGGCAAGCGCCAGCTCGTTCATGGAAGACTCGAGTCGCTCGAAGGCAGCCATGTCACCGGCGGCCGCGTTGGTCGCATGCAGCGGTATTGCCTGGGACAGTGCCGCCAGCCGCGATCCGCTATTGTCATCGCCCTGCATGTACTGCCAGTAAACGATGCCCGCCGCGGCGACCAGCATGACCGCGAGAAGCCCGGCGGCAATCGTATATGCGGATGATTTTTCTGTGTTGTCTGCCATTGTTTTGTTTGAACCTGGTTATCGGCTTGCGCTACTCCGCGGATGCCTGCAAGAACGTATTGCTCTCCAGCAATGCGTAAAGTTCAAAAATCGGCCAGACATCGTCCCCACGGCGATACGACCCGCTGACGAAGCGATCGCAGCGAACCGCTGTTTCCGGCCATTTTTCGGTATGTTCATTGTCGGTAAATCGACGAAAGCCGATCACCTCGTCGACTACGAGGCCCGCAGGGATCTCCCGATGATTTACGGAGATGACCCGGGTCATTCGTCGCAGAGAGGTGCGGCCGCTGCCGAGTAACATCTTCAGGTCGACCAGCGGCAACAAGTGCCCGCGCAAATTCGCAATCCCCAAAAGCCAGCGCTTCGCGCCGGGAACCCGGGTCATGGCATCCGGCAGCATCAGCACCTCGCGCACCTGGTCGCGATTGGCGACGAACTGCTCCTGGCCGATGCGAAAGCCGATGCCAACCCATTCTGACGGCAGTCCGCCGTCGGCGTGCCCGGCCACCGCGGCACGGCTGCGCCGCTCGATTTCGCGAAGCAGCTCGAAAGGACTTTCGACGAGGTCAGCAAGATCGACCGAGTTATTCATTCAGCCTGCCATCACCTGGTTGATCCTGGCCACCAGTTCCTTGCCGCTCACGGGCTTTACGATGTACTCGACCGCACCCTGGCGCATACCCCAGATCTTGTCGGTCTCCTGGTCTTTCGTGGTAACCATGATGACCGGAATGTTCGAGGTGGCGGGATCCTGGGTCAGCTTGCGCGTCGCCTGAAACCCGTTCATACCCGGCATCACAACGTCCATCAGTATGCAGTCTGGATGCGACACCTGCGCCTGACGGATCCCGTCCTCACCATTGTCTGCAACAAGGGTCTGGAATCCGCCCTTCTCCAGCATGTTTTGAAAAAGGTGCAACTCTGTCGGAGAGTCGTCGACGATCAGAACCACTGCCATGAATCAGCCCCTCAGTTGATCTGGTTGGATATAGCGCCCAGCAATTCGTCTTTGGTGAACGGCTTGGTCAGATACTGCTCTGACCCCACGATACGTCCCCTGGCGCGATCGAACAGGCCATCCTTGCTGGACAACATGATGACCGGTGTGTCCTTGAAAACCTTGTTGTGCTTGATCAGCGAACAGGTCTGGTACCCGTCCAGGCGCGGCATCATGATGTCCACGAATATGAGATCCGGCTGGTGATCGGCGATTTTGGAAAGCGCGTCAAATCCGTCGATGGCCGTATAGACGTGGCACCCCTCCTTGGACAACAGGGTCTCCGCGGTCCGCCGGATCGTCTTGCTGTCGTCGACAACAAGGATTTTCAGCCCGCTCAGACCACGAGATGCGTTATTTGACACAGGATTTCCTCAGCCCAAATGCGATCTCTGCCGAGTTCGCGCCCCTATTACAGGATCCTGGCTAACCCCATCAGAGATTTCCGATTTCAGCCAGGTTATCCGACTTGTACCATATTGACATAAGTGCCGCCACGACGCGCCCCGCAAGCGCGCTATTTGCGCGATGGGCGCCTGCCTCACGCTGCCGCGAAAGCGGTCCAACGGCAGTAAAACTGCAGCGATTTTAATGCACCGACAAGGTACTGGGATTGCCGCCGGCGCTGTATAGTTAGCGCCGGAAAATGGCATCAATCGAAGATATCCGCAGCTAATGTCAAATAACACCCTACGCGTCGGCGTCGTCATGGATCCAATCTCTGGCATTACGCCGAAGAAAGACTCCACGCTCGCCATGTTGCTCGAGGCCGGCCGTCGCGGCGCCGAGATTCACTACATGCTGCAGGATGACCTGCGGCTCGTTGCCGGGGTCGCACACGGCCGCTCCCGGCGACTCGAGGTGCGCGACGACCACGACGACTGGTTCGACCTCGGCCCGGTCGCCGACATCGAACTGGGCCAGCTCGACGTCATTCTCATGCGCAAGGACCCGCCGTTCGACATGGAGTACATCTACAGCACCTACATTCTGGAGCGCGCCGAGGAGGCCGGTGTGCTGATCGTCAACAAGCCGCAGAGCCTGCGCGACATGAATGAGAAAGCGTATATCGCGTGGTTCGCTGACTGTGCGCCGCATACGATCATCACGAGATCGATGCGCGACATGCGCGAATTCCTGGCTGAATACAAGCGAATGGTTGTAAAACCGCTCGAAGGCATGGGTGGCAAATCGATATTCGTCGTATCTGAGGGCGACAACAATGCCAACGTCATTTTCGAGACGCTGACCGATGACGGCAGGCGATTCGCAATGGCACAGGTCTTCATTCCGGAAATTGCCGCAGGCGACAAACGGATTCTGTTGATCGACGGCGAACCGGTCCCCTATGCCCTCGCCCGGATACCCGCCGCCGGCGATAATCGCGGTAACCTGGTGATGGGCGCCACCGGCAAGGGAATCGAGCTGAGCGACAGGGATCGTCACATTTGCTCGCGCGTCGGGCCGGTGCTGCGGCAACGTGGCGTGATCTTCGCCGGCATCGACGTCATCGGCGACTATCTGACGGAAGTCAACGTTACCAGCCCGACCGGTATTCGCGAACTGGACAGGCAATTCAGCCTGAATATCGCAGGCGAGCTGTTCGATGCGATCAGCAGGCGCATTGGCTGACATTCGGACAATTTACGACCGGTGATCTGCGTCGCATTACTGTGCGCTCGCTGCCGATAGACTCAATGCCTGATCTGCGAACCGCCGACCGAACGGAAGCCGACCCTGGCCCTGCGCGGGCGCAGCGCAGCCGAAGCGACGCGAGGCTGTGAGACACTGTGTGTTGAGGCGGCAGAGGCACCGTGAGCAGCCGGACCACGACCAATGGTAAGTACAACTAGCAGCATGGGTGACACGAGCGACTTCGGGCGCTTCGGCGAAATCGAGCTGGAGGACGTGCCCAATCCGGATCGGCTGCCGCCGATGCTGTTTCTCGCCGCCCTGATTCACGGCATCCTCATTATCGGGGTCACGTTCAATGCGATCACGGCGGAAGACATCGCCAACACGGTGTCGCTGGAGATTACGATTGTCGCCGACCCTGACCTCGACCTGGCCGAGCCGGACGAAGCGCAGTACCTGGCGCAGGCGAATCAGAGCGGTGACGGCAATACGCTGGAAAACGCGCGGCCGAGTGCGGCGGCGCTCAGCAGCGTGCCGGTGGACAACGCCGGCGTGGTGGACGGCGACAGCCTGCAGGATTCCGTCGAACAATTCGAATCGGCTGACCAGATCGTGACCGCCAAAGCGGACGCCGAGCGGCGCGTCGCGGACCACCCGCGCGAGATACCCGCACCGGACGCAAGCACGGCGATAACCATGGAGCGCGGCGTCGAAACCACGCTGCCGCTGCCGCAGAAAGACGATGCTACGTTTCTTATACGCGACCAGAATCTCGATCGGATCGATGTCAGCGCGAATAGTCGCGAATCGAATATTGCGGAGTATGCAAACCGCTGGATTTCCAAGATCGAATCCGTTGGCAGTCGCTACCTGCCCGAGCAGGTGGATTTACGCGGCGTTACCGGGGACCTGTATCTGCAGGTGACCGTCTATTCATCCGGGCAGCTCGGCGAGGTCGTCATCGTGCAGTCGTCGGGGTCGCGACTCCTCGACAAGGCGGCGCTCAACATCCTGCGCCGCGCCGCGCCATTTGACCCGTTTCCCGAATCTGTGCGGATCGATCACCCGAATCTCAACTTCAGCTACGTCTGGCGTTTTGACTCCGGCGCCATCGAGTCGGCCGTCGCCACCGGATCCTAGAGGGCGGCGTTTGCCGAATGGCCGCGCTATGCGTTGCAAACCCCCGCTCGCTGCGGCCAGGTGGTTGTTTCGCTACCCCGCAGCCACCATACTATTGCGATGGAATCTTACGATTCACTTCACAATCAGCTGCTTATCGCCATGCCCGGCATGCTCGATCCGAATTTCTCCACCACCGTTACGCTAATCTGCGAGCACAGTCCCGAAGGCGCGCTCGGCATCATCATAAATCGCCCCACCGAGATGAGTCTTGGCGGCCTGTTCGAACAGCTGGATCTGCGGAATGTCAACGCCGCTGTGGCGACCTTGCCGGTGATGAATGGCGGCCCGGTGGCGCCGGAGCGAGGATTCGTGCTGCACGACGCGTCAAGCGAGTTCGAGAGCACAGTGGCCGTATCGCCGGATATCCAGCTGACCATGTCACGCGACATCCTCGATTCGCTCGCGGAAGGCGCTGGCCCCGATCAGTCGCTGATTGCACTCGGTTACGCCGGCTGGCAGGCCGGCCAGCTCGAAGACGAAATATTGCAGAACACGTGGCTGCATGTGCCGGCGAGCAAGGAGATACTGTTCGAGGTCCCGTTCGAGAACCGCTGGGAATATGCCGCAAGCTCACTGGGCATAGACATCTCGCGCCTGTCACCCCATGCCGGACACGCCTGAGAAAGCAGCGCCGGAAACGATCGTCGCCCTCGACTTCGGCATGCGCCGGATTGGCGTTGCGGTGGGCCAGGAGGTGACTGGCTCGGCGAACCCGGTTGCGACGATCAGTAACGGCGCGGCGGGTCCTGACTGGGAAACGCTGGACGGCATCCTGCAAGAGTGGAAACCCGCCCGCCTCGTCGTCGGCCTGCCGCTCGACGCCGACGGCCAAGCGAGCGCCATGAGTGCCCTCGTCGATGGTTTCGTCGACGAGCTGGCGCGCTTCGGGCTGCCGGTCGAGACGATCGACGAGCGATACTCGTCGGCAGAAGCGGCAGCGATGTTGCGCAACGAACGGGCGCTCGGCATCCGCGGCCGCATAAAAAAAGCATCGATCGACGCCGCCGCCGCGGCCCTCATTGCCGAACGCTGGCTGCAACAGCGGCTGTAGGAGCGGCGCCCCCGC
>JAHHOT010000184.1 GCA_018677555.1 Gammaproteobacteria bacterium | reverse complement strand
GACAAGACCCGTGAGCAATACGATGCCGATGATCAGTATCGACGGAAAATCGCGCAGTCCTTTGAGTGCCTCAGCGCCTGCGAGTGCAAGCAAAGTGCCCAGGTTCGATGCGCCGAAGGCATAGACGAACTGCGCAATGAAAAACATGATAACGAGGTAATACGCCATCTGATGCATCGAGTGTGTCATGCCCTCGATGACGTCTTTCATCCCTTTGAGGGTGCCGGCAACATAACCGAATACCATGCCGGGAATCAGGAAAAACAGGAACACCAGCGCAACGATCGAACGCATGATCGGTGCCTGGAATGTGGCCAGATTGCCATTCGCGTCCCGCCACGCCGATGCCGCTGGAATCAATGTCACGGTCAGCAAGACGAGACCCAGCGCCATGACGATCAGCGCCCACCGCAACCCCCTGCGTTCTTCAGGCTTGAGGTCATGAAGCTCTGGCAGATCTTCGGCGGCGCCGTCGACCGGCGTATCGCTGATACGCGGTTCGACGATTTTGTCGGTAATCCACCAGCCGAGACTGATGATCAATACTGACGATGCCGTGGTGAAGAAGTAGTTGTTGAGCGTGTTGACCTCGATGGCCGGGTCGAGCAACTGCGCGCCGCCCTGCGTCAGGCCCTGCAACAGCGGATCGAGCGCCGACGGCACGAAATTCGCCGAGAATCCGCCCGACACGCCGGCGAAGGCCGCGGCGATGCCGGCGAGCGGATGTCGCCCGGCCGCGTAGAAGATGACGCCGCCAATCGGGATCACCAGCACGTATCCGGCGTCGACTGCCGAGTGGCTGACGATTCCGACGAGGATGACCATCGGCGTCAGCAGCCTCGTCGCGGTGACGTTGAGCAGCGCGCGGATACCGGTCGTGATGAAGCCGGAATGTTCGGCCACGCCGATGCCGAGCATAGCAACCAGCACGGTGCCGACCGGGCCGAACTGCACGAAATTCGTCACCAGGCCGGTCAGGAAAGTCGTGAAGGCTTCGCCTGTCAGCTGGTTGATGACGACGATCGGCTCCTGTGAGCGCGGATCGACGAAACTCCATGTTGCATATGACAGCAACCACGACAACAGCCACACGATAAAAATCAGAGCGATGAACAGCACCGCCGGGTCAGGCAGTTTGTTACCAAAGCGTTCGACGGCGGCCAGCGCACGTTGCACGCGACTGACTTTCACTGTTTCAGATTCGGCCATGAGATTCCTTTATTTTTGTTTTTGTTTGCCGTTATTGACTGCTCAGCGATCGATACAGCGTACGTGTCATTCGCTCGGTTGTGATGAAGGACCAGTTCCAGTCATTGTGATAGATTTGCAGCGGATTCGATGCGACGACCTCGTCTTCCGACTGTCCCGCATCGACCAATGCTTTTACACGCGCTTCGGCATCGGTCAGCATATCCAGGGCGACCTGCAATTCCTCGCGATTGGACAATGGGCCGTGCCCGGGAATGATGATCGTATCGGGGCCCGCCATGTTGATGATCCGTTGCTGCGCCGCCTGGTACCCGGCAACGCTGCCGCCCGAATCCAGGTCAATGAACGGGAATAGTCCGTTGAAGAATATATCGCCGGCGTGAATTACGTCGATATCGCGGAAATGGATAGCTGAATCGCCATCCGTATGTGCTTTGACCAGGTGAAACACGTACGCCTCGTGGTCGTTGAGGTGAAACGTCATCGAGTCGGAAAAAGTCACTTCCGGCAGTTCTTCCTTGCTGGCCGGGCGCGTGCCGGCGGGTGTATCCCAGCCTTTTTCAATAAGCCGCTTGCGCAGGTTATCGTGGGCCACGACAGTTGCGCCCGAGAGATGCAGTGCCTTGTTGGCGCCTATGTGGTCGCCGTGCACATGCGTGTTGATGACGAAGTCGATGTTGCGGCCGGTGTGCTGTTCGATCGCATCGAGCAAGATCGGCGCAACCGGCTCGATGCCGTCATCGATCAGCACAGTGCCGTCGTTGCCGACCATCAGCCCCATGTTACCGCCGGCAAACCCGCCTTCGCCCTCGAGCATGTAAAGGCCCGGCACGACTTCCGTCGACTTGATGCTTATGCCGGACTGAGCCTGGACAATGACGGCCAGCAAGAGGCCGGCCATGCCGACCATAATTCGATTCGTCATCCGGATACTCCGTTGGTGATTACATCGGCTTGCGGAACTTGAGCGTCATGCGATCCGACTCACCGATGGCCTCCATAGCCGCACGTAACTCTTCATTGTCGCGGGCGTTCTGCAATGACGGCGGCAGGCGCCAAACCACGTCTTCTGTCGTCGGCTGGTCGTTCGGGTTGGCATTGATTTCCGATTCGTCAACCAGTTCAAAGCCGGCCTTCTCGGCTTGCGCAACAACGAAGGACTGTTTCAGGTAACCGGCGCTGCCATCGGCCCACTCATCCGGCATGTCCTCGGGGGCACGATGTTGCACGACGCCCATTACTCCACCGGGTTTCAACGCCGTGTACGCGTCCATGAGCGCGGACGTCAGATAGCCGCCATCGGCCTCGAACCGCTGCATGTTGTGGAGCGCACGTATGAACAGGACGGTGTCCACGTTGCCGGCCAACTCGTCCGGCATAGAGCCGAGTACGAAAGCCGAGACGCTTGCGCTGTCCTCGTCGCGCCACTCTTCGGCACCGGCTGGCCAGTCCGTAACCCAGGTTTTGGTGCCTTCGATAAACTCGTCACTGAAAAAACCGAAACGCGGCCACATATCGATGGCGTAATTGGCACCGATCAGCTTGCCCTCGGGCCCCAGGTAGGGGAGCAGGATCTTGCTGTACCAGCCACCGCCGGGCAGCGCTTCGATAACGGTGCTGCCCGGAGATACGCCGAAGAATTCGAGCGTTTCGCCGGGATGCCGGTACTGGTAGCGGGCCTGCACTTCTGCGGGTTGCGCCGCGAGAATCTCGCTGAGCGAGCGGACTTCGGCCATCTGGGCTGGCGGGTCGCTGGCCGGTTCGGCCGGTGCCGGCGGTGCTGCGTCCTGCCCGCAGGCGACCAGCAGCAGTGAAAACGCCAGCGCGGTTAGTTGTTTCATCGAACTCCCCCTCATTGATTGGTGTCGCGCATTCTAGCGGTCGCGCGCAGCCGTTGAAAGCTGCAGGCGCGGCGCGTCAGCGCACGACGGAAACTTCAATATGGCTCGCGTACTTGCCGTCGTCCTTCGGCGCCACCTTGAATGCCCGCGTCGCCGTCGCCGATACCTTGGAAAAATCGACGTTGATCGTGCCGTCGGCGTCGCGCTGGTCGAGATTCTGTTCGTAGAAGTTAATGCGCTCGCGCGTCACGAAACCGACGAGCAACGTGGGACCGAGTGGTTCCGATGCGGGTAGTTCGAACGTCATCTTGTCGGTTGGAATCGCGAACCTGCCTTTGGTGACCTTGTTGTCCGCATGATAGGAATTCGGGAACAGCACGATCGCATCGTCCTTGGAATCGACGGTGACGACGTTGAGATAGCCGTCGATCGGGATGGTCATGTCGAGCTTCAGCGGTGTGCCGAGCTGGTACACGCCCGCATTGCTCTTGAATTCGAAGCCGCGATCCGTATCCGCGACGATTTGCACAAGCTTCTTGCGGTTCGGGCCGTTACCGTCCCTGAGAGGGATGATGTCGAGAGACCCGCTCGCCAGCGCCGGGTTGCCTTCGACCTGCGGTGTGTGGACGCGACCAGGGTCGACGCTGGCGCGGATAAACTCCGCGGTGAACTCGCGCAGGTCGTGCACTGTGAGCGAGCTGCCGGTGCGGGCGGCTTCGTCGATGGCTTTCCAGAGCCCCATGGTGAAGATGCCGCCGTCGAGCGTGCCGATGGCCTGTTCCTGATCGCCCGCCGCCGCCAGGGAGACGAAGTTGTTGCCCGCGTTCGCACCGATAGAGCGTGTGTAGGCTTTGCTTTTCGGCGACGGCATGCCGGCGTAGACGAACGATTTCTCCACCAGCTGGCCTGTACCGAGACGCTGGTTGTCCATGGTGAAGTTGCGTGTCGCGGTGCCGGAATGGCAGGCATCGATGATCACCCAGACGTTTTTGCTGGGTATCGCCGCAATTAATGCCGAAAGTGTGTCGTCGTCGACGACGCCGTTCAACGTGCGCTGGCCGTTGCGATTGGAGAAGCTGACGTCGTGCGTAACCAGCACCTCGTCGACCATGTCAGCCTCGTCGCCGCTGGCGTCGGCATTGAAGCTGCCGTGGCCGCTGTAGTAGAAAACCACCCGGTCGTCCTCTTCGACGCCATCGACCAGCCAGCGCTTCATTTCCCGCGTTACATTGCGCGACGTTGCCTGCTCATCGAGCAGTCGCCTGATCTGCGAATCCTCGAATCCCATAAGGTTCAATACGTGCTGCATCCGGTCGAGGTCGAGATCGATGGCGGGCAGGTCGTGTCCGGGGACCCGGTATTTGCCAACGCCCACGAGTAATGCCCGTTGTTCGGCGCTGACCGGCGTGGCATACAAGCCGCACAATGCGGCGAACGTGGCGGCGATTGTCGTGACAATTAGCGAACGCATTGCAATCCTCGTGTAATTACTGGTCTTCTCCGAGATTTCGAATTTCCACGCGGCGGTTGCGCGAATTGCGCGGATCGTCCGGCATCAGCAGCCGTTCCTCGCCCAGCCCGACGGACTGCAGCTTTTCGGGTTTCACGCCCTGTTGGATCAGAAACTCTCGCACCGCTTCGGCCCTGCGCTCCGACAAACTGCGATTGTACTCCTCAGCACCGGATGCGTCGGTATGGCCCGCGATTTCGAAGCGAAAATGGCCGAGCTGCTCGCTGGTCAGAGCATGGCTCAGCTGCAGGAGCTGCTGTCGCGCCTCGGGTGCCAGTTCGCTGGAGTTGTATTCGAACGGTATGTCCAGATCGACGCTTTTCCGCGTTTTCACAGCAAAACCGCGGGTCAGGCTGCGTGTTGCGGGCGGTGGAGACTGTTCCAGGGCTTCCACGATGTCGTCGCTGGAAAGTACATCGTCGGCTTCCTGGGCGGCAGGATGTTGCCAGGCCAGCGACAACATGCACGCTGCAAAAAGCACGGTGATCGGTTTATTCATCACTTACTCCCGTGCGATCTCGGGGATACCGGCGCGGCGCCTCGCCTCGTTGTATACGCTACGGGTGCGCTGCAAGGTCTGCTCCGCCTCGGTCAGCGCCTCCGCGTTCGTTGCCTTCGCCTCTTCCACTGCAACAAGCGCGTCGTAGTAATTGCTGCGGGCAAAGCCGAGCGCGTTGACTGGTTCGTTTTCGGTCACGGCGGGCCCGCCAAGCGAGCGCTCGAATCCCATCATATCGGTTGCCACGGTCGCAAGTTGCTTGCTGTTTTTATCCAGGTGTTTCGCAAGCGTGCTGAGTGCGCGTTTTTCCGAGCGTGACTCGATTACGCTTATCCGAACCGTGACCGGCATATAGTGCCGCTCATTCTGTGGCAAATCGTCGTACTCGGCCCGTCGCGCGACCAGCAGTGATTCGGCGCGCAAGGTGCGGAACTCGACATCATCCATCTCCTTCAAGATCGCGTCGTGCACGTTTTCGCTGGCGGCCGCCAGGCGCTCGTGCAGGGCATCCAGCGTGCGCCGGTGGCGTACCACTTTTCGCTCGAGTGCCTCGATCTCCCCGTAGACATCCTGGTGCACCGCCGTATCGCGTTCGTAGGCGGCGCGCGCCGGGCCGCCCAGCGGCGGGACCCGGAGCCACTCCGAGCGACCGGCGAAGCCGATCTGTTCGCTGTCCATGTCGGCGCTGACCTGGCCAAGGTGCATCCAGGCCGAAGCCAGGATGCGCATGTCCGCGTTCTGCGCCGGTTCCGCGAGATCTATCGTGTAAACGACGTTTCGCTTTGCCCGCCTGCTGTCAGTACTCAGCAGTGCATTCATCCACAGCCCGGCGTTCTCCACGCGAAACGCGGTGCCGTCGTCGGAGTACTCAAACCGAAATTCGTAAACCGATCTCGCTTCTCCGTCAAGGCAGACGTTGGCGCGCCGCAAGACGTTCTCGACGGAATCGTCATCCCGGAGTGTAGCCGCCTCGAGGTCAACGTCGCCTATGGGCCTGTCCGGAATTACGCGTGGCACGTATTCGTGCGTGCAGTCAGCATTGTCGGGTTGAAAATTTGCGGCAACGATGGTCGCGCAGGTAAGCCGGTCGGTAAATATATGACGCGGCGAATCGTGGAGCTGCGCTTCGTACAGGTCGACGTCTTTCGCCGCCACAAAGTACATGTCTTTCTGTCGCGCAGCAGCGCCAATCTGGGCGGCAGTCGCCTTAATCACGCCTCTCAGCAGCGCATGTGCGACTTTGCCAACGATGATCGACGCGAACGGAACGGCCCGCGTAAATTGCTCGTCGTCACCGGGAAGGTAATAGGGCTCGTCCGACACGATGCAGGATTCGTTGAGGTAGGCGCGCAGCTCGGCGCCGCCGG
>JAHHOT010000242.1 GCA_018677555.1 Gammaproteobacteria bacterium | reverse complement strand
GGGCGGCATGGGTGGCATGGGCGGCATGATGTAAGCCACGCCCCCAGCGCTAAAGGACGAGGAAGGCCCCGATTTATCGGGGCCTTTTTCGTTGGAAAAACTGTAGGAGCGCCGCCCCCGGCGCGACCCCAACGTGTAACAAGGTCGCTCCGGGGGCGGCGCTCCTACGTGCGGTCCATGCGTTCCGCGCAACCGCAGACCGAGTGCGGATCCTTCGTATTCCCTGTACGTCGGCCGGTAGTGCCGCGGCATACCAGCTGCTTGTCCGGGCTGCATTCCGCCAGGTGCTCGTTCGGTCCGGGATTGGCAACGGTGGTGCAGGCTGCAGCCATCAGGTTTACAGCGACGATCGCAGCGGCTCGCTGCAATCTTTCGACGGATAGCTTGCAGGGCATCAGTCGTTCAACGCTGATGATCGACGCGAGGTTCGCAGCGACACGTCGAGTGCGGGTCTTTGCTTTTACCCAGCCGCGACGCGGTGGCACCGCTGCAAATGCGCTGTTCGCCCGGCTGACACTCGAGCACCTCGGCATTGGGGCCGGGGTTCGCGATCGTGGTACACCCCGCCAGTGCGAGGGCAATGATAATCACAGAGCAGTTGTTGCTGATAGACATGCTGTTTTCCAAGTTCCTGACGTCAGGGGGTGAGTTGCACGGGGTAAACCTCGTAGGCCTTGCCCTCGACCTTCAGGCATGTCGATTCACGCCGCCTGCTGCCAACGGTGGCGTGGCGTTTTGCGCATTGTACGTTTTGCGCAGCCATACCGTACCACCCGATATACTGCTCAACCCTGCTATCGACAACAGTCCGTTGTGCGGGAGTGAGTTTGGCGTAAATGGCATCGTACAGATCGACCCACTCCTGCTCGCCCGATTCCTTTGCAACGCCGAGCCACCCCATCGCCAGCAGCGTCGATTTTTCGACGTGTTGCCCTTTCATAAACATGAAAGCAAGAATGTACTGGGACTTCTTCAGGCCGCGCGCGGCCGTGAAACTCAGCGATTCAAAGGCTTCATCGTAGCGCTCGGCCGAATAGTGACGGAGTCCGGCGTCTTCGCGCTGGTACAGATGCGGAATCGATTCCCATTCAGCAGAGACTGCTGCCAGGGACGCGGCTAAGCAAAAAATGCCAATCAAGAGGCGCATGTCTTGATTATAACGCTCATGGCAGCTGCGTCAGTGCCAGGCAGCAACATCGTCCAGCAAGCCCTGGTAAACCTCGCGTGCCCGCTCAACCGATGTCAGGATCGACTCACGTTGCGAGCCGAGCATCGCGTCCAGCGCTTCACCAACCTCCCAGACTTCGAGCTCGCTGCCGATGTCCACTTGCAGGGATTCGTATTCCGCCAGCCGCGCAAGCATCTTCGATACGATTTCCGGTGTTTTTTCGTCATTACGAAAACCGCGCTCGTCCGTGACGATGAAGATTGGTGCGCTATGTGCAAGAGCCTGGGTCCGGCCGGTGGCCCGCAGGGCCAGCCATACGCCGTGTTCGACCGTCAGCGTATGCCGGATCAGCAGCGCTTCGCTGTCATTCTCGTTACTGGCGCTGGCGATCACTTCGCCATGCACAATCAGCTCGAGCCGATCAAGCGTCTCGTGATCGGGGTTCAGCCCGCCGTAAGCGGTTATTTCTATCGTGTCCCCGGGTTCGGCATCGATCGTCGCTCCTATTCCAGCGCCGTTCGCGCTCAGTTCGAGCATCGGACCGTTCGTGACGAAGCTCTTGCCGGCCTTGAGCCCATCGAACCAGGCGTCCGCGGTGAACTCCCCGTCGACCTGCACGTAAACGCGCTCCGCGCCGGGCTGGTTCAGGTACGGAAAATCGGATCCGGCGCTGGGCGCGACGTTGAATCCGAGGTCGAGAATGTCGTACCAGTGGGTGGTATCGAGCTCGCCGTCCTGCAGCACCTCGATGAAGTCGACCACGCCGAGCGGAACGTCGAGCGCCAGTCCGCGCCCGACGTTGAACCAGTCCCCGGCAACATGCGCATAGCCTGACATGCCACCCTGTGCCCGGTAGCGTGCGAACACGCGGTCGTACAGCAGGTAGCTGTCTTTGTCGCGGATGACTTCATCGATATTGAGACTGATCGTATGGCCCCGCAGTGCCGTGCGCGGGTCTTCCACGCCTGGCACCAGGCTGTGACCACTCGCGACATAGCGGCCCGCCAGCCCCATTGCGTATTGCTCGAAGTAGGGAGATGCCGGGTTACCCATTTGCAATACGTTGGTCAGGTGAATGTCCTCCGCTTGCATGATCGCCATGACCGGCGCGTTATCGCTGCGATGGCGTTTGATGTGCACGTGGTCGTCGCCCGAATACCAGCCGCTGGCCGGCATGGACGACCAGCGCTGCAGCCTGGCAGCCACCACGGTTTCGGTGCCCGGTGAGACAACGACGTCCTGCTGATGCACTCGAAACTCCGGTCCTTTGCTCAAAACGAGCGTGTAGGTACCAACCGGAATGGTGGCGGAGTAGTGGCCATCGGTATAGAAAACGTGGCGGTTGCTGTGCGGCCACGGCGTTGCAGAAACGTGGGTGGCGCGAAGAAACAACTGTCGGTTTACGTCGTCGTAGTTTTTTATCGGCAGCGCGTCCCTTGACGGCAGCGGCTGGCGCCCATTCTGCGCATACAGGCCTGCCCTTGCCGGTACCGGCTGTCCGCTGGAATCCGTCACCGCCAGGCGCAACCTGCCAAATTCGGCGGGCTGCTGCGTTTCGTTCGAGCGGTGGATCTTCAGGTCGCACAAAACGATACGATGATCGTGGTCGGGGATGCCCGGAAAATACGCGCTGATAGCGGCAAGCATCAGATCAGTGTGTGCCTCGCCGCGGTTGGCGAACCTGGCCCGGTCGAGCCTGATGCGCTGACGCACGAGGTCGCTGCTTCCCGCATCGAAGCTCACTTCGAACATCGGCTCGGCGCGGGCATTGCGATCGTAGCTGACCCTGAGCCCACTGCTTGCACGGCGATCGATTAGCACCTCGAGTTCCACCGTTTCGTCGATATCGAAGGCGAATCGGTCGTCGATGTCGAACAGCAGGTAACTGCCCTCGACGCAGTCGTATCCTTCAACCGTCGTGCGCACGGGAAATCCGAGCTTGACGGCTGCTTCCATGCCGAACGAATCGCCGTATCCGGATGAATAGACGTTGCGCACATGCTCGGCTGCCCAGTCGACACGCACGCTGCCCTGCGGCCCCGAGAATTCGTGCGCGGGCACGGCAACACTGAATCCGATTATGAAGAAAAGAATCGAGGCGGGCGCGTGGTGGAAGAGACGCATGCCGGCATTCTAACGCCAGATGTGCGTGGCGGGTGCCCGCACGCCGGCAAAAGAGGGTCTACGCGCGCACGGGCGTCACCTGCAGCTTGTTGCGCCAGATCCGGTAGCCGAGCAACACAGCGGCAATGACGGCGTAGATCAGGGGCTCGCTTATGTCGTTTTTGACCTGCCACCAGAAATGCCATACGCCGAGCAGTGCGACCACGTAAATGCTGTTGTGAATCTTCTGCCATGTGCTGCCGAGCCTGCGGCGCATGGCCAGGGTAGATGTGGCTGCCATCGCCAGCAACAGCACGAGCGCCACCATGCCGATCGTGATAAACGGCCGTTCGAAAACGTCTTCGATGATCGCACTCATCAGCAGCTCGGAGTCGAGCACCAGCCACACGACGAAGTGCATCAGCACGTAGAAAAACGCGAACAGGCCCAGCGGTCGCCGGAACCGTGCAAGCCAGTTGTATCCACTCAACTGGCGCAACGGTGTGATAGCCAGTGCGAGCATGATAAAACGCAGGCCCCACTGGCCGAAGCGATCCTGAATGTTTTCAATCGGGTTTGCGCCGAGCGACCCGGTGATGCCGTAGGCATCGGTGAAAACCATTGCGAGCGGGACCAGGCAAAACAGAAACACGATGGGTTTCAGCACGAACCGAACGGTTTTGATCGTGTTCATCTCACTGTGCCCGCTGGCTAACGGCGGTCAGTAGTTCTTGCGCAGGTCGAGCCCTTCGTACAGATGCGCAACCTGTTCGCCGTAGCCGTTGAACATCAGGGTTTCCTGTTTCTTCGCGCCGAAGATGCTCTGCAGGCCATCGCCGGCCGAACCGATGCGTCGTTCCCGCGCCTGGCTCCAGCGCGGGTGGTCGACGTTCGGGTTGACGTTGGCGTAGAAACCGTACTCCTGCGGTTGCGCGCGCTGCCAGCTACCGCGCGGCTGGCGCTCCGTAAACTCGATGTTGACGATGCTCTTGATGCTCTTGAATCCGTACTTCCAGGGCACGATGAGGCGAATCGGTGCGCCGTTCTGGTTTGGCAGGACTTCGCCGTACAGGCCGACGGCGAAAATCGTCAGCGGATGCATCGCTTCCGCCATGGTCAGGCCTTCGACGTACGGCCAGCGCAGCGAACGGCCGCGTTGTCCAGGCATGCGCTCCGGATCGTGCAGGGTCTCGAAACGCAGGTATTTCGCGTTCGACAAGGGCTTGAACTGCTTGATGATGCTGGCCAGCGGTATGCCGACCCAGGGAATGACCATGGACCATGCTTCGACGCAGCGTAGCCGGTAGATGCGTTCTTCCAGCGTGTGCGGCTTTACGAAATCCTCGAGATCGAATGTGCCGGTCACCTCGGCCTCGCCGCTTACGGTTATGCTCCACGGACGCGGCTCGAAATCCTGTGCGTTGCGGAACGGGTCGCTTTTGCCGGTGCCGAACTCCCAGAAGTTGTTGTAGGTGGTGATGTCGATGTACGGGTTCGGTTCCTCGTCGGTGCTGAATTCGCTCGGCACGATGCCGGACAGTTTGGCGCCACGCGCCTCCGGAAGGGTAGCCGCAAGGCCAGGCCCAGCCAGCAGGCTGCCACCGGCGTACACCCCGGTCCTGAGGATCTCACGGCGGCTGAAATAGGCGTCCTTGCTGGTTATTTCCGAGGGCTTGATGTCCGCGGGCTTGCGAATGAGCACAGGTTTCTCCGGTGTCAACAATGATGAGGTCCGCTAGTTAGACCGCTTCCAAGGCGAAATTATTGCAAAAAAAAGCCGATCAGCGGTCGCTGCGGGTCACCAGTGCCGTCAGGGTGATGTTCGCGGTTACGTTGCTGAGCGTGATGAACATGTCCACGACCAGGTCCAGCGCGATCAGAATGCCAATACCCTGAACGGGCAGGCCGAACATCAGGTATACAGGCGTCATGACCAGCAGGGCGCCGCTCGGAATGCCCGGAGAGTAGAAGCTGAGCAGTCCGATCGCCCCCGCGAGAAGCAATGTCTCCGCGGGGCCGAGTTCGATGCCATACAAACGTGCGATGAAGAATGTGCCTGCGGCGCGGCCGATCGGTGTCGCGAACTTGAACAGGGAGACGCATACCGGCAGCACCATGCCCGCGACGCTGGCCGACAGCCCCAGGGATTTGGCGGCGTCGAATTGCGCCGGCAGCGCGGCAAGCGAGGAGCGTGTGCTGAAGCCGATGGCCTGGGCCGGCGCGCAGGCCCTCGCGAAAGCAGCAAACTCGAGGCGCCCGACCAGCGCTGCAATCGGATACAGCAACAACAGCGCGGCCATGATCATTGCGGCCACCATGACCAGGAAATAGGCAATGGCGCCGGCAGCAGACAGCCCAATGCCGGCGGCAAGCGGAAAAACCAGCCCGAAGACGCCAACCGGCGCAACGAACATTATCCACTCGATAAGTACGAACATGATGTCCCTGATCGCGCCAAAGAATCGCAGTATGAGTTCACGGCCGGAGTCGCCAATACGCGTTGCCGCGACGCCGAACAAAATACTGAAGACGAGCAACGGCAGGATCGCGCCGTCGGCGGCCGCCCGCAGCACATTCGTCGGAACGAGTCCGACCAGCCAGTCGCGAAAAGGCGGGAGCTCCGCCAACTGTACGTTGTCGGCACCGGTCATTGCGCGGACGGACGCCGCTGTTGCTGCATCGACCGGCAGAAAGGCAAGCAATGGCGGTGCCAGCAAAGCCGTGTACAGCGTGACCACGGCAATCATCGCCGCGATGAGCCCCAGCGTTTTGCCGCCGAGCTTCGCCAGCACGCCGTCGCCGTGGCTGCCGACTATCGCGGTGATGAGGAGCGATACGATGAGCGGCACCACGGTCATGCGGATCCCGTTGACCCAGAGTGCGCCGACAGGTTCGATCACAGCCGGCAGGCGGGCCAGCAAGGGACTCTCGGCGACGGACACGGCAATCCCGGCCACGAGGCCGCTGAGCAGCCCCAGCAAAATGCGGGTGGTTGACGACATCCGTTGCCCCTCGATCGGCTGCGCGCAGACAATAAACGGCATACTGCCCGAGATTCATGCGATTTTCGTCGATTTATTGGAAAAAGCGCCCCAATTTGCTGACAAAATCGTCGAAAATGTCTACTGATTCAGCACCCGTGCCTGCCTCAAAAAGAAAACTTAATGGGCGTTTCGTGATCTAAGTTAACAAGCCGCTATGCGCAGCAACGATCACTTGAATTGAGCACTTTGGACCCAATTTACAGGAGTCAGTGAATAGCGACCACGACACGATGATCAGCTCAAGCCTTGCAAATCTGGCGAATGACCACCATGCGGAAGCCCCGGCTACGCTGCAGGTGGACGTCATTGCTGATCTGATCTGTCCCTGGTGTTATCTCGGCAAACGGCGACTCGATGACGCGCTACATGCGGTACACGGGCCCAGCCAGATCAACTGGTATCCGTTCCAGCTCAATCCGGAAATGCCGGCGCAGGGTATGGACTTCGAGGAATACCTGACGACCAAATTCGGCGACCCGCAGAAGCTGGTGCCGGGGCTCGAGGAATTGACGCGTGCCGGGTTGCGCCAGGGCATTCGCTTTCGTTTCGATCGCCTCACCAGGGTGCCAAACACGCTCAACGCGCATCGGCTCATGAAACTCGCCGAGCCGGAACACACGGTCGCGTCGCATCTTGCGGAAGACATCTTGCGAGGTTTCTTCGAGGAGGGCCTCGATATCGCCGATCAGGACGTGCTCGCCGGGATTGGCGAACAACATGGTCTCGCGGCAAGGGATATACACGAGACCCTGGAGGACGATGATTCACGGCGGATCGTGCTGTCCCAGGAAGCGCACGTGCGTCAGAGTGGCGTCACGGGTGTACCGGATTTCCTGATCAACAAGCGCTTGCTGGTGGTCGGCGCGCAGAGCACCGAGAACCTGGTGCGGGTATTCGATCGGGCGATGTTCGGTGACGAAAGCGACCAGCCAGTGTCAGACACCGTCCACTAGGCCCTGTCCGGTGGATAGCGCCGGCGCAACCATTCAATCATCACGCGATTGACCTCCTCGGGTTTCTCCTGCTGCGTCCAGTGCCCGCAGTCTTCCACCATGTGCACCTCGAGATCGTCGAACGATGGTTTCATGGATTCGATGTACTCGAGCGGAACGACCACATCGTCGACTGCGCCAATGAACAGGGTGGGGACGCGGACTTGCTGTGGGACGCCTGCCGTCGATGCCCAGTTGTGACTCCAGTTGCGGTACCAGTTGATCGGGCCGCTGAAACCGCCGTTCGAAAACGCATCGACGTAGACTTTTTTCTCCGCGTCGCTGAGCAATGGCACGCCACCCGATTCCCGACGATCCATGGCTTTCAGCAGGCTCAGGACGCGTTTTTCCCGTGGCAAGGTCTCGAACACGTCGCGTGTGATCTGGCCCCGGCGCATCATGACGTCGAAAAAGTGCGGCACGTCCCCGGCGAAACGCCGGTCGGCCTCGTCCGAGTCCTGGAAATTGACAATATAGAAAGAATCGCCGAGCCGCTCACGCGCGCGCAGCATCGGGTCGACATCGGGACGGGCATGGAACGGAATATTCAGGTTGATGAGTCCTGCCATGCGTTGCGGCGCCAGTAACGCCATGTACCACAGCAGCATGGCGCCCCAGTCGTGCCCGACAAACAGCGCCTGCTCGAGGTCGAGCGCTGTCAGCAGGCCGTCAATGTCGCCGATCAGCTTCTGTACCGTGTACTCGCGGACCTCGACCGGCTTGTCGGAGCGGCCATAGCCGCGCTGGTCGGGCGCTATGGCGCGGTAGCCGGCGTCGGCAAGCGCGGGCAGCTGATGGCGCCACGAGTAGGCAAGCTCCGGGAAGCCGTGCAACAGGATCACCGGCGGCCCGGACCCGGCCTCGTAAACCGCGAGCCGGATACCGTTTGTGTCCAGCAGACGTGCGTCGGGGAAATCGTTTGGCATGCAGGAATCCTGGCTGAAATGGCGGGCAGTTCTTGTATTTTAGCGCGGGCATCGCTAGTGTCCCGCGGAGGACGTTGAAGGGAACAGTAAGCCGCTGCGTCAGGTTCAAGCGACCGGGGGATGGTGCGAGCCCCGGACCGACAGCGGTCGAAGATCATCCCGGAGTCGCCGCCCGAAAACCGCATGGTGAGTAGGCCCGGCCGGCTGGCCCCCGTTATCCGGCTTGTACCAAGAGGTGCCCGGCGTTGCTGCGGGCACGAAACCGGGTGGTACCGCGATATATTCGCCCCGGACGCTCACGGCGTCCGGGGTTTTTTCGTTCAGGTCAGGAAAAATGGTTTTTAAGGAAGTAACGGGGCGCTACAACGGCCCGGCTATCGAAGAGGAAATGCTGGCGTTCTGGCGCGAGCACGACACGTTTGCCGAATCGCTGCGGCAAGCATCCGGCCGGCCGTTGTTTACGTTCAACGACGGTCCGCCGACCGCGAACGGCAAGCCCGGCATTCACCATGTTCTCGCGCGCGCCTTCAAGGACGCGTTTCCGCGGTACAAGACCATGCGTGGCTATCACGCGCCGCGCAAGGCCGGCTGGGATACGCACGGTCTGCCGGTCGAGCACGAGATCGAGAAAGAGCTCGGCATTTTCGACAAGAAGGAGATCGAGGAAAAAGTCGGCATAGCCGAGTTCACGCGCCGCTGTCGCGAGTCCGTCATGCGATACATCGACGATTGGGAAAAGATGACGGAGCGCATGGGCTTCTGGGTGGACATGGACGATGCGTATTACACGCTCGACAACAAGTACATCGAAAGCGTCTGGTATCTGCTCAACAATATCTGGGACAAAGGCCTGATTTACCGCGGCTACAAGGTCGTGCCCTACGATCCGCGCATCGGCGCAACGCTGTCGTCGCATGAACTGGCGCTGGGCTACAAGGAAGTCGAAGACCCGTCGATTTTCGTGCGCTTTCGGGTTGAGGGCGCAGACAACACGTCCTTCCTGGTCTGGACGACAACCCCGTGGACGCTGCCGTCGAACCTCATGCTGGCAGTGCATCCCGAGATCGAGTACAGCTACGTCGATGCGGATGGCGAGACGCTCATCCTGGCGGAGGCATTGCGCGAGCAGGTACTGGGCGAGCTGGACCACGAAGTGACACGCACCGTCAAAGGCAAGGAGCTGCTCGGCATGCGCTACGAACGCCCGTTCGACTATCTCGAGGTCGACGCCGAAGCGTTCGTCGTGCTACCCGCGGAATTTGTCAGTACAGAAGACGGAACGGGTATCGTGCACTGCGCGCCGGCGTACGGCGTGGATGACCTGGCGCTCGGGCAGGAGCACGGATTGCCGGTCGTGCATGGCGTCGGCCTGGACGGCTACTTCGTCGATGCAGTCGAACCGGTGGCCGGGCAGTTCTTCAAGGACGCGGACAAGACGCTGATCAGGGTCCTGAAGGAGCGCGGACTGATGTTTCGCGCGGAGACGTACCGGCACAACTACCCGTTTGGCTGGCGCACCGGCGACCCGATCATCTATTACGCAAAGAACGCCTGGTATATCCGTACGTCGCAGTTTCGCGAACGCATGACCGAGCTCAATCGCACCATCAAGTGGGTGCCCGAGCATATCCGCGACGGCCGCTTCGGCAACTGGCTCGAAAACAACGTCGACTGGGCATTGTCGCGCGAGCGCTTCTGGGGCACGCCATTGCCGGTCTGGACCGACGGTGCAGGGGAATACCATTGCGTCGGGTCAGTTGGCGAACTTGAAAAGCTCACGGGCCGGTCGCTCAGCGAACTCGATTTGCATCGCCCGGCAATCGACGAAATCAGCTTCGAGAAGGACGGCAAGACCTGGCGCCGTGTGCCCGAGGTCATCGACTGCTGGTTTGACTCCGGTGCGATGTCCTACGCGCAGTGGCATTACCCTTTCGAAAACGAAGACATATTCGACGATTATTTTCCGACCGACTATATCTGCGAGGCAATTGATCAGACTCGAGGCTGGTTCTATTCGCTGCACGCGATAGCGACGCTGGTGTCCGACAGTGTCGCCTACCGGAACTGCATCTGCCTGAGCCACATCGTCGACAAGGACGGCAAGAAGATGTCCAAGTCACTGGGCAACATCGTGGATCCCAACGACGTGTTCGACACGGTCGGCGCCGACGCGCTGCGCTGGTATTTCCTGGCCAGGCTCTCGCCCGACGTGCAGAAGCGTATCTCGGTCGAGATCGTTGCGGACGTCGCCAGCTCGTTTATCAATACGTTCTGGAATACCTACGGCTTCTTTGTCCTTTACGCTCGTCTCGACGACGTGGATCTCAGCGGCGATCTGCCGCCCGCGGATCGCCCGGAAATCGATCGGTGGGCGCTGGCCTTGCTGCACGAGACGGTCGAAACCTGTACCCGGGCGATGGATGACTTTGACGCAAAGACGGCCGGCGATGCCATCGAGTCCTTTGTCGACCAGCTGAGCAACTGGTACGTGCGACGCAACCGGCGCCGTTTCTGGAAGTCGACCGATCCGCGGGACAAGCGCTCCGCCTATCTCACGCTGTACGAGTGCCTGGATGCCGCGCATCGCCTGATGGCGCCGTTCACGCCGTTCCTCTCGGAGTACGTTTATCAAAACCTCGTGCGCGGCGTCGACGGGGAAGCGCCTGACAGCGTGCATATAAGTCGCTGGCCCGAGATCGACGACAGCTATCGCAACGACGCGTTGCTGTTCGACATCGGCGTCGTGCAAAAGGTGGTCGGCCTGGCGCGCGCCGCGCGCAACCAGTCCGGCGTGCGCACGCGGCAGCCATTGTCGCGCTTGCTGGTGCGCGCGCCGGATGACCGTGCGGCGAATGCGCTGGCTACCCACCAGGAGCAGATCCTCGAAGAGCTCAACGTCAAGAGCATCGAGTTCATTGCGCGCGACGCCGGCCTGGTGAGTTATCGCATCAAGCCGAATCTGCCGCGCATCGGCAAACAATACGGCAAGCAGATTCCGGTTATACGCAAGGCACTGGAACAGGCCGACGGCGCGGCTATCGCAGCCGCGGTGGCCGGCGGCGACGAGTTCGCGCTCGATCTCGGTGAGTCGACGATAACGCTGGGCCCGCTCGACGTGCTGGTCGAAACGAGTTCTGCCGAAGGCTTCTCCTGCGGTGAGGACGGTGGCTATTTGACCGCGCTCGACACCAGCCTCACGCCGGCGCTCGTGCAGGAAGGCATTGCCCGAGAGATCGTGCGCACGGTGCAGGATGCGCGCAAGCAGGCGGGTCTCGAAGTGTCGGATCGTATCGTGCTCGGCGTTAGCGGATCGGCCGGCGTCGACGACGCATTGACGGAGTACCGTGAATACATCATGGCCGAAACGCTCGCGACGCAGTGGCAGGCCGATCAGAAAGAGCCGCTTTTTTCCGAACAGCGCTCACTCGACGATGAGTCGTGGAAGATCGAGATCACGCGTGCGTAGTCGACGGCCTCGTTGTGCGCGGGGAACTGGAAATACAGGAATAAACGGCTCGCTTGCACCTAACTCAATACACTGATATAAAAATGCAACGCAGGTATCTGAAAGATCAAGAGTACACGGAGGACACGACGCGGGCAGCCGCGGACTACAGGAGGTAGTCAACTCTAAAAAGCGTAAGAAGCCGCTGAGAGGTCAAAAAGAGCGGCCGAATAAAAACATAAACGCTGGAGCAGTAATGACTCACCACGTGGATCGTCTATTTTCCGCCGTCTCGGCGCTGGCCTGCCACGGCCCAATTAAAGAAAGACTTATAGTAGCTTACGAGCAAAACCTCGACTCAATCGAGAAAGATGATCTGCCCGCATCGGTACGCGGTGCGTTTGGCAAACTGTGGAAAATCATGCACGCGGTTTCCCCGGCCAACGGCGAAGGCCCGGTCTGCGCATCGGTACGAAAAATGTCGAAGATCGAGGCCGACAAGGCCGCGAAACTCATGGTCGACATCTATGCGGATCTTGCGCGCCAGGCGGCGCTTGCAGAGCAACCCGAGCTGGAGCTCAAGGTAGCGGCAAAACCCGCGGTCCCGCCGTTTCTGGTCAAGTCCGGCTAGCCAGCCCTTACTCGGCCTTCAGCGGATCGGGTAGTAAACGTAGGTCAGGATGTCCGCCTCCGCGACGCGCGCGGGATCGGATACGTACGATTCCCAGGCGTCCCCGTTCCGCTCGATGCCCAGTGCCGCCAGGTAGGCGGCAATCTTGTCGTGCGTTGCTGCCAAGCTGCGGTATGACCCCACGTGCTTGACCCGGATCACCGATCCGCCGTAGGTCCGTGCAATACGCACGCCCGGCCCCGCCCGCGGATGAGCCGCGGTCACGCCGTGCACCGGAATGCCGGCGTCGAAGAGAATCTCGGAACCGCTGTAGCCGCGGCTGATCGACATTGGCGAACCGGCCTGCTGCAATGCATGCTGATCCATGAAGCGCAAAACGTCGAAATAGGCATCGCCCAGCGCGGCGGCGATCTTGCCCGGCGTCGGCACGCTGCTGACCGGCAACAACGCAATATCGCCGGCCTCCACGGCGACCTTTTCGATGTTGAGGTCGCTAAAGTCGCCGCGCGGCAGACTTTCGGCCAGCGCCTTCAGGTTGTTGAGCCCGGCGTCGAAATCCTCGAGCACGATGTCGTCCAGCATCAGCCCGAGAAAACGTCGCAGCGGGTTCATGCCGAAACTGGCATCGAAGCTCCAGCGTAATTGCGTGCCGCCGTCGGCGTCCGTCAGCTGAAAAGCCGTGCGGGCGCGGTGCTCGGATCCCTGGCGGATCTCCGTTGTCACCGCGTCGAAGGGCACGCTGGCGGTAATTTCCTGCCGGCCCTGGCCAACGATGTTGCCGCTCCATTGCATGATGGCGCCCGCGCCGCGCTCCGCACCGGCGAATTCGAGGCGCGCGTTGGGGTCGTCGTCGAGCCAGTTCGACCACTTGTTGTATTGCCGGAAGTCATTGACCAGCGCGAACACCGTCGCGCGCGGCGCATCGATATGAATCTCCCGTTCGACCTGCACTTGAGCGGGCAACAGGAGATACGACACGGCGAGCGCAACGACAATGCCGCCGCCGATGAGCGGTAATTTTCGAGCCTGGTTCATGATTTTCGCGAAGATCGGCCGGGACGCCAGCCAGCCAACGGGCATGGTACAGGAAAGGCCGTGCGAGCGGACGCCCGCTGCGGCAAAATGGCGCGGTTTCTTGCCAGTGCCGGGATTATGCCGCGACCTGACCAAAGACCTGTGGGCGTGTTCGACTCCGGTGTAGGCGGACTCACCGTTTTGAAAGCCATGCGCGAGGCCATGCCGCACGAGGACCTGCTATACCTCGGCGACACGGCGCGGCTGCCGTATGGCACCAAGAGCGCTGCATCGGTGCTGCGCTACGCGCATCGCGCCGCCGAACACCTGATCGGCTATGACATCAAGATGTTGGTCATCGCCTGCAACACGGCGTCCGCAGTGGCGCTGGACGACCTGCAACGAGATCTTGCGCCGCTGCCGGTGGTCGGCGTCGTCAAGCCGGGCGCGCGTGCTGCCGTGGCCGCCCGGCCAGCGGCCAGGCACCTCGTGCTGGCGACCGAGGCAACGGTCCGGCTGGGCGCATATTCGCGCGCCCTTGCCGAGATCGACGAGCACGCGGAAGTGAGCGAGATGGCCTGCGAAATGCTGGTCGCGCAGGCCGAGGAGGGCTGGACCGAGGGCGCTGTTGCAGAAGCGATCGTCCGCGCCTACCTCGATCCGGTGTTAGGCAGCGCTGCGAAACCCGACTCACTGATTCTCGGCTGCACGCATTTTCCGATCCTGCGGGGCGTGATCCGCAGTGTCGTCGGCGCGGACATGTCGATCGTCGATTCGGCGGTAACGACGGCGTCGCTCGTCCAGGAGCGTCTGCGATCGGGCGGCATCGGCGGCGCTGCGGGCAGGACCGGTTCGCTGCGCCTGCTGGCGACGGATGGGGGGAGGCGCTTCGCGCAGGTCGGCGGCACGTTTCTCGGCGAGCCGCTGTCGACCGAGGCGGTCGAGATCGTCGACATCTGAGCGTCTGTTGCTGCGATAATCTGCAAAACTTGACGGGAGCGTCTGTGAAAATTCTCTATAAGCCTCTATTTCTAGTCGTCTTGCTGTCGCTCGCCGCCTGCGGGCGTGACGAAACGACACCGGCGCCAGCTGAGCCGGTGACGTCCGCCGCCGTCGAGGTGGTGCCGACTCGGCCGGACATATACGCAAACTATGCGCTGCAGGCGGACCTGTCGGGATTCAGCGAGGATCAGCGCAAGATGCTGGTGTTGTTGATCCGGGCCTCGGAGATCATGGACGACCTGTTCTGGCGTCAGGCGTATGGCGACGGCTACGAAGCGTGGCTCGAGAGTATCGGCGTCGCTGCGACGCGGCGCTTCGCCGAGCTGAACTACGGACCCTGGGACCGGCTCAACGACGATGCGCCGTTCATCCAGGGAGTGGGCGAAAAGCCGCTCGGTGCGCAGTTTTATCCGGCCGACATGACGAAGGCGGAGTTCGAAGCCGCCGACTTTCCGGACAAGACCGGACTCTATTCATTCGTGCGACGCGCCGATGACGGTACTTTGATGACCGTTCCGTTCCACGTCGAGTTCGCGGACGAGCTCGCCGACGCGGCGGCGCTGCTGCGCGAGGCCGCGGACTGCGCGGAACACGAGGGCTTCGCCAATTATCTGAGGCTGCGTGCGGACGCGCTGGTCAGCGACGAGTACCAGGCGAGCGATCTCGCCTGGATGGACGTCAAGTCGAATCCCGTGGACGTGGTCATCGGCGCGATCGAGACCTACGAAGACCGCTTGTTTGGCTACCGGGCGGCCTATGAGTCCTACGTGCTGATCAAGGACATGGCGTGGAGCGAGCGGCTCGCGCGTTTTGCGGACTTCCTGCCCGAGCTGCAGCGCGGCCTGCCGGTGCCGGACGCGTACAAGCAGGAAACGCCCGGAACGGACTCGGATCTCAACGCCTACGACGTGATCTACTACGCCGGGCACAGCAACGCCGGGTCCAAGACGATCGCCATCAACCTGCCGAACGACGAGGAAGTGCAGCTGGCCAAGGGCACGCGACGGTTGCAGCTCAAGAACGCGATGCAGGCGAAGTTCGACAAGATCCTGTTGCCCATCTCGGGAGTGCTGATCGACGAGTCGCAGCGCCAGCACATCAATTTCGATTCCTTCTTCGCGAACACGATGTTCCACGAAGTGGCGCACGGGCTGGGCATCAAGAATACGATTACCGGCAAAGGCACGGTACGGGAGGCTTTGCTCGACGTTTCCTCCAGCATGGAGGAGGGGAAGGCAGATATCCTCGGTCTCTACATGATCTCGCGCCTTTACGAAATGGGTGAACTGGGCGAGATCGACATACGCGACAATTACGTCACCTTCATGGCGGGCATTTTCCGCTCGATCCGCTTCGGCGCCAGCAGTGCGCACGGCAAAGCCAACATGCTGCGCTTCAATTTCTTCAAGGAGCACGGCGCGTTCGTGCGCGATGACGAAACCGGTACTTACAGCGTCGACTTTGACCGCATGCAGGACGCAATGGCGGCCCTGTCGGAACTGCTGCTGACATTGCAGGGCGACGGCGACTACGACGGCGCGCTCAAGCTGACCAGCGAGAAAGGCGTAATCGGCGATCAGCTCCAGGCCGATCTCGATCGACTGACGGCGGCGAACATCCCGGTCGATATCGTATTCACACAGGGAACGACGGAACTCGGGCTGGAATAAACGTGGCGCTCATCAAGGCGACTGCTATACGGGTAAGTCCTGCCGTTCGAACGGCAGGTTTTGCTGCGCAATGGGCGGCAGCTGGTGGCCCAATGCAGACGTTGCGGCGTCAGAGCATTGATCGGAGTTTCGCCATTGGTATGGAGAGGGAATGGGCGCTATAGCTCGCCGTCGAGTCCTGAAATTTCTTGCGGCTAGTCCGTTGCTTGGATATACCGCGGCTGGAAGGTTATTGGCGGAAGAGTCGTTGGATGCGATTCAGCTGCCGAATTTCTTGATCAAGTCGCCTGAGCAAGCTCTGGACGTTTTTGACTTCCATTCCGTTGCAAAGCACACGTTGCCGCCGGCGCATTACGGTTACCTGGCAACTGGCACTGATGGCAACGAAACACTAGCTGCCAATCGGCGCGCTTTCAAGGACCTGTACCTTCGATCGATGCGCATGGCTGATACGAGCGACGTCAGTCTGGGAACGACATTGCTGGGCGAGCCACTGGAGTCGCCGATCGTACTTGCGCCGGTCGCCAGTCAGGGTGCCTTTCATCCTGACGCAGAACTTGCAACCGCCCGAGCGGCCAAAACGCAGGGACACCTGCTGATTCTTTCGAATGTGGCGACGAAATCGATCGAGGACGTGATAGCAGCACGTGGACAGACGGTCTGGTTTCAGCTGTACCCAACCAACAAGTGGGACACGGCAAAGATGATGCTGGAGCGCGCAGAGAGAGCCGGCGCGCGCGTTGTGGTGCTGACCGTTGATCTCAACTCATCAAGTAATCGCGTACTACTTGGCCAGTTCATACGCACAGACGATCGTGATTGCTCATCGTGTCACGGAACCGGAAGCGTTGAAGACTTCGCACGCATGAATCCAATGTACAGCGGATCCGGCGCTACCTTCGCCGATTTTGACACGCCTGACATGACCTGGGACTACCTGGGGAAGATCCGGGGGGTTACCTCGATGAAAATCGTGGTCAAAGGAATCGTCACCCACGAAGATGCTGCAAGCGCTATCGAGGCTGGTGCGGACGCTGTCTATGTTTCCAATCATGGAGGTCGTGCCGAGGCAAGCGGTTGGGGCGCCATCGAAAGTCTGCCCGAAGTTGTCGCTGCAGTAGACGGCCGTGTTCCGGTAATGGTCGACAGCGGCTTCCGACGTGGAACCGATATCTTCAAGGCACTGGCGCTCGGCGCGGACTCGGTATGCATTGGGCGCGCCTACATTTGGGCGTTGGCGGCCTTCGGTCAACCAGGTGTCGAGAAGGTTCTTGAAATGTTGAATGCCGAGCTATCGATGGTGATGGGGCAAGTGGGCGCAAGGAGCATTGCCGACATAGGTCCGCAGTATATTGGCGTTCGAAGGTAGACACTCAACCTGGATATCCGCGAACGACCGCCTCTGGCCGTTCTGAGACCGTCCCTAAATTTGTCAACGAGCGTCCGCTTTCGATATGAGAAGACACCCGGCATCATCGAGGCCTGCACGATTTTTTGCAATTCGGGAAAAGATCCGCCACGTGGCGGATTTGCTCGAATCCACTTCAGGTTTCGCACGTAGTCATGCGCCCGGGGCGGATCGCAGCTCGCTGTCCAATGCCGGTTACCTTTCTCGGAAAAATAAATCCGGTACCTTTTGCGCGCCTTTTTCGGTACCTTTTTCGCGGAAATTTCGTCTAATTTTCGACGAGTGTCGTCTTTTTCAGCAACCACTTCCCGCGCTTGTAAACGACTTCGCTCGTGTAGGTGCTCGTTCCTCCCTCGCCCTTGCCTGCAGCTGAATAACCAGTGATAGCGGCATAGGCCGTCAGAGTGCCTTTTCTTCCTTTTACCTCAGCGCTAAATGAACCGAAGAGATGTTGGCTGTTTGTCACAGGGTTTGCAGCAATTCGATTAAAAAAGTTCACAATATTCACCCACGGCAGCGGGCCCGCAGGAATATCGCCCTCACGGAGCACCGGCGTCCCGTCGAGTTCATAAATTTCGATAACAAAGTCTTTTGTAGTGCAGCTACGAAAGCGCTCGTACCCCTCCGCAAAATTTGGATCATTCAAATTCATTGGGTCCAAGTATTCCAGATTGCCTGGATCCGAGTACGTTGCGGTGACCGCCCGGGCAATCGCATCAAATGAATACGCGTAACAGCTCATGAGCTCCTCGATTTCGGCCTTTGCGATTACTCCGTACTTGTTGCCTCTGTATTTATCGTCGTGATGACGATCGTTGTCGGCGGCTGCCGTATCAATAAAGGCAATAACGCAAATCGTTGCCAATAGCGGGATAACAAACGTTGAGTACGCTTTGCTTCTCATAACACTCTCCCTGAGTCGAACGTTGTGTGACTGGGTGTAATTAGTTACTTGCCAACGCTCGCACAACGTTCGTAAGGAGGCGTCGATTCCCCACGCTGCGCCTTTGACCATAGGC
>JAHHOT010000100.1 GCA_018677555.1 Gammaproteobacteria bacterium | reverse complement strand
TCCTGATGCTGATCATTGGTGCCGTTCTCGGCTGGATATTCCGCAGCGACCGCTGCTCCAAGGAAAAAATCGCCGTAAACGCGAGCTGGCAGGAGCAGATCGGCGCACAGAAAAACGAGCACGACCGGCTGGTCACGCAGAACAAGAGCCTGATGGAGCAGATTGGTCAGTACCAGGCGTCGAACAAGGATTGGAAACTGAAGGCGAAGGAACTGTCGGACGCGCTGAAAGAAGCATTCGAGCGGCGCGATGAACTGCAGCGCAATTTCAAAGAAGCGCGCACGCAATACGACGTCGCTATTGCACAACGCGACAAGCTGCTCGACGACATTGAATCGAGCAATGTCCGGGGTGAAGCGACCGCCGGCGCATTGAAAGAGAAAGATGACAAGATTTTCCGGCTGAGCCGGGAGCTCACGACCTGGCAGAGCCGCGTGCCGCCGCTGGTCGAGCGCTTCCGCGAGCGAGATCAGGACGCGAAAAAGCTGCAGGCGCAACTCGAGGAAGCACATGAGCGCATAGCGGAGCTGGAGTCCGACAGCGACGGGGACGGCACGCGTATAGAACCCATCAACGCAGAATCGTTGCCCGGCGGGCTCGATGCATCCAACGAGCCGCATGCATCCACCATGACCGGCCTGGCGGGGCTCGAGGACCAGATCGATACGGTCTTTAAAAACGCGCAGAACGACCCCGGAGAGGATGTGGCACAGCACACCGGGGATGTTGCGGACGCGCAGGATGACAGGCTCGAATACACGGAAGCCGACGTTGATTCGGCGCATGCCGCGGACATCACGGAAGAACCCGGCAGATCCGACGATAATTCCGGCGATAGTATTTATACGGACGCAACGGTGCAGCAGCCGATGCCCGCCGGGGCGGGCGTCGTCGCAGACATCGAACCTCCGCGGAACGCGCACATCGGCAACGAGCTCGGGGAGGACGGGCAGGCAAGTTCGGTTGATGCCGCTGAACCCGCAGACCGCGATGATCTGAAACAGATCAAGGGCGTCGGTCCGGCGATCGAGCAGACACTCAACGATCTGGGCATCTATCGCTTCAACCAGATTGCCGAAATGAGCGAGTTCGATATCGATCGCGTTGCGCAGCAGCTACGCGGCTTTCGCAGCAGGATTTATCGTGAAGACTGGATAGGCCAGGCGCGCACCCTGCAGTACCAGAAAAACAACGACTTCGTCTGACATCGTCCGGCACGTGGGCCCCGAGCTGAGCTCCTTCAGATTTGCAGCATGCGCTTTGATGGCGTGCGGCGTCGCGTTGGCAGCGCAGGCGCAATTGCAGCAACCCGTGCTCACGATCAAGGTTCAGTCCGGCGAAGTCCAGATCCGCGGCGACGTCAGTTCAAGCGGCAATGAAACAATTCTGAGCCACACCGCTGAACAGCTGTTCGAATCGGTCGATCTTGAGGTGAGACTACCTCAGCAGATGCCGCCTGGCTGGTCGCTGCTGACCGAGCTGGCATTGCGCGCGCTCGCGCGCACCGAGTCTGCCAACGCACGCATCGACGCAAGCTCTGTCAGTATCCAGGGAGTCACGGAAGACCTTGCCGGCTACGACCACGAGCTGCAGCGGCTCCAGCGCGCGTTGCTGCCCGGGATGACGATCGACAGCCGGGTCGCCATGATTCGTCGCAACGGCAGCCTGACCGATCACTGTCGGCGGGTATTCGCCATTGCAAAGCGGGGACGGTCGGTGGAGTTCGCGCATGCCGGCACGCAGCCAAAGCCGACAGCGGCACCGCTGCTGGACGCGCTGGCCGAACTGAGCGTGGACTGCCCGCATGCGACGATCCTGGTCACCGGCCACAGCGACGCGGCCGGCAACGAGGAGCAAAACATTGCGCTGAGCGCCGCGCGGGCGCAGGCGGTTGTCGCGGCGCTTGTCGAGCGTGGCGTGGCCGCAGAACGGCTGCAGGCGCTCGGCGCCGGCTCGGCGCGGCCGGTTGCCGATAACAGCACCGCCAGCGGGCGCCGGCGAAACCGGCGCATCGAGTTTTCGCTGGAGTTCGCTGAGCTCGATTAAGGGGCGGTACCTTCGAGCCCGGCAAGATCGATTTCGAACACCAGCGTCGAGCCGGGCGGAATGATGCCCAGGTCACGTTCACCGTACGCGAGTTCCGGCGCAATCGTCAGTTCGCGCTTTTCTCCAATCTTCATGCCGGCAACGCCACGATCCCATCCCCTGATGACGCGTTGGCCGCCGATTGGAAACCGGAAATGCTGGTCACGATCCAGCGAACTGTCGAACTTGGCACCGCGGTTGTCCGGTGCCGCAGGATCGAACAGCCAACCCGTGTAGTGCACCACGGCCACCTGTCCGGCTGTTGCAACGTCGCCATTACCCTCGGCCAGAACGCGCATCGACAGCCCGGGTTCGATTTCGACGACCTCGGCTGCCACTGGCTGGGATTCCGGTGCCGGCGCTGCAGCGCCGTCTTCCGGGGCTTCCGGCGCATCTGCCGAATTGCCACAGCCGCCCAGGAAAATGAGCGCGGCCGCGACTTTAATCGCGTGGCGAAGTGAATTCATAACGGGTCCTTAGAGGTTTGCGATAGGAAAAAGAGTATGGCTAGTCTTGTTGCTCGAAATCGAGTGACGCGGAATTGATGCAGTAACGTAGTCCGGTCGGCTGCGGCCCGTCCTCGAAGACGTGACCGAGGTGCGCGTCGCAGTTACTGCATACCACTTCGTCGCGAATCATGCCGTGGCTGGTGTCGCGTACAGTGCGAACGTTATCGCCGGCCAGTGGCAGCCAGAAGCTCGGCCAGCCGGAGCCGGAATCGTATTTGTGCTCGGAGCTGAATAACTCGGCGCCGCAACAGACACAGCGGTAAGTCCCGTCGTCCTTGTTGTCGACGTATTTGCCGGTGAATGGCGGCTCGGTGCCCTTCTCCTGGGTCACTCGGTACTGCTCGTCTGTAAGCTGCGATTTCAGCTCGTCACGGTCGGTTTGCGACACTGGCACTCTCCGTTTTCTCGAATAGCGGCGAATTATAGTGGCCTAACCCTGCTCTATGTCCAGCAAATACTGGTTCATTCGCCTGACGTATTGCGCCGGATCGTCGAGCTGCGCGCCCTCTGCGAGAAGGGCATGATCCAGCACGATATTGGACAAGTCGGCAAAGCGACGATCGTCCGATTCGGCGGCCAGGCGCGACACCAGTGGATGCCCGACATTGATTTCGAGTATCGGTTTCGACTCCGGCAGGGCCTGGCCACTCGCCTCGAGCATGCGGCGCAGCTGCGGTGACAGATCCTGCTCGCCCGTGACCACGCAGGCTGCTGAATCGACCAGGCGGCGGCTGACGTTTACCGCTTCGACCCTGTCTTTCAGTTTGGCCCGCATTTTCTTGAGCAACGGCTTGTGCTCGTCATTGAGCGCTTGCTGCGTAATACTCTCCCCGCCTTCCGACACATCCAGCTGTTCACGGGTCACGTCGGCGAACTTCTTGCCCTCGAATTCCTCCCAGTGGTCGACGACCCAGGCGTCGATACGGTCGTACAGGAGCAGCACCTCTGTCCCCTGCTCGCGGAGCTTTTCCAGATGCGGACTGGCGACAGCGGTCGCGTAATTCTCGGCCAACAGGTAGTAGATCTTGTCCTGCGTCGCAGCAGCCCGCCCGAGGTAATCCTCGAGCGATTGGTCACGTTTGTCGCCTTCTGACCTGGTCGTTGCGAATCGCATGAGCTTCAATAGCTTTTCCCGATTGCCCGGGTCCTCCACTATCCCCTCTTTCAGCACCTCGCCGAACGCGGCCCAGAAAGTCGCATAGTTGTCCGGCTCGTTTTTCGCCAGCTTGCTCAGCATATCGAGCACCCGGCGGGTCAATGCACTGCGCATGGCGTCGATGTCCGCGTTCTTTTGCAACAGCTCGCGGGAGACATTGAGCGGCAGGTCGGAGGAGTCAACCACGCCTTTGACGAAGCGCAGGTAGAGAGGCAGAAACTGGTCGGCATCGTCCATGATGAAGACGCGCTGCACATACAGCTTCAGGCCACGCGGCGCGTCCCGGTTCCACAGGTCGAAAGGCGCATTGCCCGGAATGTATATCAGGCTTGTGTACTGGCGCTTGCCTTCGACGCGATTGTGGCTCCAGCAAAGCGGATCGGAAAAGTCGTGCGACAGATGCTTGTAAAATTCCCGGTACTCGTCGTCACTTATCTCGCTTCGCGAACGAGTCCAGAGAGCTGTCGCCGAATTGACCGTCTCGGGTTTTTTCTCGTCGTCGCCGACATCGTCAAGCTCCACCGGAAACGCAATGTGATCGGAATACTTGCGAATCAGGGTTTCGAGTCGCAAACCGTCGAGAAATTCCTTTTCCCCGGACTTCAGGTAGAGCGTCACGCGCGTGCCACGCTCGTCGCGTTCGATCGTTTCGATCGTGAACTCACCCTGCCCTTCAGATTCCCAACGTACACCCTGCTCCGCGGGCAGGCCGGCGCGTCGCGACTCGACCACGACTTTTTCAGCAACGATAAATGCAGAGTAAAAGCCGACGCCGAACTGCCCAATGAGCCTGGCGTCGTTTTTCTCGTCGCCGGTCATTTGTTGCAGAAATTCCGCGGTGCCGGAGCGGGCAATCGTGCCCAGATTCTCGACGAGCTCGTCGCGTGACATGCCGATCCCGTTGTCAGCGACCGTAATGGTGCCGGCCTTTTGGTCATACTCGACGCGAACCCTGAAATCGGGATCGTCCCCGAGCAGCCCGGGCTCCGCCAGCGCCTCGAAACGCAGCTTGTCCGCCGCGTCGGAGGCGTTGGACACCAGCTCGCGAAGAAAAATCTCCTTGTTGCTGTACAGCGAATGGATCATCAGCTGCAGCAGCTGTTTGACCTCGGTCTGGAAACCGAGCGTTTCCCGCCCCGTTGATTCGTTCACTTCATGCTCCCGGCAATGCGTCAGCCCGAACGGGCAGCAGACACGATAGTGTCAACTGGGAGATTTTCAAGGGCCAGACCGCGATTGCGGCCAAAGAATCAGGTGAGTACCAGTTTGCCGGTGGCCGGGGCGATGACCGAGCGATACAGCATACAGACCACCAATAAGGATACGGTGGCGAGGGCCAGCGGAGGCCGGTTAAGAGCCAGCCAGATCCCGAGCACCTGCAGCACCAGGGATGCCGAAAGAACCAGCAGTATCTGCAGTGCCCGACGTACGCGTTCGCCAATCGTCAACAGCGCGTAAACGACGTCTTCGAGCTCATCCAGGTATTGAGCAAATCGCTCCAACAGCTTACTCCACAATCTCAACGCGCGATCGAAAGAACCGGCACGTTACGTTTGCGTTCGCCGGCACGCTCAGCCTCGAGTTGGTCGTTCTGGTTCGATTGCTTAGCATGTGCGATCGCCCGATGGAAAAGCTCCCAGCGCTGACGCGCAGATTCACTTTTCAAAGGCTCGAGCTGAATCTCGAATTCCTTGCCCTTGGTAGACATACTTCCGTGTGCTTATCTGGTTTCCTTAAGCAGCACTATAGTCAGCCGGTTTTACGGTCTCCGTGAGTTGGTTCACAGCCTGATTCACGAAGACGATCAGTTGCTCAATTTTCTCTTGAAAGAGAGAACCGGTTCCGCATTTTTTGCCCGGCAAAAAAAGACCCGCATCGAGCGAGTCCTTTGTTTGTGCTTACTTGTCGTTCCAGTTTCGCTTCACCTGTTCAGTCCACGTGCGATAGCCTTTCCAGGTGTACAGTGAGGGGTCAATACCTGTGCGTCTGCCGTTGGGTGCCGGCGCCTTCGATATCCATTTTCGGTACTGCTGCCAACCATCTGCATCGTTACTGGCTTCGTTAAGAAACGGCCTGTTCTCCGTTTCCTGCTTTGCTTCCGTTGCAAAATCGCTGGCCCAGCTTAAGTTTTTGCTTTCCTGCATGTGCTTTGCTCAACGCGTCCTTTGCATGAATACTACGTCTGAAGCGGCTAAATGCACAGGAACTGGATCACAGAGCAAAGTGCGACTTTTTACATATAAATCGCCGGTTTACAGCTGTTTTTACTTAATCGACACGGGTGGTCGGGGCCGTAGCTGCGGTTTTGACAAAATACCGCTTCGCAATTTTGCAACGTGTCAGGTCGCAATTCGGTAACAGGGCGAATAGCTTTTTTGTTTCAGCTTCATCCGGCCGTCGTCGACGAACGCGCCGAGCAGGTCGTCCAGCAAGCCCATGATTTTCGGCGAGCCATTGATCTGGAACGGTCCGTTCGCGTCAATCGCCGCCATCGTGTCCTCACGGACGTTGCCAGATACGATGCCTGAAAACGCCCTGCGCAGGTCTGCTGCCAGCTCGTGAACCGGCCGATCTTCCGTCAGGTCGAGGGCTGCCATCGCTTCGTGTGTCGCCGTGAACGGGCGCTGAAAGTCATGCGCGATTTTGAGCCGCCAGTTGAAGTAATAGGCGTCGCGGTGCCGCTTGCGGAAACTCTGGACATCCTCGAGGCCATCGCGAACTGCACGGGCAACCGACTCCGGGTCGTCGACCACGATTCGATAGCGGCTGCACGCCTCCTCTCCCAGGATCGCAGCGACGAACTCGTCAATGCGCCGGAAATAAGACGCGCTCTCCGCAGGACCGGTGAGAATCAGTGGCATGGGCATATCCCGGTTCTCGGGGTGCAGCAATATGCCGAGCAAATAAAGAATCTCCTCCGCCGTGCCGACACCGCCGGGAAAAACGACGATGCCATGCGCGGTGCGCACGAACGCTTCGAGGCGCTTTTCCATGTCCGGCATGATGACCAGCGAATTTACGATTGGATTTGGCGATTCTGCCGCGATGATGCCTGGCTCGGTGATGCCAATGTAACGGCCAGTGCGGATCCGTTGCTTCGCGTGACCGATCGTTGCGCCCTTCATCGGCCCTTTCATGGCGCCGGGACCGCAGCCGGTACACACGTCGAGCCCGCGCAAGCCGAGTTCGTAACCGACCTTCTTGGTGTAGTCGTATTCGCGGCGGCTGATGGCATGGCCGCCCCAGCAGACCGTCAGGTTCGGCGACGTCATGGGTGCGAGAATCCGGGCGTTGCGCAGAATGTGAAACACGGCATTCGTGATATTCGCCGATGATTTGAGGTCGAAGCGGCCGCTTTCCCGAATCTCGTTGTTCGTGAAAACGACGTCCCTGAGCACCGAGAATACGAGCTCACGGATGCCGCGGATCATTACGCCGTCGACGAACGCGGATGCTGGTGCCCCCGTGAGCGAAACCTTCAGCCCGCGATCCTGCTGAATGAATCCGACACTGAAATCCTTGTGCTTGCGCAAGACCTCCCGGGCGTCGTCGGTATTGCCCCCGGAATTCAGGACCGCAAGAATGCAGCGACGCAACAGCCGATACAGGCCACCCTCGCCCTGATTGCGCAGCTGGTCGACCTCCACCTGTGAGAGTATTTCGAGGCTGCCCTCCGGCCAAACCTCTGCATCGATCAGTTCGTCGCTGTCGCTGCGTATGCTGCTGCTGAAATGTGTGCTCAAGGTCATCTGCTAGTCCGTGATCAATTTGTCGAGCGCGGCAGTCACCTGTTCGGCCCAGTATTCCGCAACCTTACGCCCTGGCGGCAGCTCGGTCGACTTGCGTCGAAAGACAATTTTGTTATTCCGGTCAACAACCATGAGGCCGGGCGTAAAGCGGACAGAATAGCGCGTCGCGATGTCATCGCCATTGAGCAAGTACACAAATTCGTAATCGTGCCCGGCCGCGAACGCCTGCGGATCGTCGTCTTCCTTGATGTTGATCGCAAATACCCTGACCCCGTGTGACTCATACTGCTCCCTGATGTCCTCCAGGTAAGGCATCAACGCTTTGCAATAGGGGCACCAGGTCGCCCAGAAAAGAATGATTGACGGTTGGCCTGCGGCCGCGGCGGGAAACGTGAGGTCACTACCGTCGAACGTCACTGCCGACCAGGCCGGCGCTTCATCCCCTTCCACCGCTCCCGGCACAGCAGGCGATAGTGACAAGGCAGCAAACGCCAGTATTACGCGCGTTACGCGCATTCTCGTGCCCGGCTCACGGCCGGATTTCGATTGGAATGCCATCAGGTGTCATCAGCCACATGTCGATCATGTCAGAATTCGACAACGCGATGCAGCCGTTGGTCCAGTCTTCGCTGGCATAGTAGGCCTCCGAATACGTCGGCTCATTCGGCTGACCGTGCACCATGATCTGGCCGCCGGGATCGAGCCCTCTTGCCCGTGCCTGCGCTCGATCGCGCGGGCTCGGATAGGAGATTCGGATGGAGAGAAAAAAGTCACTTTCCGGATTGCGGGCGTCCAGCGTGTAAATGCCCTCCGGGGTTTTCTGGTCGCCTTCGAATTCCTTGTCGCCCTGCGGCGCCATACCGAGTGCGATGTTGAAGCTGCGAAACGGTTTGCCGTCCCGCAGCAGGTGCAGTTTTCGCTTGCCTTTTTCTACCACGACCTTCTCCGCCTGCGGAAACTCGCTGGCGTTCGCCGTCGGGCCTGCCGTCGCCAGCGCGACGAGCGAAATCAGGATAAGGATTCTCATGGAAAGTTGACGATCTGTATCAGCGGATTGCCGACCGGCACGGTAGCAAACCTCTGCGGCAGTTCCAAAGACCTGCGTTCCGGCTGCCACATCGATGGGGCCATGTCGGGCGATTGTCGTCATACGTTTCGTCCGGCGATCCAGCCGATCGCGAATCCGATCGCGCCCGCGACCGTCGTGTAAGCAGGCAGGAAGCGGAATAGCTGTCGCGGATACGGCGCATCGCTCACCATGCCGTCGAGATCGGCGGCGAAGCCGTAGTGCAAATAGAGCGTCAGCCCCAGGGCTGGAATCGCGAAACCCAGCGTGCCAAGTGGCCAGCGCCAGCCGGCACCGGTCCAGCTGCCGCCTCCTTTCAACAACGTCACGAGGGCGAGCAAAACCAGCAACGCCACGGGCAGCAGGTTACGAGCGATGAAACCATCGTCTCCCTCCACCCAGGCGATGTACGTCATCGCGCCTGCGGCAACGAACAGCACCGGAAGCAAACGGAACAGCGTGAGTCTGGCGGCGGCCATCTGCCTGTCTCCTAGCTGTTGCTGTTCCGTTCGAGCACCGGAAAGTTGAGTTTCACGCCCGGCCTGACCCGCTCGAGGTCGAGCGACGGGTTGTACTGGCGAAACAACCATAACGGCACGTCGTATTGTCGCAGGGAGAGAATCCACACCGATTCGCCGGAGCGTACGACGTGTTGTCGAATCCCGGTGATGGTGTGTTCACGAAAGAAGCTGTCCTGCTGCTGGCGATGATAGCTGTTGCGCCGGTTTTCGAAATCCTCGATGTTCACGCGGCTGGTATCGATGCGAATGCGCTGACCAACCTCGACCGGCGTACGAAATGCGAATCCATTGATGTCACGCAAACGCTGTGTGCGCAGATCCAGCCAGTCCCCGTAGTGACCGAGCGTTTCCAGCGGCTGCACTTCGATCGTCATGTCTTCCGCGACGCTGTAGTCACTCGGGTCAGAAAGAATCGTCGATTGACCGGCACCGCCGGCATCGGTTGCACCGGCGATCGCAACGGCATCGGCTTCCGGCACGTCGACCAGCATTTCGGCGGTGGTGTCTTCCATGGTGTCCTCGGTCACGACCATTGCCACGGCCTCGGGCGCGTCTGCCGCGGGCTCCGGCCCTGCCGCTGGCGTCTCGGCAGGTGGCGCGACCGCGGGCGGCGGTGCTTCCTGCGGTGCACTGGCAACCACGACTGGCGCCGGACCCGCGGCGGGCAGGCGAATTTGCTGACCGACGCGAATACGATGCCGGCTGCTGAGGCCGTTCAGAGCAACGAGCGTCGACACCCGCGTCCGGTATTCGTCGGCGATCTCGGACAGCGTGTCGCCGCGTGCCACGGTGTGGTAGAGATCCGGCAACTGGCGGTCGTGGCGATCGGCCGGTGCGACGCGAGCTACGAGCTCCTCCATCGCTTGATCGAGCAGACTGACGGGAACACGAATCTCGAAGTCCTTCGGCAAATGCTTGCTGCCCTGCCAGACCGTAGCCTGCAGCGCAGGGTTGTAGCGTGCGAGTTGGCGCTCGCTGATGCCGAGCGCGTCGGCCATCGCGTCCGCGGGGACATAGGCGTCCAGCCGAAAACGCGCATAGCTGACCGGCTTGTCCGGCACGAGACCGGGGAAATACTTTTCGGGGTCCTGATCGACCTGCATCGCTGCGAGAAAGGCGACATAGAAGTTGCGCGACGCGAAACCGAAGGTCCGCCCGCGGTATTCCCGCAAGATTTTCGTGTACTCGGTATCGCCGAACTGTCGCATCGCCCGGCGCGCGCCCGCCAGCCCATGGTTATAGGCCGTGATTGCCATCGGCCAGTTGCCGGTAATCGAATAGTTATAGGCGAGCAATTTGGCGGCCGCTTCCGTTGCCAGGAACGGGTCGTTGCGTTCGTCGAGAACATGATCGACCTGCATGAAACGGCGCCCGGTGCTGCGCGTAAATTGCCAGATGCCAGACGCGCCGACGTGCGACCGCGCCGCAGGATTATACGAAGATTCCACGTGCGGTAACGCAGAAAGCTCGACCGGGACGCCACGTTTCGCGAACTCGCGGTGAATGTGATCGCGCCAGCGCCCGGCACGCACGAGGCCCTCGCGGAAACGATCGGACAGTCCGTGCTGGAACCGAATTCTGCCAGTCGCCGCGTTCAGCGTCTTGTTGCTGACGCCCTCCGGCCACAGTGCCAGCACGCGCGCCTCCTCCGCGGTGAGATTTTCCCGTTTGCCGCTCGCGAGCGTGCGTAACAAGTTCTGATAATAGCGTCGGCGCGCCTTGACGCGGCGGTTGCGCTCGCTGCGGCTGACCGATTCAGGCATCGGCAGACGTTCGTACACGACAGCCAGGTTTCGGTTGTCGTGCAGCGCACCCTCGTCGGTGGAATAGTCGGTGAAAATGCTGACCCAGAAGTTGATGTCGCGTTCGAGCGCAGCCGGTCGCGGAAAAACATCGTCTCCGACCGCCACGTTTGCGGCCACCAGTGCCAGGAAAATCAGAATTTGCCGGATAAAACTACTTGTCATTTGTCCCCAATACGGTTTCAATCGAGAAAACGAATATAAATGCTTGAATAGTTCACAGAAACTATATCCGTTATAAGGTATTTTTGGTGCGGCTGAAAGCCATGACCGGCGACGGCCGCCATAAACAGATAATCCCCTTGTTATGAACATATTACGTCGACCTGCGCGATACCCCCTTGCCGTTATTGTCGCACTCGCCTGCGCGAACCCGGCGTTCGCGAGCGAAGCGGCTGTCGCCATCAACCCCGAGGATGCCGAGCAGCTAGAGGATACGACTCCGGAGCTGGCCGGCCGTTCCGCGGAATCGCCGGAGCCGACGGGACCCGAGCCCGCTGACGCGGCAGTCGACGCGGAACCGGAGGTCCCGCTGGCCGATGCGGTAACCGCCGCGCACGGACTTGCGGAACCCATGGAATTACTCGGCGCGCGCATTCCTCCCGGCACCTACCAGCGCCTCTCCTGGTCCGCCACGGAACTGTTCGAGGGCGTGCCGGTTTCGACGCCGGTGCTGGTAGTCAACGGCAAGCTTCCGGGGCCGACGTTGTGCCTGACGGCCGCGGTGCACGGCGACGAACTGAACGGCATCGAGGTCGTTCGTCGCGTTATGCACGATCTCGACCCCAAGAAACTTTCAGGCGCGGTCATCGGTGTGCCGATCGTCAATTTGCAGGGATTTCGCCGTGGTTCGCGCTACCTGCCGGACCGCCGCGATCTCAACCGCTACTTTCCGGGCAATCCCAACGGCAGCGCCGCATCGCGCATCGCGCACTCGTTTTTCAATGAAGTCGTGAACAACTGCGACGCGCTCGTCGATATGCACACCGGTTCGTTCGAGAGGGCGAACCTGCCGCAATTACGCGCGGACCTGCGCAACCCAGACGTCCTGACGCTTACCCAGGGTTTCGGCGCGACGGTGATTCTGCATAGCGATCCGGCGACCGGCACGCTGCGCTACGCGGCGACGCGTGCCGGCGTTCCGGCAGTCACGCTGGAAGCGGGCGGGCCGTCGGAACTCGAACTCAAGGAAGTGAAGCATGGCGTCAAAGGGATCGAGACACTGCTGAACACGCTCGGCATGGTGAAAAAGCGCCGGATGTGGGGTGAACCCGAACCGGTGTACTATCGCTCCAGCTGGGTGCGCGCCAATCGCGGCGGGATACTCCTGGCCGACGTTTCGCTCGGCAGCACCGTGCGTCAGGGCGATCTGCTCGGTACGATCACCGATCCGATGAACAATGCGAGCACGAAAATCTACTCGCCGTTCACCGGGCGCATCATCGGCATGGCGAGGAACCAGGTTGTGATGCCCGGTTTCGCTGCGTTTCACGTCGGCATTCAGGCGGACGACGAAGTCACCAGTGAAGCGACCACGGATGCGGTTGCGCACGATCAGGATACGAGCAACGACGATTACGTCGACGGCATGTCGGAGTAAGCAGATACACCAACAATGAGGCCATCCGAACGACTGTCGTTCAGCCGTTACTGGACGCCGAGATACTGGGCCGCATGGTTCGCTGTCGGCCTGTTGCGCCTCGTCGTCATGCTGCCGCATCAGCGGCGCCTGGCTATCGGCTTCCTGCTCGGCCGTCTTGGCCACCGGATTGCCAGGACGCGGCGGGCGGTCACTCGCCGCAATATCGCGTTGTGTTTTCCGGAGCTGTCGGAGACCGAGCGCGATTCAATGGCGCTGAAGCATTTCGAAGCACTGGGTGCCTCGCTGATCGAAATGGCGGTCGCGCGCTGGGGCTCCGAGGAAGAGTTGCTTTCGCTGACGCAGGTTGACGGCGCCGAGCATATCGAAAACGCTGCGCGCGACGGTCAGGGCATCATTCTTCTGAGCGCCCATTTTTCCAGCCTGGAGATATCGGGGTGTGCGTTGAGCAAGGTTTGCCCGCCATTCGACGTCGTTTACCGGCGCTTTCGCAACAGCCTGTTTACCGACCTGTTGCGCACAACTCGCCAGCGTTCAGCGCGCAATGCGATCGAAAAAAACGACATCAAATCCATGGTTCGAAGCCTTCGCAACGGCATTCCGGTGTGGTATGCGCCGGACCAGAGCTACAACAGAAAACAATCGGCGCTGCTGCCGTTCTTCGGCGTTCCCTCGATGACCAATACGGCGACCGGCACGCTGGCCAAACTCGGGCGCGCCGCCGCGGTCCCGTTTTTCCCGCGCCGGCTCGACGACGGAACCTACGTACTCACGATACTGCCCGCGCTCGACGACTTCCCGAGCGGCGATCTCGAACGGGACACCATGAAATACGTCGAGGTTCTCGAGACCGAGATTCGCAAAGCGCCGGAGCAGTATTACTGGGTACACCGGAAATTCAAGAATCGCCCGGACGATATGGAAGACGCCTACGCGGATCTCGACACGCTGAAGTAGCCGTCCAGAAAGCGCTCCCAGTTCTGCGGCGTGAAATTGACGTTGTCGTCGAGTCGTTTGACCTTGCGTAAGGAGCGATGAAAGCGGGCGATATTGTGCTGGCGCCACGGCCCGGACGACGCAATGCGTCCGCGGTCGAAATCGAGCAGCCACATTCGGTCGTTCCGGTCGAGCTGCACGTTATAGGCATTCAGATCAGGATGGTCGACCCCTGCTGCGTGAAACTGGCCGATTCCGAGCCCGATATCGCGCCAGAACTCGTCGCTTCCGGGGGCATCGAGCAGGCGGTCCGTCAACGATCGGATCCCGGGAATGCGAACGGTCATGATCTCGGCACTGTAGAACGGGCCGCTGCGCTGGTAGCGGGCGGCTGCCGGGCGCGGCACCGGCAGATCGAGCGCATGCATCCGTGCCAGGAGCCGCCATTCGCGAAACGCGCGCGTGCTCTCCTCGCTGCTCCACAGGTAGACGCGGCGGATGAACCCGCCAATCAATCCTCCACGGAGGTACTGGCGCAACACGAACTCCCCGCGCGGCCCGCTCAGGTACAGCGTCGTGCCGCGCCCCCCCGAGCGCAGCGACCCGCCGACGGCGCTGGCACTGTCCCAGGCGGCCGGCGTGAACAGCCGATCGGATACCCGATCCAGCAGCTCGGGATCGTACAGAATGCCGCCACGCGGCGTCGGGTCGATGCGCTCGATCACGGCCATCGCGGCGAAAAATCTGAAAATCCATTTTCAAGACAATTGCTAAAGATAAATACAATTATTCGGGATTTTCGTGACGTTAGGTAATTATTTACCATAATCAACTACAATGATCTGATTTACCTTCGGTCTGGCAGCGCTGGATTCGCCCGGGCTGTTTGCAGGAAAGACAGAGTTTTGAGGTTTTGCTGTATTTTTGCAGCGAATTGCCGCTTTTTATAAGCATTTAGGCGCTTGATTCGAATTTTAGTATTCAATGGAGCACAATCCCGGCGGGTGTACGTAATTGCGTTTTACCGGCATTTTCGGCGAAATTAACGCTTTTTTCCTTCAAACCGGCGACCCGCTAACTGGAACCGCTATCCGCCATCAGCGTGTATTGCGCGCCGCAATACGGGCATTTTGCCTCGCCGGTTTCTTCGATCGGCAGGTACACCTTGGGGTGCGAATTCCACAGGTACATCCCGGGCATCGGGCAGGACAGCGGCACGTCCTCCGGCCGCACTTCGTACCGGTGCTGGGCGTTCGCTGGGATCAGTTTTTCATCGACGGTGCCGGCTCTGCTGCTCACGCGTGCTCCTGGTTGTCGAAATCGCGACGCGCGATTATACGACATCAACCGCCCATCCTGGCGCGAACGATCCGCATGACGCTGCTGCGCTCCGCGTCGAATTCAGCGGCATCCACAATGGAGCTCTTCTGGTCCAGCGCAAGCCGGTGCAGGCGCAAGCGATACGCCTGGTACGCTGCCTGCAGCTGCTCGGCGTCTGCCGCGCTGATGCAACCTGCGGCGGCCAGGGTTCCGAGCTGGCGGATGTTGTCGGTGTAGTGGATCACGGCAGGGTGTTCTTGAGCATTCTGCAAAACGAGATATTGCACCAGAAACTCGATATCACCGATGCCACCCTGGCCCTGCTTGAGATCGAAGTGCTCCGTGTCGCTGGTGTCCAGGTGCTTGCGCATTTTCGCGCGCATCTCTTTGACCTCGTCCAGCAACCCGTCGCGCCGCACGCGATGACGCAGCGTGTCACTGCGAATGCGTTCGAATTCGCGCGCGACGATCGGGCTGCCCGCGACGGGGCGGCTGCGCAGCAACGCCTGGTGCTCCCAGGTCCACGCGTTTTCCTCCTGGTACCGTTCGAATCCTTCGACGCTCGATACCAGCAGCCCGGATCGCCCGCTTGGCCGCAACCGCGTATCTACCTCGTAGAGCGACCCGGAACCGGTTTGTGTCGTCAGGAAATGCACCAGTCGCCGCACAAGCCGGGAAAAGAACATGCTGTTTTCCAGCGACCGGGCGCCGTCGGTGAACTGCTCGCGACCGCGCGAGTCGTGCAGGAATACCAGGTCGAGGTCGGAGTTGTACGACAGTTCCATACCTGCCAGTTTGCCGTAGGCGATGACGCCGAGGCCCGCCTGGCGCGATTGCCCGTTGTCGACGATACGCGGCACACCATGACGCAGGACGAGGTCCTGCCAGGCCGCGGCCAGCGCCGCATTGAGGACCACTTCAGCCAGGTCAGTGAGTCGATCGCTGACATGCATCAGCGGCATACTGCCGTTGAAATCAGCAATCGCAATCCGCAATAACGCCGCGCGCTGAAAACGGCAAAGGGATGTGATTCTTGCTTCACTGTCGTGCTCATCGAAGCGAGCCATTCTCGTTGCCAGGTCGCGCGCCAGGTCGGCCTTGCCCGCGATACTGGAGTAGAGCCTGGGGTCGAGCATTTCGTCCAGCAGCAATGGAAAGCGACTGATCTCATCCGCAAGGTAGGCGCTCGTCGAACAAACATCCAGCAGGCGTTCGAGTGCAGGCGGGTTTTCATTGAGCAGTGAAACGTATGCGCTGCGGCGGAGGATTTTCGTCAGGATGCCGAGCATGCGTTGCATGACGACGTCCGGATTCGGCCTTGCGCCCGCCAGAACGAGCAGTCGCGGCAACAAGCGAATGAGCCGCCGCCGTGCGATGCTGTCGATCTGCCTCGATGAGGCCTGCTGTGCGAAAGCGGCCAGCATTTTTCCGATGGGCTCCGCCGCCGCTATCTGCATCGTTCGCAGCGTGTCGGCCCAGGCATCGGCGTCTGCCGCTGCATCCCACAGGGCGCCCAGCCGCTCACTTAGGGCGTCCTCGGCGCTGTCGCCACCATCCGGACCCGCCGTACGAAAAGCAACGTCTGCGAAGCTGCTGGCGATGCAGTCACGATGTCGGGCAAGCTTTTGCTGCAATGCATCGCGGTCTTTCAGTCCCAGCGCCAGTGCGGCTCGATCCCGCTCCATTTCGCCGTCCGGATACTCGTGTGTCTGCTGGTCGCGGGCAGCCTGCAACCAGTTTTCCAGTCGCCGCAGGAAATAATATGCCGCCATCAGGGATTCGACGGCCCGGCGATCGAGGCCGCCGTGCCCGACGACAGCGGCAACGACGTCCCTGAGCCCGGGACCGCGCAGCGCCGGGTCAGCGCCTCCACGAACGAGTTGCAGCGACTGCACGATGAATTCGACCTCACGGATTCCACCCGGTCCGAGCTTGATATTGTTTGCGAGATCGCGGCGGCTGACCTCGACCTCAATCAGGTGTTTCATCTTGCGCAGGGACTCGAAAACCCCGTAGTCCAGATAGCGGCGATATACAAATGGCTCGATGAGATTGCTCATCAGGTCGTCGGCCACACGATCGTCGCCGAATATCATCCTCGCTTTGACGAACGCGTAACGTTCCCAGCTTCTGCCATGCTGCAAGAGATAGGACTCCAGCGCGGCGAAGCTGACCACCGGCGGCCCGCTGTCGCCGAAGGGACGCAGGCGGGTATCGACGCGGTAGACAAAACCGTCTTCCGTCACCGGTTCCAGCAGGGCCACACACTGGCGCGCGACGCGGCCGAAGTATTCCTGGGCTGACAATTCACGTCCGCCGTCCGAGCGGCCGTCTCCGTCGTACAGAAATATGAGATCGACGTCAGACGAGAAATTCAGTTCGCTGCCGCCCAGTTTTCCCATCGCCAGCACGACGAACTGCCTTGCGCGGCCGTCGGCGTTCACGATGTTGCCGAAGCGGCGCTCGACGGAAATCACGGCCTGCTTTGCCGCAACCTTGATCAGCCCGTCGGCGAGGCGCGAAAGATCGGCAAGGGTTTCGCCGATACCCGACTGGCCACTGATCTCGCGCCACAGGATCGCCAGGAGCTGGCGATTGCGGATCACCCGAAGGGTTCGTTGCAGCTCGGGCTGAGGCAGTGCATCGCCTGCCGCCAGCCTGGCAAGCGCTGCACCAGGCCCGGCCCGGCTGAGCGAGTCGTCTGCCAGGGAGTCGAGAAACCAGCCGCGCTCCCGGAGCAGCACGCGTGCGGCAAACTCGCTGCATGCCACGAGCCTGACGAGATGGGGCAGCGCATACCCGGTGAGCCGGTCCGTCAGCGGGAAGCGTTCGAAGAAAGCGGCGGCCGCAGCACGCAAGGTTGGTGGCAATGCGGCCAGCTCGCTTTGCATCAGAGATTCGGTGCTACCCATGCCTGCAAGTCTAAGCTTTATCTACCGAACGCCGAAACTCGGGTACCATGGAG